>NZ_NWMV01000084.1 GCF_002837145.1 Macromonas nakdongensis | reverse complement strand
GCGCTCGGCCTCGGCCGCCGCGCGTTCGGCCGCCCGCTGCGCGGCGCGCGCGGCGAGGGCTTTCTGCACGGTTTTCAGGTCGGCCAGGGAGCGCACTTTCATCCCCCCGATTGTCGCCCAGGGCCGGCCTCGCGCGCCGCGCGTGGGCCGGACAACCCGGTTCAGACCCGGCCCATTTCGGCCATGGAGCGGCAGCCCTGGGCGGTGACGATGAAGTGGTCCAGCACCCGCACGTCCACCAGCGCCAGGGCGGCTTTCAGGGTCTGCGTCAGCGTCTCGTCGGCGCGCGAGGGTTCGGCCACGCCACTGGGGTGGTTGTGCGCCAGCACCACGGCCGCGGCGTGGTGGTGCAGGGCGCGCAGCACCACTTCGCGCGGGTAGACGCTGGTTTGCGCCAGGGTGCCGCGGAACAGCTCCTCCAGCGCCAGCAAGCGGTGCTGGCTGTCGAGGAACAGCACCGCGAACACCTCGTGGGGCTTGTGGCCCAGGTGCAGTTGCAGGTAGTGGCCCACGGCGGTGGGCGAATCGAACAGCGGCCGTTGCTGGAGTTCCTGCGCCAGCGCGCGGCGGGCCAGTTCCACCACCGCCAGGATTTCCGCGCGCTTGGCCGGCCCCAGGCCCTTGACGGCCTTCAGCGCGTCCGCCCCGCTGTGCAGCAGGCCGGCGATGCCGCCAAAGCGGTCCACCAGCTCCTGCGCCAGCTGCACCACGTTCTTGCCGGGGATGCCGGTGCGCAGCAGCAGCGCCAGCAGTTCGGCGTCGCTCAGGGCACCCGGGCCGCGCTGCAACAGCTTTTCGCGCGGGCGGGTGTCTGGGGGCAGCCCCTTCAAGGGCATGGACTGTGGCACGGACGCCGTCATGCGATTCCTCCCGTTTTTTTACAATCGCGTTTTATTTGTCTGACGCCTGCCATCATGCCCCAAGTCGAATCCGGCTCTTTCCTCACTTTGCACTACCGCCTTTCGGGGCCGGACGGGCGCGATTTCATCAACACCTTCGAGGCCCAGCCCGCCACCCTCAGCCTGGGCAGCGGCGAGCTGTCGCCGGCCATCGAGCAGCGCCTGCTGGGCCTGGAAGAGGGCAGCCACACCGTGATCGAACTGGCCGCCGGCGAAGCCTTCGGTGAACGCCAGCCCGACATGGTGCAGTGGGTGGCGCGCAAGCTGATGGACCAGCTGGGCGACCCGATGGAGCGCTACGCCGCCGGCGACGTGGTCCAGTTCCCCACGCCCGACGGCCTGGGCAGCTACGCCGGGGCGGTGCGCGAGGTGCGCGAAGACGGCGCCATCCTGTTCGACTTCAACCACCCCCTGGCCGGCCAACCGGTGCGCTTCGAGGTGCAGCTGATCGGGGTGCTCTGATGACCGCCGTGCAAGAGGTGCTGCTGGCCGAACCGCGCGGGTTTTGCGCCGGGGTCGACCGGGCCATCGAGATCGTGGAACGCGCGCTGACCAAATTCGGTCGGCCCATCTACGTGCGCCACGAGATCGTGCACAACACCCACGTCGTCAACGACCTCAAGGCCCGCGGCGCCATCTTCATCGAAGAGCTCGACGAGGTGCCCCCTGGCGCCACCCTGGTGTTCAGCGCCCACGGCGTCAGCCAGGCGGTGCAGCGCGAAGCCGAGCGTCGCGGTTTCCGCATCTTCGACGCCACCTGCCCGCTGGTGACCAAGGTGCACGTCGAGGTGGCCAAGCTGCACAAGGAGGGCTACGAGTTCATCATGATCGGCCACAAGGGCCACCCCGAGGTCGAAGGCACCATGGGCCAGCTCGACAGCGGCATCCACCTGGTGGAAGACGTGGCCGACGTGGCCCGGGTCCAGCCCGCCCAGACCGAGAAGCTGGCCGTGGTGACGCAGACGACCCTGAGCGTGGACGATGCCGCCGCCATCACCGCCGCGGTCCAGGCGCGCTTCCCGCACATCCGCAGCCCCAAGCAACAGGACATCTGCTACGCCACCCAAAACCGCCAGGACGCGGTCAAGCTGATGAGCACACAGGTGGATGCGGTGGTGGTGGTGGGCAGCCCCACCAGCAGCAACACCAACCGCCTGCGCGAACTGGCCGAGCGCCTGGGCGTGCCCGCCCACATGGTGGACGACGCCAGCGAATTGCAGGACGCCTGGTTCGACGGCCATGCCCGCATCGGCGTGACCGCCGGCGCTTCCGCCCCCGAAGCCCTGGTGCAGGGCGTGGTGCAGCGCCTCAAGCAGCTCGGCGCGGTGTCGGTGCGCAGCCTCGATGGCGTGCGCGAAACCACCCAGTTTCCCCTGCCCAAGGGCTTGAAGCTCGACGCCCCCGGCGCCTGAGCCCCCCGTGGGCGGGACCGTGTGCCGGAACGCGGCACAATCCCCCCATGACGGCCAGCGCCGCGCCCCCGCGGCCCGGGCCCTCCACCGAACCCGACAGACGCCCCCATGCTAGACATCACCACCCTGCGCAAAGACCTCGACGCCGTCGTCGCCCGGCTCCAGACCCGCAAATCCCCCCAGCCTTTCCTCGACGTGGCCGCTTTCCAGTCGCTGGAGCACGAACGCAAGGCGCTGCAGGTGCGCACCGAAGAACTGCAGGCCCAGCGCAACAGCCTGTCCAAGCAGATCGGCATGCTCAAAGGCAAGGGCCAGCACGCCGAGGCCGACGCCGCCATGGCCCAGGTGGCCGGCTACAAGACCGAGCTGGAGCAGTCCGCCGCCCGGCTGGAGCAGATCCAGTCCGAACTGCAGGCCCTGCTGCTGGCCGTGCCCAACCTGCCGCACGAGAGCGTGCCGGTGGGGGCCGACGAACACGGCAACGTCGAGCTGCGCCGCTGGAGCCCGCAGGGCGGTGAAGGGGGGCACCCACCGGAGTTGGGTTTCGCCCCCAAAGACCACGTGGAATTGGCCGAGCCCCTGGGGCTGGACTTTGAAACCGCGGCCAAGCTCAGCGGCTCGCGCTTCGTCGTCATGAAGGGCCAGGTCGCCCGCCTGCACCGCGCGCTGGCCCAGTTCATGCTGGACGTGCAGACCCAGGAGCACGGCTACACCGAGTGCTACACGCCCTACATCGTCAACGCCGAGACGCTGCGCGGCACCGGGCAGTTGCCCAAGTTCGAGGCCGACCTGTTCGCCGCGAACAAGGGCGGCCAGGAGGGCGAGAGCGAGACCGCGCTCTACCTCATCCCCACCAGCGAGGTGCCGCTGACCAACTTCGTGCGCGACGAGATCGTGGCCGAGGCCGACCTGCCCATCAAGCTCACCGCCCATACCCCTTGCTTCCGTTCCGAAGCCGGTTCTGCCGGGCGCGACACGCGCGGCTTGATCCGCCAGCACCAGTTCGACAAGGTCGAGATGGTGCAGATCGTCCACCCCGAGCAGAGCTACGCCGCCCTGGAAGACATGACCCGCCACGCCGAGGCCATCCTGCAGAAGTTGGGTCTGCCCTACCGCGTGCTGGCGTTGTGCACCGGCGACATGGGCTTCGGTGCCACCCGCACGCACGACCTGGAGGTCTGGTTGCCGGCGCAGAACACCTACCGCGAGATCAGCTCGGTCTCCAATTGCGAGGCCTTCCAGGCACGCCGCCTGCAGGCGCGCTTCAAGAACGCCCAGGGCAAGAACGAGCTGGTGCACACCCTCAACGGTTCTGGCCTGGCCGTCGGCCGTGCGCTGGTGGCGGTGCTGGAAAATTACCAGAACGCCGACGGCAGCGTCACCGTGCCGGCGGTGCTGCGGCCTTACCTGGGGGGGCTGGAACGCCTCGCCTGATGCAACCCTGAACCGCCATGCCCCACACGCCCGTCCCCACACCGAACACCCTGCCCCAGGTGGCGGTCGGGGCGGCATCCCAGGCCGAACTGGCGGTCTTGCAGCGCCGCTTGCGCGACCTGGAGCGGCAGCGGCTGGCGCTGGATGAGCACGCCATCGTCAGCATGGCCGACCTGAGCGGCCGCATCACCTACGCCAACGACCGTTTCTGCGCCCTCAGCGGTTACAGCCGCGAGGAGTTGATCGGCCAGAACCACCGCATCGTCAATGCCGGCGTGCACGAGCCGGCGGTGTTCCGGGAAATGTGGCGCCGCATCAGTGCCGGTGAGGTCTGGCGCGGCGACATCTGCAACCGCAGCAAGACCGGTCCGCTGTACTGGGTGGCCGCCACCATCGTGCCCCTGATGGGCGACGATGGCCTGCCCGAGGCCTACATCTCCATCCGCACCGACATCACCCACCAGAAGCGGGCCGAGCAGGACCTGCTGGACGCGGCCCACCGCCTGGAGATGGCGACCCGCTCGGCCGGTATCGGGGTCTGGGAGCTGGATCTGCGCACCCAGCAGATGCAGTGCGACCAGCAGATGATGGACCTGCACCGTGTGACCCCCGAGGAACTCGACGGCACCCACCAGCCCTTTTTGCGCCGCGTGCACCCGGACGATGCCCAGGGCCTGATGGCGGCGCTCGAGGTCTTGGCCACCTCGGGGCAGAGCGTGGACCTGGAGTACCGCGTGTGCTGGCCCGATGGGGGGACGGGCATTTTCCACACCAACGCCACCGCCTTGCGCCATGGCACCGCGCTCCAGCAGCATCGGCTCATCGGCATCGTGCGCGATGTGACCGCAGTGCGTCAGGCCGAGCAGGCCATGCGCCAGGCCAAGGACGCCGCCGAGTCCGCCAACCGCGCCAAGAGCGATTTCCTGGCCAACATGAGCCACGAGATCCGCACGCCCATGAACGGCATCATCGGCATGTGCGACCTGGCGCTGGACACGCCCCTGAGCGAAGAGCAGCGCGACTACCTGCAGATCGTCAAGGCCTCGTCCGAGTCCCTGCTCACCATCATCAACGACATCCTCGATTTCTCCAAAATCGAGGCCGGCAAGCTCCAGGTCGAACGCATTCCCCTGCGCCTGGGGCGGCTTGTCAGCGACACCCTGCGCGGGCTGGGGCTGCGGGCCCACCACAAGGGCCTGGAGGTGCTGGCCGACGTCCCTGCCGATCCGCCGGGCCAGGTGTTGGGCGATCCCGGTCGCATCCGCCAGGTGCTGGTCAACCTGGTGGGCAATGCCATCAAGTTCACCCACCAGGGCGAGGTGGCGGTGCAGGTGGCCTGGGGCGACGGCCCGACCCCTGGCACCCGCACCGTGCATGTGGCCGTGCGCGACACGGGCATCGGCATCGCGCCCGAATTGCAGGCGCGCGTGTTCGACGCTTTCAGCCAGGCCGACACCACCACCACCCGCAACTTCGGCGGAACTGGGCTGGGCCTGTCGATTTCGCGGCGGCTGGTCGAACTCATGGGCGGACGGCTGTGGCTGGAGAGCCAGCCCGGCATGGGCAGCGTGTTCCACTTCACCCTCACCCTGGACGAGGTGCCCGCCACCGATACGGCGGACGTGCCGCCACCCACCGCCTTGGTCGGGCGGCGCATGCTGGTGGTGGACGACAACCAGACCAACCGCACCATCTACCAGCGCCTGTTGAGCAAATGGGGCGTGGCGGTGGATGTGGCCGCCAGTGGCCCCGACGCCCTGGACTGGCTGGCGCAACACCCTTGCGATCTGGTGCTGCTGGACTGCCACATGCCCGGCATGGACGGTTTTCAGGTGGCCGAAGCCTTGCGGGCGGCCCCGCCTCCAAGAGGGGTGCCGGTCCTGATCATGCTGTCGTCCGGAGCGGTGGGCGGAGACGCTCAGCGCAGCCGGGTACTCGGTATCGTGGGCCACTACGCCAAACCGATCGCTTCAGAGGATTTGCACGATGCTCTGGTGCGTGCCTTGCAGGTCCGCACCCGGGCGCCCGAGGCCCAGCCCGTGTCCGCCCCGATGTCCGGGCCGGTAAGGCACACCCGCAGCTTGCGGGTGCTGCTGGTCGAAGACCAGGTGGTCAACCAGAAGCTGGCCTTGACGCTGTTGCAGAAATGGGGTCACGCCGTGGACCTTGTGGTCAACGGCCAGGAAGCCCTCGAGGCCCTGGAGCGCCGACCTTACGACTTGGTGCTGATGGACATCCAGATGCCCGTGATGGACGGGCTGGAAGCCACCCGACGCATCCGCGAACGGGAGCGTCAAGGCCTCTGGCCGCGCACCTGCATCATCGCCATGACCGCCAACGCCATGAAGGAGGATCAGCGCGCCAGTCTGGCCGCCGGCATGGACGATTACATCATCAAGCCCATTCAGGCCAAGGCCCTGTTCGAACGCCTGGCCGGCGTCTGAGGTGGGGTCAGCGCAGGCCCTGGCCGGCGGCCTCAAAGTCGCGCTGGATCAGTTCGATCTTGTAACCGTCGGGGTCGGTGACGAAGGCGATCACGGTGCGACCACCGGCCACCGGGCCGGCTTCGCGTGTGACGCGGCCGCCCGCGGCCTTGATTTGCTCGCAGGCCGCATAAGCGTCGCGCACGCCGATGGCAATGTGGCCGTAGGCCGTGCCCAATTCGTACTGTTCCACGCCCCAGTTGTAGGTCAGCTCGATTTCGGCCTGGCCGGGGTTGCCACCCTCGAAGCCGAGGAAGGCGAGCGAGTACTTGTACTCGGGGTTTTCGGACGTGCGCAGCAATTGCATGCCAAGCACTTGGGTGTAGAAATCGATGGAGCGCTGCAGGTTGCCGACGCGCAGCATGGTGTGGAGGATACGCATGCCGCCATTGTGCGCGATCCGGAAAAACCGGCGTCACGGCGGGGATGCCGGCTTTCACCGGCCGCCCACCGCCACGTTGGCCGGGCCCAGGAGGGGCCCTGCGGTTTACTTGATGCGGCCGTAGCTGGTGCGCAGCGGGTCGATGCCGCCGCCGGTGCCGCCAGAGCGGCCCTGACCGCCACCACCGCCGGGACGACCGCCGCGGCCGCGGTTGTTGCGGCCGCGTTCACCCAGCGCGTCGATGCCGGTGCGCAGCGGGTCGGGCTGGCGCTGGCCGCCGCCCTGGCCACCCTGGGCCGGTTGGCCGCCCGCGCCACCGCTGCGCTCACCGGGGCCATTGCCGTCACCCCGGGGCCCCTGGGCCGGCTGGCGGGGGCGGTTGCCACCGCCGTTGTTGTTGCTGCGCGGACCGTTGCCGCCCTGGCCGTGGCGCGGGCCGTTGTGTTGGCGGCGCTGCGCGTCCTGGCGCGGCGGCTGGCTGTCGTCGTCCTCGTCGTCTTGCGACTGAGCGCGCGGGGCCGGGCCCCGGGCCGGTTTCTGCCCGCCCTTCTCGTTGCCCTTCTTTTCGCGGATGCGGTCCATCATCTCGGCGCGCGCGGCCTTGGCGGCGGCGGCCATCACCTCGCGGCTCGGCGGCTTGCCGGCACCGCCCCAGATGGTCTGGCGGCCCATGGCGATGGGTTCGGCCTTTTCTCCGGCTTCGGGCATGAAGTCCTGGAAAATTTCCACCGGGATCTGCTGCTTGGTGAACTTCTCGATCGCCATCATGAAGCCTTCTTCGTCCAGGCTCACCAGGCTGACCGCTTCGCCCAAAGCGCCGGCGCGGCCGGTGCGGCCGATGCGGTGCACGTAGTCTTCGCAGACGTTGGGGATCTCGTAGTTCACCACGTGCGGCAGGTCGTCGATGTCGATGCCGCGGGCGGCGATGTCGGTGGCCACCAGCGCGCGGATTTCGCCGCTCTTGAACCCGGCCAGGGCCTGGGTGCGGGCGCTCTGGCTCTTGTTGCCGTGCAGCGCCATGGCGCTGATGTGGTTCTTGTTCAGGAAGTCGGCCACGTTGTTGGCGCCGAACTTGGTGCGGGTGAACACCAGCACCTGGCTCCAGTTGTGCTGGTTGATGATGTGCGCCAGCAGCGCCTTCTTCTTGCCGCGGCCGACCGGGTGGATGGTCTGCTTGATGCGCTGCACCGTGGTGTTGGGCGGCGTCACCTGGATGCTCTTGGGGTTGTTGAGCAGGCCGTTGGCCAGTTCGCGGATCTCGTCGCTGAAGGTGGCCGAGAACAGCAGGCTCTGCTTGTTCTTGGGCATCAGCTTGAGCACCTTTTTCACGTCGTGGATGAAGCCCATGTCCAGCATGCGGTCGGCTTCGTCCAGCACCAGGACCTGCACCTGGCTCAGGTCCAGGTGGCCCTGGTCGGCCAGGTCCAGCAGGCGGCCGGGGGTGGCCACCAGGATGTCCACGCCTTTTTGCAGGGCGTTGATCTGCGGGTTCATACCCACGCCGCCGAAGATCACGGCCGACTTCAGCTTGAGGTGCTTGCCGTAGGCCTTGACGGAGTCTTCCACCTGGGCGGCGAGTTCGCGGGTGGGGGCCAGCACCAGGGCACGCACCGGACGGCGTTCGCCACGGGCCACGGGCGCGGCGCCCTCGCTCAGGCGGTGCAGCAGCGGCAGGGTGAAGGCGGCGGTCTTGCCGGTGCCGGTCTGCGCGCCAGCCAGCAGGTCGTGGCCTTCGAGCACGGCCGGAATCGCTTCGGCCTGGATCGGGGTGGGGTGTTCGTAGCCTTGCTCGCGCACGGCTTCCAGAATGGCCGGGGCCAGTTTCAGGTCTTCAAATGTCATGTCAGGTCGGCGCCCTTCCTGGGCGCAGGGGGTATCGGCCGCTTCCTGTGCACCGTGGCAACAGGCCAGTCAAGGTGGGCTGATGGGTCGAAAAATTGGGCCGACCGGGTGTGCCTGGGCGGTACACGGGGCCCCAGCAAGGCGCTGATGTGGCACTGACTGAAGGTGCGCAACGAACGCATTGTCGCATAAAGGGATAATCGGACGTTTTGCGCCCAACCGGGTGCCCGAATTTTTGCAGGTGAAACCGACATGGCCCAATACGTTTTTTCCATGAACCGCGTCACCAAGACCGTGCCGCCCAAGCGGCAGATCTTGAAGGACGTGTCCATCAGCTTCTTCCCCGGTGCCAAGATCGGCGTGCTCGGCCTGAACGGCTCGGGCAAATCGACGCTGCTCAAGATCATGGCCGGCATCGACAAGGAAATCGAGGGCGAAGCCATCGCCATGCCGGGCATCAAGATCGGCTACCTGCCGCAGGAGCCGCAGATCGACCCGGAGCAGAGCGTGCGCCAGGCGGTGGAAGAGGGCATTGGCGGCGCCCTGGCCGCCAAGCAGCGCCTGGAAGAGGTCTACGCCGCCTACGCCGAAGAGGACGCCGACTTTGACGCCCTGGCCGCCGAGCAGGCCGAGCTGGAGGCCATCATCGCCGCCAGCGGCTCCGAAAACGCCGACCTGCAGCTGGAACTGGCCGCCGACGCGCTGAACCTGCCGCCCTGGGACGCGACCATCAAGAACCTGTCGGGCGGTGAAAAGCGCCGCGTGGCCCTGTGCCGCCTGCTGCTGTCCAAGCCCGACATGCTGCTGCTCGACGAACCGACCAACCACCTGGACGCGGAAAGCGTGGAGTGGCTGGAGCATTTCCTGCAGCGCTTCCCCGGCACCGTGGTGGCCATCACCCACGACCGCTACTTCCTGGACAACGCCGCCGAGTGGATCCTGGAACTGGACCGCGGCCACGGCATTCCGTACAAGGGCAACTATTCCGACTGGCTGGACCAGAAGGAACGCCGCCTGGAGTCCGAACAGAAGAGCGAAGACGCCCGCACCAAGGCCATGAAAGAGGAATTGAAGTGGGTGCGCTCCAATGCCAAGGGCCGCCAGGCCAAGAGCAAGGCGCGTCTGGCCCGTTTCGAGGAACTGAGCGACGTGGACTACCAGCGCCGCAACGAGACCAACGAGATCTTCATCCCCGTGGCCGACCGCCTGGGCTCGCAGGTCATCGAGTTCAAGAACGTGTCCAAGTCCTTCGGCGACCGCGTGCTGATCGACAACCTGAGCTTCAGCGTGCCGGCCGGTGCCATCGTCGGCATCATCGGCCCGAACGGCGCCGGCAAATCCACCCTGTTCCGCATGATCCAGGGCGTGGAAACGCCCGACAACGGCGAGGTGGTGATCGGCCAGACCGCCAAACTGGCCTTCGTGGACCAGAGCCGCGAAAGCCTGGACGGCGCCAAGACCGTGTGGGAAGACGTCTCTGGCGGGCTGGACAACATCACCGTGGGCAAGTTCGTCATGCCGTCGCGCGCCTACATCGGCCGCTTCAACTTCAAGGGCAACGACCAGCAGAAGCTGGTGGGCAACCTGTCGGGCGGTGAGCGCGGCCGCCTGCACCTGGCCAAGACCCTGGCCCAGGGCGGCAACGTGCTGATGCTCGACGAACCCTCGAACGACCTCGACGTCGAAACCCTGCGCGCGCTGGAAGAGGCGCTGCTGGAATTCGCCGGCTCCGCCATGGTCATTTCCCACGACCGCTGGTTCCTCGACCGCATCTGCACCCACATCCTGGCTTGCGAAGGCGATTCGCAGTGGTACTTCTTCGACGGCAACTTCACCGAGTACGAAGCCGACAAGAAGAAGCGCCTGGGCGAGGAGGGCGCACGGCCCAAGCGCGCCCGCTTCAAGTCGCTGAAGTGAGCCGGCTGCCCGCGCCGCAGGACGCGGCGCGGCATCCCGACCAAGACCTGTCGCTCTGGAGCTGGAAATGGAATTGACCGACGAACAAGTGCTGGCCGACACCCGCCGCTGGATCGAAACCGCGGTGATCGGCCTGAACCTGTGCCCCTTTGCCAAGTCGGTGTACGTGAAGAACCAGGTGCGCATCGTGGTCAGCCGCGCGCGCCACCTGGACGGCTTCCTCGACGACCTCGACCGCGAGCTGGAGCTGCTGAAAACCACCCCGGCCGAGCAGGTGGACACCACCCTACTGGTGCACCCCAGCCTGTTTCCCGACTTTCTGGCGTTCAACGACCTGCTCGACGTGGTGGACGAGGTGGTCGAAGAGCACGGCTTGGAGGGCGTGATCCAGGTCGCGCCTTTCCACCCGGATTTCCAGTTCGAGGGCACCGAGCCCGACGACATCACCAACGCCACCAACCGCGCGCCGTACCCGACGCTGCACCTGCTGCGCGAGGACAGCATCGACCGCGCGGTGGCCTCGGGCGACAGCGCCGAAACCATCGTG
Organism: Macromonas nakdongensis; assembly: GCF_002837145.1. Lineage (GTDB taxonomy): Bacteria > Pseudomonadota > Gammaproteobacteria > Burkholderiales > Burkholderiaceae_C > Macromonas_B > Macromonas_B nakdongensis. The sequence continues at coordinate 12,054 of NZ_NWMV01000084.1, read as the reverse complement.
GAGCGCAACCTCACCACCTTGCGCCAACTGGGCGCGCAGGGCTGGCGGGCCCTGTGGAAGAAGGACTGATTTTTAGGTTTTTGGGTGCACAGTTGGCAGTTTTATCCGGGATGCCCCCTGGGCTTTGATCACTTGATCCGGGCGAAGTATTAAAAATTTGTGTTGTAATGAATGTGGCATTTGTTGCAGAATTACCCGAATGAACCAAGCTCCCGCCCAGAACGACATGTCGTCCGCCAACTACTACACCACGTTGGAAGTGGCCAAGATCCTCGGCATGGCCGTGCGCTCGGTCCAACTCATGGTGGACCGAGGCGACCTGCAAGCCTGGAAAACCCCTGGCGGCCATCGCCGCATCACCCGTGAATCGCTGGAACGCTGGATCCAGGGCAGCCGCGCCGGCGTGACCGGTGTGGCCGCCTTGCACGGCACCCCCTCGGACCTGCGGCAGTCGGGGCGCCGGCGCCCCGCGGTGCACGTGCCCCGCATCCTGCTGATCGAAGACTCCTCGCATTTCCAGAACCTGGTGTCGATGCTGGTCAAACAGCGTTTCCCCTCGGTGGACCTGCACATCGCCAACGACGGCATCACCGGCCTGGTGTCCTTCGGGCACCTGCAGCCCGACCTGATCATCGTCGACATCCTGTTGCCCGGCATCGATGGGGCCACCATGATCACCGGCCTGCGCCGCCATGCCCTGTTCGGGCAATGCAAGCTGGTGGTGCTCACCTCCCTCGACCAGGAGCAGCGCGCGCCCTATGCCTTCGCCCTGCAGGATGTGCCCGTGGTGCACAAGCCCAAGTTGGTGCAGGAGTTGCCGGGGCTCATCGAGTCGGCCTTGCAGCACCTGATCGCGCCCGCGGCCGCAGCGCCGGTCCCGGCCTGAGCCCAGGTCCTCTTTTCCACCCCGTCGCGCCATGCCCCACCCCCGTGTGTTGGTGGTCGAAGACGACCCCACCGTCTCCCGCTTCATCGAGACCGCCTTGCAGGGCCTGGAGGTGCAGGTTGTGCTGCGCGACAGCGTCCGGGCGGCCCAGGCGGCCTTGGCCGAGCGGGCGTTTTCCCTGGTGCTCACCGACCTGACCTTTCGGGACGAATCGGGCTTGGACCTGGTCCGTGGCCTGCAGGCTTTGGGGGCGGCCGCACCCCGGGTGCTCGTTTTCAGCGGGGGACTGCACCAGTCCGTGCGCGACCAACTGGCCGCACTGGGGGTGTACCGTTCCCTGGCCAAGCCCGCTTCCGCATCGGAACTGGCCCGGGTGGTGGGCGAGGCGCTGGACATGGCCGACTGGCCCCAGGCCCCCGAGCACCCAAGCGCTACAGCGCACAACGGCCTGCAGGCTTTCGAGCTGGCGGCCATCGAAACCTATTTCGACGGCGACCGTGCGTTCTACGACACGTTCCGGGCTTCTTGCGTGCAGCAGTTTCCCTTGGACCTGCGCGAGGGCGACGCCGCCTGTGCCGCGGCCGACCCGGTGGCCCTGCGCCGTGTTGCCCACAGCCTCAAGAGCGTGCTGCAAACCCTGGGCTACGCCGACCACTCGGTCTGCGCCAAGGCCTTGGAGCAGACGGCGCAGCAGCGCCCTTGGTCCGAGGCCCTGGCCGGCTGGCAGGACCTGCGCCAGCGCCTCGTGCAAAGCTTCGGTTTGGCGGTGTGAGCGCTGGTGGCTTCAGCCGCCGAAGGCTTGGCCGGGCAGCAGCCAGAGCAGGCCAGCGGTCAGGGTGATGTAGCGCAGGCATTTGCCCAGGGCCATCCAGCCCATGCAGGGCAGCAGCGGAAACTTCAGCCACCCGGCCAGCGCGCACAGCGGGTCGCCCACCAGGGGCAGCCAGCTCAGTATGCAGGCCTTGGGGCCGAAGCGCTGCAGCCAGTCCAGGGCCCGCAGGTGGGTGGCGTTGCCCCGCGCCCGGTCCACCGCCCGGTGGGCGCCGTAGCCCATGGCCCAGCTCACCGCACCGCCCAGGGTGTTGCCCACGGTGGCCACGGCCACGGCCGGCCAGAACAGCTCGGGGTTGAGCTTGACCAGACCGAACAGCACCGCCTCGGAGCCCATGGGCAGCAGCGTGGCCGAGACGAAGGCGGCCACGAACAGCGTGCTCAGGCCGTACTGGGGCAGGCTCAGGGTGTCCAGCAGTGACCACAACCAGGTTTCCATGGCTGGGCAGTATAGGCAGTCGGCGTGACGCGCCGGGGGCGCAGGGTCGGGGTTACAATCCTGCACACTTTTTCAGCATCCCCCGGTCCGCACGCCCCGCCGTGTCCCGCGCCAGAGGGTGCTTTTGTTTTTCCCGCATGCGCCTCGGCCCCTACACCCTGCCCAATGCCCTGTTCGTCGCCCCCATGGCCGGGGTGACGGACCGGCCGTTCCGGCATCTGTGCAAACGCCTGGGCGCGGGCTACGCGGTCAGCGAAATGGTCACCTCGCGCCCCGACCTGCGCGACAGCCTGAAAACCTCGCGCCGCGCCAACCACGCCGGCGAGCCCGGGCCGATCGCGGTGCAGATCGCCGGCACCGACGCCGAGATGATGGCCGAGGCCGCGCGTTACAACATCGACCGCGGGGCCCAGATCATCGACATCAACATGGGCTGCCCGGCCAAGAAGGTCTGCAACAAATGGGCCGGCTCGGCGCTGATGCAGGACGAGGCGCTGGCCTTGGCGATTGTCGAAGCGGTGGTCCAGGCCTGCGCGCCGCACGGCGTGCCGGTGACCCTGAAAATGCGCACCGGCTGGTGCCAGGCGGCGAAGAACGCCCCGGTGCTGGCGCGCGCCGCCGAAAACGCGGGGGTGCAGATGCTCACCGTCCACGGCCGCACCCGCGAGCAGGGCTACAAAGGCGTGGCCGAGCACGAGACGGTGGCCGCCATCAAGGCCCAGGTGGGCATCCCGGTGGTGGCCAACGGCGACATCGACAGCCCCGAAAAAGCCCGCGACGTGCTGGTCGCCACCGGCTGCGACGCCATCATGATCGGCCGCGCTGCCCAAGGCCGGCCCTGGCTGTTCCGCGAGGTGGCGCATTTTCTGGCCACCGGCGAGCACCTGCCCCCGCCCAGCCCGCAGGAGCTGCAAACGCTGATGCTGGAGCACCTGCACGACCACTACGCCCTGTACGGCGAATACACCGGCGTGCGCACCGCGCGCAAGCACCTGGGCTGGTACGCCAAGGCGCTGCCCGGCGACCCGACGCGCACCGCGCTGTTTCGCGAACACATCAACCGCACCGAGACGTGCGATGCCCAACTGACCGCCGTGCGCGCCTTTTTCGAGGCCGCCGAACTCCCCTGGAAACTCGCCGCATGAGCTCCCCCAGCCTGCCCGACAGCGTCAAAGCCAACATCGAGGCCTATTTCAGCGACCTCGATGGCACCGACCCCGCCAACATGCACGACATGCTCATGCGCGTCGTGGAAAAACCCTTGCTGGAGGTGGTGATGCACCGCGCCCAGCACAACCAGTCGCGCGCCGCGCAGTGGCTGGGCCTGAACCGCAACACCCTGCGCAAGAAGCTGCTGGAGCACGGCCTGCTCGACGGCTGAACCCCACCCGCAGCCGCGCCAAACACCGGGCTGCCCCCGGCAGGCGGCCACCGATCCGATTCGTTCACTCTCTGACCCCTTGGGAACCCCTCCGATGAAAGCTCTCCTCTCGGTCTCTGACAAAACCGGCGTGCTCGACCTGGCGCGCGAACTGCACGCCCTGGGCGTGCAGCTCATCTCCACCGGTGGCACCGCCAAGCTGCTGGCCGACCACGGCCTGCCCGTGACCGAGGTGGCCGAAGTCACCGGCTTCCCCGAGATGCTGGACGGCCGCGTCAAGACCCTGCACCCCATGGTGCACGGCGGCCTGCTGGCCCGGCGCGACCTGCCCGAGCACATGGCCGCGCTGCAGCAGCACGGCATCGGCACCATCGACCTCCTGGTGGTCAACCTCTACCCCTTCGAGTCCACCGTGGCCAAGCCCGGCTGCACCCTGGCCGACGCGATCGAGAACATCGACATCGGCGGCCCGGCCATGGTGCGCTCCGCCGCCAAGAACTGGAAAGACGTGGCCGTGCTGACCGACGCCAGCCAGTACTCCATCGTCGTGTCCGAGCTGAAAGACGGTGGCCAAGTGAGCGAGCTGACCCGCTTCCAGCTGGCCGTGGCCGCCTTCAACCGCATCAGCAACTACGACGCCGCCATCAGCGACTACCTGTCGGCGGTGGACCTGGGCGCCGGCGTGCCCGGCGATGAAGCCCAGCCCCAGCGCCTGCTGTTCCCGGGCCAGAGCAACGGCCGCTTCGTCAAGGTGCAGGACCTGCGCTACGGCGAAAACAGCCACCAGCAGGCCGCCCTGTACCGCGACCTGTACCCGGCGCCGGGCTCGCTCGTCACCGGCCTGCAGCTGCAGGGCAAGGAACTCAGCTACAACAACATTGCCGATGCCGACGCCGCCTGGGAAGCCGTCAAGAGCTTCGACGTGCCGGCCTGCGTCATCGTCAAGCACGCCAACCCCTGCGGCGTGGCCGTGGGCGCCCACCCGCTGGAGGCCTACAGCAAGGCCTTCCAGACCGACCCGACCAGCGCCTTCGGCGGCATCATCGCTTTCAACCGCGCGCTGGACGGCGAGGCCGCGCTGGCCGTGTCCAAGCAGTTCGTAGAGGTGCTGATCGCCACCGACTTCACCCCCGAAGCCCTGGCCGTGTTCAAGAGCAAGGCCAATGTGCGCCTGATGAAGATCGCCCTGCCCAATGCCGGCGGCGTCACCGACTGGGACAACGGCCGCAACGCCATCGACGTCAAGCGCGTGGGCTCCGGCCTCCTGCTGCAGACCGCCGACAACCACGACATGACCCTGGCCGACCTGAAGGTGGTGACCACCAAGCAGCCTACCGCGGAAGAATTGCAAGACCTGCTGTTCGCTTGGAAGGTGGCCAAGTACGTCAAGTCCAACGCCATCGTGTTCTGCAAGAACGGCATGACCATGGGCGTGGGCGCCGGTCAGATGAGCCGCCTGGATTCGGCCCGCATCGCCAGCATCAAGGCCGAACACGCCAGCCTGAGCCTGCAGGGCACGGCCGTGGCCAGCGACGCCTTCTTCCCCTTCCGCGACGGCCTGGACGTGGTGGTGGACGCGGGCGCGACCTGCGTGATCCAGCCGGGTGGCTCGATGCGCGACCAGGAAGTGATCGACGCCGCCAACGAGCGCGGCGTGGCCATGGTGTTCACCGGGGTGCGCCACTTCCGCCACTGAGGTGCGCGGCCTTTGGCCGCCCGCCCACGGCAACCGCCGCTGGCCTGTTCCGGGCCGCGGCGGTTTTTTTGTGTCCGCGGTGCGGCACTTCCTTCGGGTTTTCACTGCCACCACGCCGCTTTTTTCTTCATAATATACCCCTCGAGGTATTTTTGAGGATGATGAAGATGGGCAATACCAGCACCCCTGGCGGGGTGAAACCGTTTTGGCCGCCGCTGGCGGCGGGCGTGGCCCTGGGCTTGGTGCTGTTGCTGACCTTCGTGCTGACCGGGCACGGCCTGGGCGCCACCGGGGCCAGCACCCGGCTGTCGGCGTGGCTGGGCATGGCGGTGGCGCCGCAGGCCACCGCGGCCAACGCCTACCTGGGGCCGCTGACCGAAGGCGGCCACATCCTGGGGGGGTGGATCACCTGGCAGGTGGTCGGCGTGGCTTTGGGCGCGCTGGTGGCGGCGTTTCTGGGCGGCCGGCTGAAGGTGCAGCTGGACGGTGCCCGCCGTGTCGGCACGGGCAAGCGCATCGCCAGCGCGCTGGTGGGCGGCATGCTGGCCGGCTTCGGCGCCCGTGTGGCCGCGGGTTGCACCAGCGGTCTGGGCCTGTCGGGCGCGGCCACGCTGGGCATTGCCGCCTTCGTCTTCCTGGGCACGTTTTTCGTGGCCGGGCTGGTCATGAGCCGCTTGGTCAAGGGGGTGTGAGATGTTTCCATTGAACGACGGCGGCATGGTGTCCGCCCTGGTGTGTGGCGCGCTGTTCGGCTTCGTGCTGGAAAACGCCGGTTTCGGCAGCCCGTGCAAATTGACGGGCCAGTTCACCCTGCGCGACTGGTCGGTGCTGAAGGTGATGTTCACCGCCATCGTGGTGGCGGCCCTGGGCCTGTACCTGCTGCGCCTGGCCGGTTGGTTGGAGGCGGACGCGGTCTTCGTGCCCACCTCCCTGCTGGTGGCCGCGGCCATGGGCGGGGTGCTGGTGGGTGGGGGCTTTGCCGTGGGCGGCTACTGTCCGGGCACCTCGGTGGTGGGCCTGTTCTCCGGCCGGCTGGATGCGCTGGTGTTCATCGTCGGCCTGGTGCTGGGTACCTTTGCCTTTGCTGGCTGGTACGGCCCGGCCATCGAGGCCGTCATGGCCATGGGCGAGGTCGAAACCGGCGACACCTTCAGCGACGCCTGGGGCATCCCCGATGCCCTGGTGATCGGCCTGATGGCCGTGGCCCTGGTGGGCGTGTTTTACGCCGGCAGCTGGTTCGAGCGGCGTGGCCGCGGGCCGGTGACGGCACAGGAAGCGGTCGGCGATGCGCCGACCCCGTGACATTGCAACGCAGGAGAGACGCTATGGCGAAAAAATCCCCATCCACCCCTTTGGGCCAGGCCCTGTCGGCCCTGATGGTGTCGGCCGCTCTGGTGGCCGCGGCCCCGGCCGCCCGTGCCCAGGCGACGCCGGCCACCCCGGCCGTGCCCGCCGACGGCAAGTCGGTCAAGGCCCCGGCCGGCAACCCGTGCGCACCGGGCAACCCTTGTGGCCCGGGCCAGAAGAAAAAGAAGAAAAAGAAGGGTTCCGACAACCCTTGCGCCCCGGGCAACCCGTGCGCGCCGGGCAAGAACTGGGCCTGAGCCACGCCGCCGAGGTGGCGGTGGCGGTGCCGCTGCGCTACGCCGCGGCCGGGCGCAGCCTGGCCTGGGCGGCCCTGGCCGGGGCGCGCCGCTTCGAGCCGCTGCGGCACCACCCCCGGCTCGACGTGGTCGACCGCCAGCGCCGCACCCGTTTTTACTACCACGCCCACGGGGATCGGCGCTGGACCGAGCCCGAGCATGGGCACTTCCACCTGTTCCGCGACGGTGGTGGTGCGGGCGACCACACCCACCTGGCGGCCTTGTCGCTGGACGCGCAGGGCCTGCCGCTGCGCTGGTTTGCCCCCAATGGCTGGGTCACCGGCGAAGCCTGGCGCCCCGCCGCCCAGGTGGGCCAGGCCCTCGACGGGTTCGAGGTGCAGACCGTCGGACCGCTGGCGCCGGTGGCGCGCTGGCTGGGTGCCATGGTCGCGCTGTTCCGCAGCGAACTGGTGCAGATGCTGCAGGCGCGCGACGCCGAATTGCAGCGACTGGTGGGGGCCGGTTCGCGGGAAGCGGTCTGGGCCGACCGGCGCCACGAGGTGCTGGCGAGTTGCAGTGCGCAACTGCCGCAACGCTTGTCCCACATCGGGCTGGCCTGAAGCCGCCCCATTTTTGCAACGAGAGGAGTCAACCATGAAGATCTGGATGCAACGCGTGGCCTTGACCACGGTTTGGGCCTGGGGTGCGTCGGGCGCCTGGGCGGGGGTGCTGCCCGGCCCGGTCGTCAACACCCAGTGGCTGTCGAGCCACCTGGACCAGGTGCAGGTGCTGGACCTGCGCGCCAGCGCCAAGTCCTTCACCGCCGACCCCGAGATGGAGGAGGTCAAAGGCAAAAAGGTGGTGGAAGAGGTGGGTGGCCACATCGCCGGCTCTCGCCTGATGGAGTTCAAGACCATCCGTGTGGAGCGCGAGATCAACGGCAACAAGGTCAAGTACATGGTGCCCGAGCGCGCCGTGTTCGAGAAGATGGTGCAGGACGCTGGCATCGACGCCAGCAAGCCCATCGTGATCGTGCCGGTGGGCACCAGCCTGGCCGACGTGAACGACGGCATGCGCCTGTACTGGCAGTTCAAGCTCTACGGCGAGGATCAGGTGGCCATGCTCGACGGCGGCATGGCCGCCTGGCTGCAGGAAGGCAAGCCCTACGTGAAAGACCCCTTGGCGGCCAAGGCCGGCAGTTGGAAGTCGCCGGCCGACCGCACGGCGCAGCTGTTCGCCGATTCGACCGAAGTCGCGGCGATTTCGCACCGCCAGTCGGCCCAGCTGATCGACGGCCGCGACCTGCCCCAATACCACGGCCTGAGCAAGCGCGATTACGTTTACGCCTACGGCCACATCGAGAACGCCAAGTCGCTGTCGCCGGACACCACGTTCAAGAAAGACGGCAGTGCCATCAAGCTGCTGCCGGCGAACACCTACGCCGGGGTGCTGAAGGCCCAGGGCATCGACCCGGCGGCGCCGGCGGTGGTGTATTGCAACAGCGGCGCGCAGTCGAGCCTGCCGTGGTTCATCCTGTCGGAGGTGCTGGGCAACCAGCGCGCCAAGCAGTTCGACGGCTCGCTGCACCAGTGGACGCTGGAAAAACGCCCCTTGGTGGGCGCCGTGCCCCTGCAGTGAGGGCCGAAGTCCGGGTCGCCCTGGACTTCAACGGCCGATCAGGAACACCGCCGGCAGCCCCAGGGGCAGGGGGGCCGGCCCCTGGCGTTTCCAGTCGGCCACGCTGGCGCTGTGCACCCGTTGTTCGGGCAGCGTCATGCCCACGGCCACGGCCAGGCGGGTCTGGGGTTTGAGCACGCCCAGGGTGGCTTGCAGCAGGCCTTCGTTGCGGTAGGGCGTTTCGATCCAGAGCTGGGTCTGGCCGGTGTGCTGGGCCAGCTGCTCCAGTTCGCGCAGGCGCTGTGCGCGTGCGGCGGCGTCCTGCGGCAGGTAGCCGACGAAGGCGAAGTTCTGGCCGTTGAGGCCGCTGGCGGCCAGCGCCAGCATCAGCGAAATCGGGCCGACCAGCGGCACCACCGCCAGCCCCAGGGCGTGCGCGGCGCGTACCACTGAGGCGCCTGGGTCGGCGATGGCCGGCATGCCGGCTTCGCTCACCAGCCCGATGTCGTGCCCCGCCAGCGCCGCGGCCAGCAGCGGCCGCGCATCAAAGCCTTGCGCCGGGTCGTGGTCGCCCTTTTTGTGCACCTGCCGCGGCAGTTCGGTGATCTGCAGGGCCTGCAGTGGCGCGGCCAGGGGGCTGTGCGCGTCCACCCGCTTGAGGAAGGCCCGCGTGCTTTTGGCGTTTTCAGTGATCCAGTGGCCGAGGCGGGCGGCCACCTGCCAGGTGTGCGCGGGCAGGACCTGGTCCAGACCGGCGTCTTGCGGGTTGCAGCCAAAGTCCAGCGGGGTCGGCACCAGATAGAGGGTGCCCAGGCGGGGCGCGCTCATGGCAGCACCCGCCCGGCGGCGCGCAGCAGGCGCGCGGTGCGAATCAGCGGCAGCCCGATCAGCGCGGTCGGGTCGTCGTTGTCGATGCGCTCCAGGAGGGCGATGCCCAGGCCCTCGCTCTTGGCGCTGCCGGCGCAGTCGTAGGGCTGTTCGGCGCGCAGGTAGCGTTCGATTGCGGCGTCGTCCAGGTCGCGGAACACCACCCGCACCACCGCCAGGTCGGTCTGGGCGAATCCGCTGTCGGCGCAGACCACCGCCAGCGCGGTCTGGAACAGCACCGTCTGCCCGCTCATGCGGCGCAACTGGGCCACGGCACGTTCGTGCGTGCCGGGCTTGCCCAGGGGTTCGCCGTGCAGGTCGGCGACCTGGTCGCTGCCGATCACCAGCGCGTCCGGGTGCTGCGCCGCGACCGCCCGGGCCTTGGCCAGGGCCAGGCGCTGTGCCAGGGCGGCGGGGGCTTCGCCAGGGAGGGGGGTTTCGTCCACGTCGGGCGCGGCCACCTCGAAGGGCAGGCCCAGGCGGGACAGCAGTTCGCGCCGGTAGCGCGAGGTGGAGCCCAGCACCAGGCGGCGTTGTGGCGGCGGCGAGACAGAGGAAGCGGGGGCAGGGGCAGACATGGCCGGTATTGTCCGGGGTTTTGCGGGGCCTGCACTTTTTCGGGTACTGTCGTGTGTCATGACGCCGCCCAGCCCCGACCTGCACCCCCTGTGCCACGGACATGACCTGGCCGAGGCCGGCGAGGCCTGCCCTTTCGATGTGCGTTACCAGGGGCAAACCTGCCGGGCCTTCGCCATCCGTTACCGCGGCCAGGTGCGTGCCTACCTGAACCGCTGCAGCCACGTGGCCATGGAAATGGACTGGCGCCCCAACCATTTTTTCGACCTGACCGGGCAGCACCTGGTGTGCGCCAGTCACGGCGCCCTGTTCCGGCCCGACACCGGCCAGTGCGTCGGCGGACCCGGGCGCGGGCCGCTGGTGACCATCGACGTGCTGGAGCACGACGGGGTCGTCTTCTGGCGGTCACAATACAACCTGCAACCCGTTGAATATTGAATGGACCCCATGCAAGACATGACCGCGCCCGAGCGGGCCGCCGCTCCGTCCACCCCCGGCTGGGAGCGCGCCACCCTGGAACGACTGGCTTTCGCCACCTTGAACGAGCAGCGCGTCGCGCGCCGCTGGAAGGTGGTCTTGCGCCTGCTGTGGCTGGCCCTGCTGTCGGTGGTGGTGTGGCTGGTGTACACCGACATGGCCCCGCCCGTGGCCGACAGCACCCCGCACACCGCCATGATCGAGGTGCGCGGCGAGATCTCGGCCGACACCGAGGCCAGCGCCCAGTCCATCGTGGCGTCCCTGCGCTCGGCCTTCGAGGACCCGGGGGCGCAGGCCGTGGTGCTGCTGATCGACTCGCCCGGCGGCAGCCCGGTGCAGGCGGGCATCGTCAACGACGAGATCCTGCGCCTCAAGGCCCTGCACGACAAGCCGGTGTACGCCGTGGTCGAAGAGACCTGCGCGTCGGCGGCCTACTACATTGCGGTGGCGGCCGACAACATCTACGTGGACAAGGCCAGCATGGTGGGCAGCATCGGCGTGCTGATGGACGGGTTTGGCTTCACCGAACTGATGCGCAAGGTGGGGGTGGAGCGGCGCCTGCTGACAGCGGGCGAAAACAAGGGTTTTCTCGATCCCTTCAGCGTGCTCAACGAGGCCCAGCGGGCCCACGCCCAGGGCATGCTCGATGACATCCACCAGCAGTTCATCGCGGTGGTGCAGAAAGGCCGGGGTGAGCGCCTCAAGCCCACCCCCGAAACCTTCAGCGGTCTGGTGTGGAGCGGCCAGCGCGCCGTCAGCCTGGGCCTGGCCGACGACTTCGGCAGCCTGGAGCAGGTGGCCCGCGACGTGGTGAAGGCCGAAGAGATCGTGGACTACACCCAGCGCGAGAACGTGGCCCAGCGCCTGGCCCGCCGCTTTGGCGCCGGGGTGGGCGAAAGCGCCATGCGGGCGCTGCGCACCACGGCCTTTGACCTGCGCTGACGTTCCCGTGACGCACACCGTGGCCGTTGTCGGCGGTGGCATGGCAGGCCTGGGCGCGGCCCTGGCCGAGGCCCAGGTGCTGCTGCTGGAGCAGGCCCCGGCCTTCAGCGAGGTGGGGGCCGGTATCCAGTTGGGGCCGAACGCCACCCGGGTGTTGCGCGAATGGGGGCTGGAGGCCAGTCTGCGCGCGTGCGCGGCCTTTCCCGACGACCTGTGCGTGCGCGCCGTGGGCGACGGCGCCGAACTCGGCCGCCTGCGCCTGGGCGCGCACGCCGTCCAAGCACATGGGGCACCCTACGCCACCGTGCACCGCGCCGATTTCCACCAGCTGTTGCAGCAGGCGGTGGCCGCCACTGGCCAGGTCGAGGTGCGGCTGAACCAGCGCGTGGACCGCCTGAGCGACGATGCCCGTGGGGTGGCGTTGGACACCGCCACCGGCCAGCGCTGGCAGGCGCCGGCGGTGCTGGGGTGCGACGGCGTGTGGAGCCGCTTGCGCGAACAGGTTTGGGCCGACGGCCCGGCCCGCTTCACCGGCCACCTGGCCTACCGGGGCATGGTGCCCATGGCCGACCTGCCGGCGCGCTGCGGGCCGAACCGGGTCAGTGCCTGGCTGGGGCCGCGGGTGCACGCGGTGCATTACCCGGTGCGCGGCGGCGCCTGGATGAACGTGGTGGTGGTGGTGCACGGCGAGCACCCGGGCGAGGCCGCGTCCTGGGACCACCAGGCCCACGCCACCGACCTGCGGCGTGCCCTGGGGCC
>NZ_NWMV01000083.1 GCF_002837145.1 Macromonas nakdongensis | reverse complement strand
CTCCGGCGCCGTGATGGACCCCATCGCCTTGAACGAGCTGCTGCCCAATTGGAAAGAACTGGGCGCGCCCCTGAACCAGCCGGTCTCGGGCGACGAAGTGCTGTTCTTGAAAGAGGGAGGCGCCACCAAGACCCCCGACGCCCTGGTGCCCGACTGCTTCCACAACCACGGCAACTACGTCATCAGCCTGGGCGCGCTGACCAAATGGCTGGGCGAGCAGGCGGAAAGCCTGGGCGTGGAGATCTTCCCCGGCTTTGCCGCTTCCGAAGTCATCTACAACGCCGATGGTTCCGTCAAAGGCGTGGCCACCGGCCACCAGGGCCTGGGCAAAGACGGCGAGCCCACTGGCGACTTCCAGATCGGCATGGAGCTGCACGCCAAGTACACCGTGTTCGCCGAAGGCGCCCGCGGCCACCTGGGCAAAGAACTGATCGAGCGCTTCCAGCTCGACGCCGGCAAAGACCCGCAGGCCTACGGCATCGGCATCAAAGAGCTGTGGGAAGTGCCCGCCGAGCAAGCCCAACCCGGCCTGGTGGTGCACACCGCCGGCTGGCCGCTGGACGGCCAGACCTACGGCGGCGGTTTCCTGTACCACCTCGAAGGCAACAAGGTCACCCTGGGCTTTGTGGTCGGGCTGGACTACAGCAACCCCTGGCTGAGCCCCTTCGAGGAAATGCAACGCTGGAAGACCCACCCCAGCATCCGCCCCCACATCGAAGGCGGCAAGCGCATCGGTTACGGCGCGCGCGCCATCGTCGCCGGCGGGCTGCACTCCCTGCCCAAGACCGTCTTCCCCGGCGGTGCCCTGATCGGGTGCGACGCCGGCTACTTGAACGCCGCACGCATCAAAGGCAGCCACGCCGCCATCAAGAGCGGCATGCTGTGCGCCGAGGCCGCCTTCGAAGCCATCCAGGCCGGGCGCAGCGGTGACGAACTCGTCGCCTACCCACAGGCCTTCGAGCAGAGCTGGCTGTACCGCGAACTCGACCAGTCGCGCAACTTCAAGGCCTGGTTCAAGAAGGGCAACACCGTGGGTGCGCTCATGACCGGCGTTGAGCACTGGCTGCTGCCCAAGCTCGGCATGAAGCGCCCGCCCTGGAGCTTGCACCGCACCCACGCCGACCACACCTACCTGCGCCCCGCGGCCGAGTGCGCCAAGATCGACTACCCCAAACCCGATGGGAAGCTGACCTTCGACCGCCTCTCCAGTGTCTTCATCAGCAACACCAACCACGCCGAAGACCAGCCCGCGCACCTCACGCTCAAGGACGCATCGGTTCCGGTGAGCGTGAACCTGGCGAAGTACGCCGGACCCGAGAGCCGCTACTGCCCGGCCGGGGTGTACGAGTTCGTCAACAAGGACGGGCAGGACCAGTTGGTGATCAACGCGCAGAACTGCGTGCACTGCAAGACCTGCGACATCAAGGACCCGACGCAGAACATCGTCTGGGTCACGCCCGAGGGCGGTGGCGGGCCCAATTACGCGGGGATGTGAGGCCGCGCGTCAATCGGCGTCCGGCCCGTCGATGGCGGGCCAGTCCACCACCGGCGTCGGATCGACCGGGGCGTCCAGGGCTTCGCTCAGGGTCCGGTTCATTTGCGCGAACAGCTGCAGTTTGC
>NZ_NWMV01000082.1 GCF_002837145.1 Macromonas nakdongensis | reverse complement strand
GTCGTCGATGGCCTGTTTGCCGCACAGCAGCAGGTCCACGCCTTCGCGCTGCACCAGCGCGGCCAGGCCGGCCAGCACGGCCGGGCCGTCGGGCGCGGCACTGCCGGGGTCCAGCAGCAGGGCGCGGTCGGCGCCCATGGCCAGGGCGGTGCGCAGCACGTCCTGCACCACCGGCTGGCCGCAGGCCACCACCGTGACCTGGCGGGCCACACCCGCCTGGCGCCAACGCACCGCCTGCTCCACCGCCACCTCGTCAAAGGGGTTCAGGGACATTTTGAGCCCGGCGGTGTCCACCCCGGTGCCGTCGCTGCGCACACGCACCTTGACGTTGTAATCGACCACGCGCTTGACAAAAACCAGTACATGCATGGTGGGCCTCCGGATCAGGACACGGCGCCCAGGCCGTAGCGGCCGGTCAGCAGCTGGCCGCTGCGGAAACGCTCGTGGGCGTAGGGGGTCAGCGGCACCTCGGTCGGCAGGCCCAGCGCTTCCTGCGCCAGCACCAGGCCCACGCCCGGCGACAGCTTGAAGCCGTGGCCGGAGAAGCCGTAGCCCACCACCAACCCGGGCACGTCGGGCAGGCGGCCCAGCACCGGGTTCCAGTCGGGCGTGACGTCGTAAACGCCGGTCCAGGACGAAGCCAGGCCGGCTTCGCCGAAGGACGGGAAGCGCTCGGCCACCTGGCCGCCCACCTCCACCACGTAGTCCATGGAGATGTCGCCCTGCTCGTTGTCGGGCGCGGCCAGGGTCTCGCCCACCGTGCCTTCGCTCACCAGCATCTGGTTGCCGCCGTAGCTGCGGCAGTACAGCATGCCGGGCGAGCCCAGGTCCTTGAACACCGGCATCTGGAAACTGTAGGCCTCGGGGCCTTCCAGGGCCAGCACGGCGTGCCGTTCGGCCTTGACGGGCGTGGGCACGCCGGTCCACTTTTCGATGTCGGTGGCCCAGATGTTCTGGGTGCTGATGACGGTGTCGCTGTGGAAGGTGCCCTGGCTGGTTTCCACGCCGACCACGCGGCCGCCGTCCAGCAGCAGGCGCTCCACGTTCACGCCTTCCATGATCTTGACGCCCAGGCGGCGCGCAGCGCGGGCAAAGCCGGTGGCTACCAGGTAGGCGTCGGCGAAGCCGGCTTCCGGTTCAAAGCCGATCAGCGCCGCGTCGTCGAACTGGGCGATCGGCAGCCGGTTGCGCGCTTCCGCCTGGTCGATCAGGCGCACCTCCACGCCCATGCGTTCCTGGCCCGCCAGGGCCGCGCGCAGCGGTTCCAGCTTCGGGCCCTCGGGGGCGCAGATGAGGTAGCCGCATTTCACCAAGCCGGCCGAGGCCTCTTCGTCGCCCAGGTAGCCGGCGAAGTCCTGGAACACCGACCAGGATTTCTTGGCCAGTTCCACGTTTTCGATCACCGAATAGTGGGTGCGCAGGATGCCGGAGGACTGGGTGCTGGTGCCGGCGCCGATCTGCGACCGGTCGAGCACCAGCACATTTTTGGCGCCCAGGCGGGCGAGGTGGTAGGCGACCGAACTGCCGATCACACCGGCGCCGATCACGATGGCGTCATAGCTTTGCATGGGGGGCTTTCTGTGTGGAAAAAGGTTGGCAATGGCTGCAGCTTAGGCGGCCCCCACCGGGCGTCACACAACTGAAGCCATTTCGATGCTATGTTTTGGTTTTTCTGAATTTGTGGCCGCCTGCGGCCGAACCTGACACCATGCGCACCATGTCTCCCCGCTCCGCCGGCCCCCGCCCGCCCCGCCGTTCGCGCGTCCTGCCCGACCTGCAGGCACTGGAAGCCTTCGTCGCCGTTTGCGACGCCGGCTCCATGGCGCTGGCCGCGCAGCAGCTCGGTGTGAGCCAGAGCGCGCTCAGCCAGGCCGTCAAGACCCTGGAGGCCGACCTGGGCACACCGCTGCTGGACCGCGAGGTGCGCCCCGCCGTGCCCACCCACGCCGGGCAGGTGCTGCGCGAGCGCGCCAGCCGGCTGCTGGCCCAGGCGCGCACCCTGGTCGACCAGGTGCGCGCCAGCGCCCGCCAGGCGCACGCCCAGATCCACCTCGGCTGCGTCGATTCCTTCGCCGCCACCGTCGGCCCCAGCCTGATCCGTGCGTTGTCGGGCTCGGCCCAGCAGATGCTGATGTGGTCGGGCCTGACGCCGACGCTGACGCAGCAGTTGCGCGGGCGCGAACTCGACTTCGCCATCTGCACCGATTCCGCCATCGACGACCCGCGCATCACCCAGCGCCTGCTGTTTTCCGAGTCCTGGGTGGCGGTGTTCCCCAAGGCGCACCCGGTGCGGCCCCTGGCCTCGGTGCGCGAACTGGCCGAGCTGCCTGGTGGCCTGCCTCTGATCCGCTACAGCCAGCGTTCGGTGATCGGCCAGCAGATCGAACGCTTCCTGCGCCACGCCGGCGTGCAGGCCCCGCGCGCCTGCGAGTTCGACGCCACCGACCCGCTGCTCAGCCTGGTGGCCTCGGGCCTGGGCTGGGCCCTCTCCACCCCGTTGTGCCTGTGGCAGTCGCGCCACCACCTGGACGAGGTGGTGGTGTTGCCCCTGCCCGCCACCCGGCTGGGCCAGCGCCATTTTTTCCTGTTGGCGCGAGAGGACGAATGGGCCGGCCTGGACGCCCACATCGCCCGCATCGCCCGCGACGTGATCCGCCAGGACACGGCCGTGGCCATCCACCGCGCCATGCCCGGCCTGCCGGCCGACGCCCTGTATTGCCCCGACGAAGAAAGCCCCCCATGACCCCCGACGCCCGCGACGACACCCCCACCTACACCCTGCACCGCGGCCACCTGCCGCTGCTCATCTCCATCCCGCACCTGGGCACCGAACTGCCGCCCGAGTTCGCCGCCGGCATGACCGACACCGCCCCGGTGCTGCAGGACACCGACTGGCACCTCGACCGGCTCTACGCCTTCGCCCGGGGCCTGGGCGCCTCGGTGCTGCAGGCCAAGGTGTCGCGTTACGTGATCGATCTGAACCGCCCGCCCGGCGGCGAAAGCCTCTACCCGGGCCAGACCACCACCGGCCTGTGCCCGACCGAAACCTTCCGCGGCGAACCGCTCTACGGCGCGGCCCCGGCCCCGGACGGTACCCAGCAGGCCGACCGGCTGGCGCGTTACTGGCGCCCCTACCACGACGCCCTGCGTGCCGAACTCGACCGCCTCCAGGCCGCGCACGGCTCGGTGCTGTTGTGGGACGCGCACTCCATCGCCAGCGTGCTGCCGCGGCTGTTCGAGGGCAAGCTGCCTGACCTGAATTTTGGTACTGCCGACGGCCGCAGTTGCGCGCCGGCCATCCTGGACGCGGTGGTGGACGAGGCCCGCCAGAGCCGCTACAGCCACGTGGTCAACGGCCGCTTCAAGGGCGGCCACATCACCCGCCACTACGGGATACCGGCCAGCGGGGTGCACGCCATCCAGCTGGAAATGGGGCAGGACCTTTACATGCAGGAAACCCCGCCCTTCACCTACCTCGAACACAAGGCCACGTCGGTGCAGCCGCTGCTGCAAGCCATGCTGCAGCGCGCCCTGGCGGCGCTGGCCACCCTGCCCACCCCGGCCTGACCCCCATGAAAACCCCCCTTAATTTGCTCGAACAACAAGGCCCGCGCGAAGCGATGGACTACGACGTCGTCGTCGTCGGTGGCGGCCCGGGTGGCCTGTCCACCGCCATCCGCCTGAAGCAACTGGCCGCCGAGCGCGGGACCGAGATCGGCGTGTGCGTCTTGGAGAAAGGCTCCGAGCCCGGCGCCCACATCCTCTCCGGCGCCGTGATGGACCCCATCGCCTTGAACGAGCTGCTGCCCAATTGGAAAGAACTGGGCGCGCCCCTGAACCAGCCGGTCTCGGGCGACGAAGTGCTGTTCTTGAAAGAGGGAGGCGCC
>NZ_NWMV01000081.1 GCF_002837145.1 Macromonas nakdongensis | reverse complement strand
GCCCAGTTCTTTCCAATTGGGGAACAGCTCGCTCAGGGCGATGGGGTCCATCACGGCGCCGGAGAGGATGTGGGCACCGGGCTCGGAGCCTTTCTCCAGCACGCACACGCCAATCTCGGCCCCGCGCTCGGCGGCCAGTTGCTTCAAGCGGATGGCGGTGGACAGGCCACCCGGGCCGCCACCGACGACGACCACGTCGTAGTCCATCGCTTCGCGCGGGCCTTGTTGTTCCAGGAGAGTGAGGGGGGTTTTCATGGGGGTCAGGTCCAGGTGACGGCAGCGGTGAACATGTAGCCGGCGCCGTAAACGGTTTTGATGATTTTGGGGTTGTGGGGGTCGGTTTCCAGCTTGCGCCGGAGGCGGGAGATGCGCACGTCGATGCTGCGGTCCAGCGGCGACAGGTTGTGCTGGCCCAGCAACTGCTCGCGGGTCAGGATGTGGTGCGGACGCTCCAGGAAGGCCTTGAGCACCTGGGCCTCGGCGGTCCCCAGAAAATGCTCCACCCCTTGGGGGTCGCGCAGGGTGTTGGACGCGCCATCGAAGCCCCAGCCCATGAACGCGGCGTGGCGGCGCTGGCGCGGGGCCCCGCCGTCGGCGGACGGCTGGCGCCGGCGCAAAATGCTGCGCACCCGGGCCACCAGTTCGCGGGCGTCAAAGGGCTTGGTGACGTAGTCGTCGCCGCCCAGTTCCAGGCCCATCACCCGGTCCACGGGGTGGTCCCGCCCGGTCAGGATCAGCACGCCGCAATCGGCGTGCTGGGTCAGCTGCTGCACCAGCTCGATGCCGTCCATGTCGGGCAACCCCAAATCGACGATGCACAAGGCCGGGCGCACCTGGGTCAGCTGGCGCAGGGCGGAGCGGCCGTCGGCAAAACACCGCACCTCGAACTGGTAGGCCGCCAGGGTGCGCGTGAGCAATTGGGCCACGCCGCTGTCGTCCTCGATGACGAAAATCAGCGCGCTGGGGCTGGGGGCGGCAGACGACACGGCACTCATGGGGCTTTGGCCAGCACGTCCAGCAACTCGGCGCGGGTGAAGGGTTTGTTGAGCAGCGGCACCTCGGGCGGCGCGTCGCCGCTGGGCACAAAACCACTCATCAACACGATCTGGGGGATGTGGGCGTGCTGTTGCGCGTGGCGCACCAAGGCAAAGCCGTCGGTGTCGCCGGGCATGACCACGTCGGACAGCAGCAGGCGGATGTCGGGCGTGTGGTCGATCAGCAGGCGGGCTTCGTCGCCGTTCTCGGCTTCGATGACCGAGTAGCCGCAATCCAGCAACTCGCGCCGCAGCCAGCGGCGCACGCTCGGGTCGTCCTCCACCAGCAGGGCCAGGCCCAGGCCGCCCTCGTCGTGCACCTCGGCCCAGGGCTGACCGAGCTCGGCGGGGCGGGGGTCGGTGTGGGCGTCCACTTGCAAGGGCAGCAGGATGGAAACGGTGGTGCCTTCGCCGGGGGCACTGCGCAGGTCGATGGCGCCGGCGGACTGCTGCACAAAGCCGTAGACCATGGACATGCCCAGCCCCGAGCCCTTGCCGGCCGCCTTGGTGCTGAAAAAGGGCTCGAACACCCGGTTCAGGGTAGCGGGGTCCATGCCGGCGCCGTCGTCCTGCACCGAGATCTGGGCGTAGGCGCCGGGGCGCAGGCGCAGGCTCTCGGCGGTTTCGGCGCTCAGTTCCACCCGCGCGCTGCGGCAGGTGATGTGGCCCTTGCCTTCGGTGGCGTCACGGGCGTTCAGGGCCAGGTTCAGCAGCGCGTCGCGCAAGCGGTTGGGGTCCACCTTCACCGGCACCGGTTCGGGTTCGGTATGCGCGTGCAGAACCAGGGTGTCGGGCAGCACGCTGCGCAGCCAGGCGATGGTGGAGCGCAGGCTTTCGTTGATGTCCACCACCTGGCTGCTCAGGGGCTGCTTGCGCGCGAACGACAGCAGGCCGCGGATCAGGTCCGAGCCGCGCTTGGCGGCCTCCAGCGCCGGTTGCAGGTAGTCCGCGGCGTAGGGCCGCAGCTCGGGCTTGTCGAGCAAGGCCGCCAGGTTGCCGTGCACCACGGTCAGGATGTTGTTGAAGTCGTGCGCCAGGCCCCCGGTGAGCTGTCCCAGCGCTTCCATTTTTTGCGCCTGCGCCATGCGGGACTGGGCCAGCAGCTCGTCGGTGATGTCGAAGGTCAGCTCGAAACAGCCCACGAAGCTGCCGTCCGGCGCCTTTTCCGGGATCAGGCTGGTGCGCGCGATGCGCAGGCCCCGGTGCACGGTGCGGGTTTCGTACTCGAAAGTGACCGGCACGCCCTGCACCGCCTGCATCACGTTGGGCCGGATGCGGGCGTAGGTGTCGGCCCCCAGAAATTCGCGCGCGTTGATGCGCTCGGGCCGCGAGGGGTCCAGCCCAAACCATTCCTGATAACCCCGGTTGACGTAGTGGTAGCGGCGGTCGTTGCCGAAATAGGCCACCAGCGCGGGGATGGAGTCGGTGATCAGGCGGATGCGGGATTCGCTGCGCGTGAGGGAATCGGCGATCGACTCGTTGCGCTGCAAGGCCTCGCGCAGCTGCTGGTTGGACTGCAACAAGGCGTTGGTGCGCTCCAGCACCCGGGATTCCAGCCCGGCGTTGTGTTCGCGGTGCTGGGCTTCGCGACGGCGCTGCGCGGTGATGTCGGAATACAGGCTGATGAAACCATGCCGGGGCACCGGCACGCCCTGCACCCGCAGGACGGTGCCATCGGGCCGCGTCCGTTCGATCTCGTGTGCCTCGAAGGCGCGGGCAGCGGCCACGCGGCTGGCCACCTGCTCGTCGGGGTCGCCGGGGCCGTATTCACCGCGTTCAGCGTTGTAGCGGATGAAGCTCTCGAACGGCGCACCGACGTAGGCCATCTCGCTCGGGAAGCCCAGCAGGCGCAAAAAACCCTGGTTCCACGCCACCAGACGCAACTCCGAATCCATCAGGGAGATGCCCTGGTCGATCAGGTCGAGCGCCACCTGCAACGCGTCGTGTCGTTGCGCGCAATCGGGGGCCGGGGCGGGTGGGACCGGGAGGTTCATGCAGCGGGGGGGCGGGCGGAAATGGCCACCCATTCTAGAAGCGGACCACCGCCGGCGGCCGGGCTGCAAACATTCGTCACATTTGCACAAGACTGGCGCAAAGATGCTTGCGGATGATCGGGGTTTCCCCCGCATGGCCGCCACCGCAGCGCCACCGCGCCCGGCGGCACACCCCGCAACGGAGACAATGTGACACGCACCAACCCCTACAACAGCGGCCTGGACAAGAACCCGGCCAACTTCGTTGCCCTTTCGCCGCTGAGCTTCATCCAGCGCACCGCGCGGGTCTACCCCGAGCGGCTCGCCCTGGTGTACGGCGAACGCCGCCAGACCTGGGCCCAAACCTACGAACGCTGCTGCCGCCTGGCCAGCGCCCTGGCCGCGCACGGCGTGGGCGTCGGCGACACCGTGGCGGTGATGCTGCCCAACGTGCCCGCCATGTTCGAAGCCCACTTCGGCGTGCCCATGGCGGGGGCGGTGCTCAACACCCTGAACACCCGGCTCGACGCCGAGGCCATCGCCTTCATGCTGCAGCACAGCGAAGCCAAGGTGCTGCTGACCGACCGTGAATTCGCCACCGTGGTCGAGCGGGCACTGGCCCTGTGCGACGGCCCCCGCCCCTGGGTGATCGAGGTCGAAGACCCCACGGCGCCCGAAGGCAAGCGGCTGGGCGAAACCAGCTACGAAGCCCTGCTGGCCCAAGGCGACCCCGCCCACCCCTGGTCGCTGCCGGCCGACGAGTGGGACGCGATCGCCCTGAACTACACCAGTGGCACCACCGGCAACCCCAAGGGCGTGGTCACCCACCACCGCGGCGCCTACCTCAACGCCGCCAGCAACGTGATCTCGTGGCAGTTGCCGCACCACCCCACCTACCTGTGGACCCTGCCGATGTTCCACTGCAACGGCTGGTGCTTCCCCTGGACCATGGCCCTGGTGGCGGGCGTGAGCGTGTGCCTGCGCCGGGTCGATCCGGCGCAGATCTTCCCGCTGATCCGCGAGCACCACATCACCCACATGTGCGGCGCGCCCATCGTCTACAGCATGCTGATCAACGCCCCCGCCGCGCTGCGCGAAGGCATTGGCCACACCGTGCAGGGCCTGATCGCGGGCGCGGCGCCACCGGCGGCGGTGATCGAAGGCTGCGAGCAGGCCGGCTTCGAGATCACCCACGTCTATGGCCTGACCGAGGTCTACGGCCCGGCCGCGGTCTGCGCCAAGCAAGCCCACTGGGCCGACCTGCCGCTGGCCGAGCGTGCCCAGCTCAACGGCCGCCAGGGCGTGCCCTACCCGCTGCAGGAAGCCGTGGCCGTGCTCGACCCCGAGACCCTGGCACCGGTGCCGGCCGACGGCGAGACCCTGGGCGAAATCTTCTTCCGCGGCAACGTGGTGATGAAGGGCTACCTGAAAAACCCCGAGGCCACCGCCCAAGCCTTTGCCGGCGGCTGGTTCCACACCGGCGACCTGGCGGTGACCTACCCCGACGGCTACGTCAAGATCAAGGACCGCAGCAAGGACGTGATCATCTCGGGCGGCGAGAACATCTCCTCGATCGAGGTGGAAGAGGTGCTCTACAAACACCCCGCCGTGGCCCTGGCCGCGGTGGTCGCCATCCCCGACCCGAAATGGGGCGAAGTGCCCTGCGCCTACGTGGAGCTGCGCCCCGGTGCCGACACCACCGAGGCCGACGTGATCGATTACTGCCGCCAGCACCTGGCCCGCTTCAAGGTGCCCAAGCGCGTGGTGTTCGTCGAACTGCCCAAAACCTCGACCGGCAAGATCCAGAAATTCAAGTTGCGCGAGCTGGCCAAGTCGGCCTCCGCGATCGAGTGACGCCGGTTTCACCCCCTACCCACTTTGCAAAGGAGATCGTGTGAACCACACGCAAAACGAAAAGATTCGGAGCCATCCGAAATTCCAGCAGCTGTGCCAGGAGCGCAGCCGCTATTCCTGGGTCTTGTCCCTGATGGTGCTGGTGCCGTTCTACACCTTCGTGGCCCTGGTGTCGTTCAAGCCCGACCTGTTCTCGGCCAAGTTCATGGGCAGCCCGGTGATCACCGTGGGCTGGCCCATCGCCACCGCCCTGGTCATCGGCGCCTGGTTGCTGACCGGCGTCTACATCCGCCGCTCCAACAGCCGCTTCTAGCAACTGAACAACGACATTTTGAAAGAGGCCGCCCAATGACCGGAACCCTGCTGAAGAACAGCCTGTTGGCGCTCGGCGCCCTGGCCCCCGCCTGGGTGTGGGCGGCCGGTGGTGCGGTGGAGGGCGAGATCGAAAAGCAGCCCATGAACGTCGCGGCCATCGGCATCTTCCTGGCCTTCGTGCTGCTGACGCTGGGCATCACCAAGTGGGCCGCGGGCCGCACCAAGTCCACCGCCGACTTCTATACCGGCGGTGGCGGCATCACCGGCTTCCAGAACGGTCTGGCGATCGCGGGCGATTACATGTCGGCCGCCACCCTGCTGGGCCTGACCTCCATGGTCTTCTTCAAGGGCTACGACGGTTTTGTGTACGCCGTGTGCTTTTTCATCGGCTGGCCGATCATCCTGTTCCTGATGGCCGAGCGCCTGCGCAACCTGGGCAAGTTCACCTTTGCCGACATCGCGTCCTACCGCCTCGACCAGAACCGCATCCGCACCTTCGCGGCCATCGGCTCCCTGACCGTGGTGTGCTTCTACCTGATCGTGCAGATGGTGGGGGCGGGCCAGTTGATCCAGCTGCTGTTCGGCCTGGAATACAACACCGCCGTGGCCGTGGTCGGCGTGCTGATGATGGTCTACGTGACCTTCGGCGGCATGACCGCCACCACCTGGGTGCAAATCATCAAGGCCTGCCTGCTGCTGGGCGGCGGCATCACCCTGATGTGCCTGACCCTGGCGCAATTCGGCTGGTCGCTGGACAACCTGTTCACCAAAGCGATCGAGTCGCACAAGATGGGCGAGAAGCTGATGGTGCCCGGCTCCCTGATGGCCGACCCGGTCGCGGCCCTGTCGCTGTCGCTGGGCCTGCTGTTCGGCACCGCCGGTCTGCCGCACATCATGATGCGCTTCTTCACCGTGCCCAACGCCAAGGAAGCCCGCAAATCGGTGTTCTTTGCCACCGGTTTCATCGGCCTGTTCTTCCTGGTCACCATGGTACTGGGCGCCGGTGCCATCTACATCGTGGGCACCAACCCGGCTTTCTTTGAAGGCGGCCAGCTCGGCGGCAAGCTGATCGGTGGCGGCAACATGCCGGTGATGCACCTGGCCAAGGCCGTGGGCGGCGACGTGATGCTGGGCTTCCTGTCGGCCGTGGCCTTCGCGACCATCCTGGCCGTGGTGGCCGGTCTGGCGCTGGCCGGCGCTTCGGCCATCTCGCACGACCTCTACGCCCGCGTCATCAAAAAGGGCAACGTGTCGGGCGCCCAGGAAATGAAGGTGAGCCGTCTGGCCACCGTGGGCCTGGGCCTGGCCGCCATCGTGCTGGGCATCGCGTTCAAGGACCAGAACGTGCTGTTCCTGGTGGCGCTGGCCTTCGGTGTGGCGTCGTCGGTCAACTTCCCGGTGCTGATCCTGTCCATGTATTGGAAGGGCCTGACCACCCGTGGCGCCCTGTTCGGCGGCCTGGTGGGCCTGGTGAGTTCGGTGGGCCTGGTGGTGCTGTCGCCGGCCGTGTGGGTGAAGGTGCTGGGCAACGCGCAAGCCATCTTCCCCTACGACCACCCGGCGCTGTTCTCGATGACCGCCGCCTTCGTGGCCACCTGGCTGTTCTCGGTGACCGACAAGAGCGACCGGGCGATGAAGGAAATCGCCGCCTTCGACGACCAGTTTGTGCGCGCCCAAACCGGCTTCGGTGCGGCCGCTGCCCACGACCACTGACCCCCCACCGGGGGCGACAGCCCCCGGAGAACGAACCAGAAGAAACACCCCCCATCCGAGGAGGAGACATGAACGAACAATGCGGCCACGACATTGAAGACCTGCGCGTCGGCATGAGCGCGAGCTTCGCCAAAACCATCACCGAAGCGGACATCGTGCTCTTCGCCGGCGTCTCGGGCGACAACAACGCGGTGCACACCAACGAGGCATTCGCCAAGACCACCCTGTTCGGCGGCCGCATCGCGCACGGCTTCCTGACCGCCAGCGTCATCTCCGCCGCCGTGGCCAACCGGCTGCCCGGCCCCGGCACCGTGTACCTGGGCCAGCAGATGCGTTTTCGGGCCCCGGTCAAGCCCGGCGACACGGTCCAGGCCACCGTCACGGTCAAGTCGGTCGACCTGGCCAAGGCCCGCGCGGTGCTCGACACCGTCTGCCGCGTCGGTGACCTGGTGGTCATCGACGGCGAGGCCACCGTGATGACCACCTCCCAGGCGCGGCGCGCCACGGCCGCCGCATCGGCCCACTGAGCGGCCACCCACCCCCGATTCCACAGACAAGGACCCCACCATGAGCTACCAAGCCCCCGTCAAAGACATGCTGTTCGTGATGCAGGATGTCGCCGGCCTCGGCCAAGTAAACCAGTTGCCCGGTTTCGAGGACTACGACCTCGAGACCGCCCAGGCCGTGCTGGAAGAATCCGCCAAGTTCTGCCAGGACGTGGTGGCGCCGCTGAACGCCGCCGGCGACAAGGACCCGTCCAGCTTCGCCAACGGACAGGTGCGCACCACCCCCGGCTTCAAGGAGGCGTTTGCCCAGTTCGCCGAAGGCGGCTGGCAAGGCGTGGCCCACCCCAGCGAATTCGGTGGCCAGGGCCTGCCCAAACTGATCGCCACGGCCTGCGCCGAGATGCTGCACGCCGCCAACCTGTCCTTCGCCCTGTGCCCGATGCTGACCGATGGCGCCATCGAAGCCCTGCTGACCGCCGCCAGCGACGAACTCAAGCACAAGTACGTGGAAAAACTGGTGTCGGGGCAATGGACCGGCACCATGAACCTGACCGAGCCGCAAGCCGGCTCCGACCTGGCCGCGGTGCGCACCCGCGCCGAGCCCCAGGCCGACGGCAGCTACAAGCTCTTCGGCACCAAAATCTTCATCACCTACGGTGAGCACGACATGGCCGAGAACATCGTGCACCTGGTGCTGGCCCGCCTGCCCGACGCCCCGGCCGGCGTCAAGGGCATCAGCCTGTTCGTGGTGCCCAAGTTCCTGGTCCATGCCGACGGCACGCTGGGCGCGCGCAACGACGCGCACTGCGTGAGCATCGAGCACAAGCTGGGCATCAAGGCCAGCCCCACCGCGGTGCTGCAATTCGGCGACCACGGCGGCGCCATCGGCGAGATCGTGGGCGAGCCCAACCGCGGGCTGGAGTACATGTTCATCATGATGAACGCCGCCCGCTTCGCCGTGGGCATGCAGGGCATCGCCGTGTCCGACCGCGCCTACCAGCAGGCCGTGGCCTACGCCAAAGACCGCGTGCAGAGCCGCGACCTGGCGGGCTCGCCGGGGCCGGTGGCCATCATCCACCACCCCGACGTCAAGCGCATGCTCTTGACCATGAAGGCCCAGACCGAAGCGGCCCGCGCCCTGGCCTACGTGGCCGCCGCCGCCAGCGACGCCGCCCACCACGCGCCCGATGCGGCCGAGCGCGCCAGCCAGCAGGCCTTCTACGAATTCCTGGTGCCCATCGTCAAGGGCCACGCCACCGACCTCTCGGTCGACATCACCAGCCTGGGCGTGCAGGTGCACGGCGGCATGGGCTTCATCGAGGAAACCGGCGCCGCCCAGCACTACCGCGACGCGCGCATCCTGTCCATCTACGAAGGCACCACCGCCATCCAGGCCAACGACCTGGTGGGCCGCAAGACCGTGCGCGACGGCGGCGAACTGGCCAAGGCCATTTGCGCCCGCGTGGCCGCCACCGAACAGGACCTGATGGCCCGCCCCGACGAAGACACCCTGGCCATGCGCCTGGCGCTGCAGCGCGGCCGCCTCGCGCTGGAAGCGGCGATCGACTTCATCGTCCAGCACGCCAAAACCCAGCCCAAGGCGGTGTACGCCGGTGCGGTGCCCTACCTGCGCCTGGCCGGCGTGGTGCTGTGCGGCTGGCAAATGGCCCGCGCGCTGATGGTGGCCCAGGAGCGCATCGACCAGGACCCCGACTTCTACCAGGCCAAGGTCACCACCGCCCGCTTCTACGCCGACGCGCTGCTGCCCCAGGCCGAGGCCTGGGCGGCCGCCATCCTGGGCGCTGGCGGCACGGTGGACCGCATGGCGATCGGGCACTTCTGAGCCCGGCGGGGCAGCGCCCCGCCACCGTCATGTGATTTTCATGAAGCTGACACAGCCAGGCCCCAGGCTGTGGACCCTGAACGACTCCCGTCACCAGCGTCCCCCTCATGAAAAGACTTGAACGTATCGGCATCGGTGCCCGCCTGTCCCTGGGCTTTGGCACCATGCTCCTGGCCATGGCCTTGTTGTCCGCACTGGGACTGGCCTTCCTGCTCCAGCTCAGCGAGCTCAGCCGCGTGCTGTACCAGGACAAGGCCATGCCGCTGCAGCAGCTGTCCACCCTCCAGTACCTGACCCAACGCAACCGCGTGCTGGTGATGGACATGCTGATCAACCCGGGCTCGGACAACGTGGCCCAGCACAGCCAGGAATTCGAGCGCAACCTCCAGCAGCTCCAGACCACCTGGACCCAGCTGGGCACGGCCAGGGAATGGGCCGACTTGCACCGTGCGTACCAGGCCTACCTGCAGGAAGGCCTGCAGCCGGCCCATCTGGCGATGTCGCAGAACCGCTACGACGACGCCCAGGAGCTGTACCTGAACCGGGTGGGCCCCTTGGCCACCCCGCTGCAAAAAGCGCTGGACCAGCTGCTGACGGCCAAGCTCCAGGAAGCCGAACAGGCCCACGCCTCGGGCGCCCGCAGCGCGCGCTGGGTGGTGGGCCTGCTGCTCGGCATCGCCTTGAGCGCCCTGGGGATGGGCATCTTCCTGTCGCGCGCGATCACCCGCTCGATCACCGGGCCCCTGCGCGACGCGCTGGGCATTGCCAGAACCGTGGCCGAAGGCGACCTGACCACGCGCGCCCAGGCCCGCGGCCAGGACGAAGCGGCCGAACTGGTGCGAGCGCTGATGTCCATGCAGTCCAGCCTGGGCGGCATCGTCCGGCAGGTGCGCGAGGGCAGCCAGCACATCGCCAGCAGTTCGGTCGAAATCGCCAACGGCGGCGTGGACCTGTCGCAGCGCACCGAGCAGCAGGCCGCTCACCTGGAAGAAACGGCCGCGGCGATGAAGGAGCTGACGTCCGCACTGGCCCACAACGCCACGACCGCCCAGCAGGCCGCCACCCTGGCACAGGCGGCCCGCCTGGCGGCGACCGGTGGCGGCGAGGTGATGGGCCAGGTCGTCGCGACGATGAACGCGATCAGCCAAAGCAGCCAGCAGATTTCGGACATCACCTCGGTGATCGACGGCATCGCCTTCCAGACCAACCTGCTGGCGCTGAACGCGGCGGTCGAAGCGGCCCGGGCCGGCGAACAGGGTCGGGGCTTCGCGGTGGTGGCCACCGAGGTGCGCAACCTGGCGCAACGCAGCGCCTCGGCCGCACGGGAAATCAAGGCCTTGATCGCCGCCAGCGCGGCCCGGGTGGACACCGGGACCGGCCTGGTCAACGACGCCGGCCAGCGGGTGCAGGCCATCGTCGAACAGGTGCTGGGGCTGTCGCAGCTCATCGAGCGCATGGCGCGGGCGAACCAGGAGCAATCGGACGGCGTGGCGCAGGTCGGCCACGCCCTGGAGGGCCTGGACCAGATGACGCAGCGCAACGCCGCCCTGGTGGAAGAAAGCGCCGCGGCGTCGGAAAGCCTGCAGCAGGCCGCGGCCCAGCTGGCCACGCTGGTGCAACGCTTCCGGACGGGCGACGCACCGGGCCTGGTCGCGCTGCAGGCGGGGTAGCCGCCCGCACTGCCTGTTTTTTCACCACCCCCAAGCCACCCGTTGAAAAACAAAGAATTGCGGCGATTCCCGGGGACTTATCCACAAGTTTGACCACGCCGCCTGGGGACGGATTGGGACATTTGTGTGAACACCCCCAGGCATTCTGGGCCCTGCCCCCGCAGGGCGCCGGGTGTCACAGCCCTGCCACAGAGCCCGGGCAGAGTGGTGGGCTTGTCTGTTCACACACCGCTGTTGCCCATGATCCGTACCCCCTTGTCCTGCGCCGTCCTGGCCGCCCTGATCTTCCCCGCCTCGGCGCAAGAAGCGCCACGCCTGTTCCAGCGCATCGCCACCTTCGCTGCGGCCAGCAACCACGACCCGGCCCAATTGGCGGGCAAAAAGTCGGTGGCCGAAATCGTCGCGGCCACGGCCGACGGCCAGATGCTGGCCTACACCGACAGCGAACAGAAAGGCCTGGGCCTGGTGGACCTGCGCGACCCGACCCAACCCCGGCCGGCGGGCTTCGTGCCCCTGAAAGGAGAACCGACCTCGGTCGTGCTGACGCAGGGCCGCGCCCTGGTGGCGGTGGACCAGACCGAATCCTTCTTCAGCCCGCAAGGCGAACTGGCGGTGGTGGACCTGGCCAGCCGTGCCGTGGTGGCCCGCTGCCAGCTTCAGGGGCAACCGGACTCGGTGGCCCTGGACGCGTCGGCCCGGCACCTGGTGGTGGTGCTGGAAAACCAGCGCGATGAAACCCTGAACAAAGGCGCCCTGCCCCAGTTGCCGGGTGGCTCGGTCAACATCATCCCGCTGGAACGCGGCCTGCCAGACTGCACCCGCATGCACCCCGTGGGCCTATCGGGCCTGGCCGCGGTGGCCGGCAACGACCCGGAGCCGGAGTTCGTCAAGGTCAACCGCCAAGGTGTGGCGGTGGTGTCGCTGCAGGAAAACAACCACCTGGCCCTGGTGGACGTGGCCCAGCGCCGGGTGCTGCGCCACTTCAGCGCCGGCACGGTGGACCTGCAGGGTGTGGACACCCAGCGCGACGGCGTGATCCGCCCGGTGAACACCCTCCAAGGCGTGGCCCGCGAGCCCGACGCCGTGGCCTGGCTGGACGAGCAACGCTTCCTGACCGCCAACGAAGGCGACTACCGCGGCGGCTCGCGCGGCTTCACCATCTTCCGCCAGGACGGCACGGTGGAGTACGACAGCGGCGCCCTGCTGGAACACCTGGCGATGCGCCTGGGCCACTACCCCGAGCGCCGTTCCGCCGCCAAGGGCAACGAGCCCGAAGGCGCCGAAGCCGCCGTGTTCGGCCAGGACCGGCTATTCTTCGTCGGCTCCGAGCGCGCCTCGCTGGTGTTCGTGTTCCGCGACCGCGGTGCGAACCAGACGCCCGAGTTCTTGCAAGCCCTGCCCACCGGGGCCGGACCCGAAGGGCTGCTGGCCGTTCCGCAGCGCGATCTGTTCGTGGTTGCCTCGGAAACCGATGGTGCGGCGCGCTCCGGTCTGAGCATCTACCGCCGTGGCCCTGGGCCCGCCGCCTACCCGACACTGGTCTCGGCCGACGCCGCCGACGGCACGCCCATCCCCTGGGGCGCGATTTCGGGCGCCGTGGCCGACCGCCGCGCCCCCGGCCAGCTGTGGGCCGTGACCGACAGCGCCTACAGCCAGACCCGGCTGCTGCAGATCGACACCCAGGTCACGCCCGCGCTGATCCGCCGGGCCCTGACCGTGACGCAGAACGGCCAGCCCCTGGCCCTGGACGCCGAGGGCATCGCCCAGCGGGCCGACGGCGGCTTCTGGATCGCCTCCGAAGGGGACCCGGGCAAGAAAAGCGGCGCCTTGGACGACCTGCTGGTGCGGGTGGACGCCCAGGGCGCGGTGCAGGAAACCGTGAAACTGCCCGAGGTGCTGCGCCGCGCCGCGGTGCGCTTCGGCCTGGAAGGCGTGGCGGTGACCGGCGAAGGCCGCGACGAAACCGTCTGGCTCGCGGTGCAGCGCGAATGGAAGGACGACCCCAAAGGCCACGCCAAGATCCTGCGCTACCAGCCGGCCACCGGGGCCTGGGGCGTGTACCACTACCCCTTGACGCCCACCCAGGCGCGCGACGGCTGGGTCGGGATGTCGGAGATCACCGCAGTCGGGCCCGACACCTTCTGGGTGATCGAGCGCGACAACCAGTTCGGCGACGCGTCCTTCAAAACGCTGCAGGCCTTCTCGGTGGCCGGACTGACGCCGGCGCAACCGGGCGCGGCCCAGGTGCCCGTGCTGAGCAAGCGCCTGGTGCACAACCTGGTGCCGGCGCTGCAGCAGGCCCGGGGCACCGTGCTGGACAAGGTGGAAAGCCTGGCGGTGGACGGGCAGGGCCAGGTCTTCGTCATCACCGACAACGACGGTGTGGACGGCTCCAACGGCGAAACCCAGTTCCTGCGCCTGGGCCGGCTGCGCTGACGCCCGGCGACGGGGCCCGCCAGCCCGCGGCTGGTGGCCAGGCGGGTGACGCGGGTCAGGGGAGCGCTGGCGGGGTGCCCGGCCCCAGGTTCGTGTGGGCGGTCTGCGGCAGCAGACCGTACAGCCCCACCCGGTGGGCCAGTTCCACCGCGGACTGCACCTGCAGCTTCTCGAAAATATTGGCGCGGTGGAATTCGACGGTGCGCTGGGTGATGCCCAGGTGGTCGGCGATGTTCTTGTTGTAATGGCCCTGCAGCAGCTCGGCCAGCACCTCACGCTCGCGGGTACTCAGCGCGGCCACGGCTTTCTGGAAACGCAGGCGTTCGCCAGCATCGGCCTGCAGCGCCAGCGCGGCCCGCTGCGCCTTGGCCACCCGGTCCACCAGCAGGTTGTTCTGGAAGGGTTTTTCCAGAAAATCCCAGGCGCCGTTTTTCACCGCCGCCACGGCCATGCCCACATCGCCATGCCCGGTCAGGAACAGCACCGGCCAGGGCCAGCCCAGGGCCTTGAGCTGCTCGAAGGTGGCCAAGCCGGACAAGGGTTCCATGCGGATGTCGAGCAACACCACGCAGCAGGGCCAGCCGTCGCCCTGGGGCTGGCGCATGGCCTGCAGGAAGGCGTCACCGCCCGACCAGGCCCGCACCGGCAGGCCGCGGGAGTCGAGCAGCCAGGCCAGGCCGTCGCGGAAGTCCGCGTCGTCATCGACGATGTGCACGGTGGGGGTCATGGGTTCAGTGGCAGCCACAGGGTGAATTGTGCCCCGCCCAGCGTGGCACTGCGGCCCACTTCGATGCGGCCGTGGTGCGCCTCCACGATGGAACGGCAAATGGCCAGCCCCATGCCCATGCCCCCGGGCTTGCGGCTGTGGAAGGCCTCGAACACCTGGGCGTGTTGCTCGGGCGGCACGCCGGGGCCGCTGTCTTCGACGCGCACGGCGGCTTCGGCCTCGGTCGCCCACCAGGACACCCGCACCCGTGCCGGCCCGCTCGGCCCCTGACCGGCCCACTCCAGCGCGTTCAGCACCAGGTTGTGCAGCGCGTGCTCCAGCAGCAGGGCGTCGGCCGGCAGCACCGGGTCGGTGGCCGGCGGTTTCAGCGCCAGGGCCACGCCCTCGGGGCCGTGCACCTGCGCGACCACGCGGCGCACAAAGCCGTTGAGCGCCAGCGGCTGGCGCGTCATCTCCTGGCGCCGGGCGAAGGCATTGACGCGCTGGATCACCCGGCCGGCCTTGTCGGCCATGCGCGCCATGCGCTCGACCACCGGCACGATTTCGTCGGCGCCGATGCGCCCGGCCTGCAGGCGGTTGAGCAGGCCGGTGGCGAAGCTGCTCAGGGCCCCCAGAGGCTGGTTCAATTCGTGCGCCAGGGTGGACGCCACCTCGCCCACCACCACCAATCGGCCGCTGGCTTCGAGCTGCTCCTGTTGCTGCGCCGCCAGGCGTTCGATGCGCTTGCGCTCAGTGATGTCGAGCACCGAACCGATCCAGCCGATCTGGCGGCCGTCGGGCTGGGTCAGGGGCGCGGTGTGCAGCAGCACGTCCAGCCCGTGCCCGTCGCGGTGGCGCAGGCGCACCTCCCGCCCCTCACGGCCGGCGTCGCCGGGCGGTCCCCATTCCTCGCCCTGGTCGGGTGGCCAATGGGGGCCGGGACCGGTGCGGCCGAGCAGTTC
Source organism: Macromonas nakdongensis (assembly GCF_002837145.1). Taxonomy (GTDB): domain Bacteria; phylum Pseudomonadota; class Gammaproteobacteria; order Burkholderiales; family Burkholderiaceae_C; genus Macromonas_B; species Macromonas_B nakdongensis. Next base: position 263 of record NZ_NWMV01000081.1, on the reverse strand, counting down.
GGCCGCCGACCAGCCCACCAGTTGACAAAATGCCTGGTTGACGAACAGCAGGCGGCCGTCCATGTCCCAGGCGCGCAGCCCCAACGCGACCGAGCGCTCCATGGCGCTGCGCAAGGCCATCTGGGTGCGCAGGCGCGATTCGGCGCGGCGGCGCTGGGCCACGTCGCGCCACAGGAAGGCCAGGGCGGCGGCCATGCCCAGCAGGCACACCAACGCCGCGGCGAAAAACGCCCGTGGCGCCAGCGCGGGTTGGTCCTGCAGCC
>NZ_NWMV01000080.1 GCF_002837145.1 Macromonas nakdongensis | reverse complement strand
CGGGCTTCCTGCTCCTCGCGTTCGCGGCGCTTCTGGGCCAGCTCCTCTTCCTGGCGCTGCAGCAGCTCCGCCTGGTGGCGGGCCTCTTCTTCGCGGCGGGCCAGTTCGGCGGTGTCCACCGCGGGCTGAACGTCCTCTTCCTCGTCGGTACCGCCCAGCGCCGGCTCGTCGTCGCGCTTGATGAAGGTGCGCTTCTTGCGCACTTCCACCTGGATGGTTCGGGCACGGCCGGTGGCATCGGCCTGCTTGATCTCGGTCGTGGACTTCTTGGTCAACGTGATCTTCTTGCGCTCGGCGCTGCTGGTGCCGTGGCTGGCCTGCAGGTAGCTGAGCAGCTTGTGCTTGTCGGACTCGGAAATCGGGTCCACGCCTGTGTGCTTCTGCACCCCGGCGCTGGCCAGTTGCTCCAGCAGCAGCGAGGTGGGTTTGTTCAATTCAGCGGCGAATTCTGCGACGGTGTTGCTTGACATAGATGTTTTTCTCCGTTGGGCCTCCGCGATCAGGATTGGGCGTCCGACGCACCGGTGAACCAGTGCTCGCGCGCTTTCATGATCAGGGCCGTCGCTTCTTCAGCCGTCTGCCCGGTGATGTCGGTCAATTCGTCGGTGGCCAGGTCGGCCAGGTCGTCCAGGGTGTGCACGCCGGCATCGGCCAGCTTGGCGATCAGGTCGGTGTTCAGGCCGTCCAGATCGCGCAAGTCCTGCGAGGCCGTTTCCACACTCTCTTCCTTGGCGATTTCCATCGTCAGCAAGGCGTCCTTGGCGCGGGCCCGCAGTTCGCTGACGGTGTCTTCGTCGAACGATTCGATCTCCAGCATTTCCTGCAGCGGCACGTAAGCCACTTCTTCCAGGCTGGTGAAGCCTTCCTCGATCAGGATGTCGGCGATCTCCTGGTCCACGTCCAGCTTGGCCATGAACAGCTTGCGGATGCCGTCGGCCTCTTCGGCCTGCTTCTGCGCCGACTCGTCGGCGGTCATGATGTTGATCTTCCAGCCGGTCAGGTCGGACGCCAAGCGCACGTTCTGGCCGCCGCGGCCGATGGCGATAGCGAGATTTTCCTCGTCCACCACCACGTCCATGGCGTGGCGCTCCTCGTCCACCACAATGGAAACCACGTTGGCCGGCGCCAGCGCGCCGATGACGAACTGCGCCGGGTCTTCCGACCACAGCACGATGTCCACGCGCTCACCGGCCAGTTCGTTGGTCACGCCGTTGACGCGCGAGCCGCGCACGCCGACGCAGGTGCCGATCGGGTCAATGCGCTTGTCGTGGCTCAGCACGGCGATCTTGGCGCGGCTGCCCGGGTCGCGGGCACAGGTCTTGATCTCCAGCAGGCCCTGCTCGATCTCGGGGACTTCCTGGCGGAACAACTCGATCATGAAATCGGGCGAAGAACGCGACAGCAGGATGGGCGCACCGCGCAGCGTCAGGTCCACTTCGGTGATCAGGGCCCGCACGCGGTCGCCCGAACGGAAGTTTTCCTTCGGGATCATCTCGCCGCGCTTGAGGCGGCCTTCCACACGGCCGCTCTCGACGATCACGTCGCCCTTGTCCAGGCGCTTGACCGTGCCGACGAAGATTTTTTCGCCACGGCTCATGAAGTCGTTCAGCAGCATCTCGCGCTCGGCGTCGCGGATGCGCTGCAGGATCACCTGCTTGGCGGCCATGGCGCCGATGCGGCCGATGGGCACGCTCTCGATCTGCTTCTCAATGAAGTCACCGACCTGGATGCCGGGCATGTCCTCGGCCACGTCGGAGAACAGCTCTTCGGCGTCCGGGTTCTGCAGACCGGCCTCGTCGGGCACCACCAGCCAGCGGCGGAAAGTTTCGTAGGCCCCGCTGTCCGGATCGATGGACACACGGATGTCCACCTCGCCCTTGAACAGCTTCTTGGTGGCCGAGGCCAGGGCGGACTCCACAGCGCCCAGCACCACGTCGCGCTCCACGTTCTTCTCGCGCGAGATCGCATCGATCAACATCAACATTTCGCGATTCATTTCACTCGCCTGCCTTTCCAATCTGCTGCTTGAGGGTTCAATCTTGTGTGTCGGGCGCGGCCTTGCCGGCGTCGCGTCCCTTGAAATTCACGATCGGGGCCAACCGGGCATCGCGGACCTCGTCCAGCGTGAAGCCCAGCGCGCGCATGGGCAGCGGCTTGGCCTTCTTGCTCACGCGCTGGCCCGGCTTGCGCTCGGGCTCGTCGGACCAGACGACCTGCCAGGTCACCCCGTCCTCGGCCCGCTCCAGGGTGCCGCGGAATTTTTTGCGGTTGGCCGCCATGCCGGGGCCAGCGGCCTCGCCGATCGGCTCTTTCAGGTTGATGTCCACCACTTCGCCGGCGAAGCGGATGAAGTCCACCTCGTGGCGCAGCGGCCGGTCGATGCCGGGGGAGCCCACCTCCAGGCGCTTGTAATCGACGTTTTCGACTTCCAGCAGGTACTGCAACTGGCGGGTGACCGTCTCGCAGTCCTCCACCGTCACAAAACGCTCCTGCGGCGCGGCCGGATCCCAAGGCCAGTCGATGGTGATGCGCAACAGCCCCCCGGCGGACCGTTCCAGGTCCACCAAATCGTAACCAAGACCGGTCACGGTCTGCTCCAGGGTCTGCTGCCAACTCATGCGTTCAATGCTCTTTGCCTGCGTCATCCGGGCCGGCAGCCCGCGCCGCCGCACCCGATTCAAATTGCGATCGACCAAAAAAAATGGGCCGGTAAATACCCGCCCATTTGGTCGTGAAGCTATTATTCTAACACCTGCCGTTGCAAAAAGCAGAACATTCCATGCCCATTGCCGCACAAACATGATCGACGTCTACTCCTGGCCCACCCCCAACGGACACAAAGTGCACATCATGCTGGAAGAATGCGGCCAGCGCCTGGGGCGCGACTGGCAGGTGCACCCCATCGACATCGGGGCCGGCGACCAGTTCCAGGCGGACTTCCTGCGCATCAGCCCCAACAACAAGATCCCGGCCCTGGTCGACCCCCACGGTCCCGACGGCCGCCCCATCTCGCTGTTCGAGTCCGGCGCCATCCTGCTCTACCTGGCGGCCAAATTCGGCAAATTCCTGCCCAAGTCCGACCGGCAGAAGTTCGAAGTGCTGCAATGGCTCATGTTCCAGATGGGCGGTGTCGGGCCCCTGCTCGGCCAGGCCCACCACTTCCGCGTCTACGCCCCCGAAAAAATCGACTACGCCGTTCAGCGCTACACCAAAGAAGCCCAGCGGCTGTATGGCGTCATGAACCGGCGCTTGGAAGCCAGCCCCTACCTCGGCGGGCGCAGCTACAGCGTGGCCGACATCGCCGTCTTCCCCTGGCTGCGCAGTTGGCAGAACCAGGGCATAGCCTGGGCCGACTACCCCGCCCTGAAAGCCTGGTTCGACCGCATCGGCGCCCGTCCGGCGGTGCAGCGCGCCGTCCAGGTGCTGGCCGACGCGCGCAAACCTCTCACCGACGACCGCGCCAAGGCCGCCCTGTTTGGCGCGCAACAATACGCCCGAAGATAAAGTGGGGCGGCCGCCCCAAACGCCACCCAGAACCCGCTAGAATCTCGGCTTCGTCGGAGCGTAGCGCAGCCTGGTAGCGCATCTGCTTTGGGAGCAGAGGGTCGCGAGTTCGAATCCCGCCGCTCCGACCATTTCTTTTCACCCCTACTGCCCGTAGCTCAACTGGATAGAGCAGCTGCCTTCTAAGCAGCAGGTCGGGGGTTCGAGTCCCTCCGGGCAGGCCATACACAGGTTGCCGGGAACACCATGACCGTCACATTCAAGGATGCCGCAGGCATCGAAGGCATGCGCCTCGCGGGCCGATTGGCCGCCGAGGTGCTGGACCACCTCACCCCTTATGTCCGCCCTGGCATCACCACCAACGAATTGGACCAGCTGGCGCACGATTACATCGTCAACGTGCAGCAGGCCATCCCGGCCCCGCTGCACTACGACCCCAGCGGCCACAACCCCTACCCCAAGAGCATCTGCACATCGGTCAATGCCGTCATCTGCCACGGCATCCCGAACGACAAGCCGCTGAAGAAGGGCGACACGCTCAACATCGACATCACCGTGATCAAGAACGGCTGGCACGGCGACACCAGCCGCATGTTCCATGTGGGCGAGGTGTCGGTGGCGGCCAAGCGGTTGTCGGCCATCACCTACGAGGCGATGTGGAAGGGCATCGAGATCGTGCGCCCCGGCGTGCGCCTGGGCGACATCGGGCACGTGATTCAACGCCACGCGGAAGCCGCCGGTTACAGCGTGGTGCGCGAGTTCTGCGGTCACGGCATTGGCCAGAAATTCCACGAGGACCCGCAGATCCTGCACTACGGCAAGCCGGGCACGGGCATGGAGATCAAGGCGGGCATGGTGTTCACCATCGAACCGATGATCAACCAGGGCAAGCGCGACATCCGCGAGATGGGCGACGGCTGGACCATCGTGACCAAGGACCGCTCGCTGTCGGCGCAATGGGAACACACGGTGCTGTGCACCGAGACGGGTTACGAGATCATGACCCTGTCGGCCGGCAGTCCGCCGCCGCCAGCCTTCGTTGCGCCCGCCCTGCCGGCCTGACACAGCACCCCGGCGCCGCGCCCCCGTCGATTGCCTGCCCACCATGACGACCGAGACACTGCCTCCCGCACCGCGCGACACCGTTCCCCAACTGCGCCAGACCTACCGCCAGGGCAAGGCCGACATCCTGCAGCAGATCGATGCGATCAAGGGCAGCCCCCGGGCGATCCACGCACGCCTGAAGGCGCTGGCGCGTCTGACCGATGGCGTGCTGCAGCAGCTGTGGCGGCAGGCGGACTTGCCGGACACCTTCGCGCTGGTGGCGGTGGGCGGCTACGGCCGGGGGGAGTTGTTCCCTTATTCCGACGTGGACGTGCTGCTGCTGGTGCCCGAGGGCACGCCGCTGGACGCCGACCCGACCCTGAAAACCGCGGTGGAAACCTTCATTGGCCAATGTTGGGACGTGGGACTCGAGATCGGCTCCAGCGTGCGCAACCTGGCCGAATGCGTGGCCGAAGCGCAGGCCGATGTGACGGTGCAGACCTCGCTGCTGGAAAGCCGGCTGCTGGCCGGCCCGCCCCGGGCCTACAAAGCGCTGGTGGAGCAATTGGCCGAGGCCTTGGACCCGCAAGCTTTTTTCAGCGCCAAGCGGCTGGAAATGCGGCAGCGCCACCAGAAGTTCGAGGACACGCCCTACGCCCTGGAGCCGAACTGCAAGGAGTCCCCCGGCGGCCTGCGCGACCTGCAGGTGCTGCTGTGGGTGGCCAAGGCCGCGGGCCTGGGGCGCACCTGGGATGAACTGGCCCGCCGCGGCCTGGCCACGCCGCTGGAGGCGCGCCAGCTCAAGGCCAACGAGGCGCTGCTCAGCCTGATACGGGCCCGGCTGCACGTGCTGGCCAAGCGCCGCGAAGACCGCCTGATCTTCGACATGCAGACGCCCTTGGCCGAAGCGTTCGGCTACAAGGCACAGATCGACGCCAGCGGCCACTACGTGACCGCCCGCCGCGCGCGCCGCGTCAGCGAGGCCCTGATGCGGCGTTACTATTGGGCGGCCAAGGCGGTGACCCAGCTCAACCAGATCCTGATGCTCAACATCCAGGAACGGCTGGACAGCGACGAAGGCGGCGAACCGGTGCCGCTGCGCCCGATCAACCCGCGCTTTTTTGACAAGGGGGGCATGCTGGAGGTGGCCAGCGACCACCTGTACCTGCAGCAGCCGCACGCCATCTTGGAAACCTTTCTGCTGTACCAGACGACGCTGGGCGTGAAGGGCCTGTCGGCGCGCACGCTGCGAGCCCTGTACAACGCGCGCGCGCTCATGAACGCGGCTTTTCGCCGCGACCCGGTGAACCGGGCCACCTTCCTGCAGATCCTGCAGCAGCCCGAAGGCATCACGCACGCGTTCCGCCTGATGAATGAAACCTCGGTGCTGGGGCGTTACCTGTGGGTGTTCCGCGGCACCGTGGGGCAGATGCAGCACGACCTGTTCCATGTGTACACGGTGGACCAGCACATCCTGATGGTGCTGCGCAACGTGCGCCGCTTCTTCATCCCCGAACACTCGCACGAATACCCCTTCTGCTCGCGGCTGGCCGCCGGCTGGGACCAGCCCTGGATCCTGTACGCGGCCGCGCTGTTCCACGACATCGCCAAGGGCCGGGGCGGCGATCACTCCGACCTCGGGGCGCAGGAAGTGAGCAGCTTTGCCCGCCAGCATGGCATCGCCAAAGCCGACGCCGACCTGATCCGCTTTCTGGTGGCCGAGCACCTGACCATGAGCCGCATCGCCCAGAAGGAAGACCTGAGCGACCCGGACGTGATCGCCGCCTTTGCCCAGCGCGTGGGCAACGAACGTCGCCTGACCGCGCTGTATTTGCTGACCGTGGCCGACATCCGCGGCACCAGCCCCAAGGTGTGGAACGCCTGGAAAGGCAAGCTGCTGGAAGACCTGTTCCGCTACACCCTGCGGGCGCTGGGCGGGGGCACGCCGGACCCGCACGCGCTGGTGGAAGCACGCAAGCGCGAAGCCCTGGCCAACCTGGCCCTGCACGCCCAGCCGCACATGGCCCACAAAGCCCTGTGGGACCAACTGGACGTGAGCTATTTCATGCGCCACCCGGCCGACGAAATCGCCTGGCACACGCGCCACATTTCGCGCGCGCTGGCGCAACGCCCGGCCGATGCGAGCACGACGACGGTGGTGCGGGCGCGCCTGTCGCCCGTGGGCGAAGGCTTGCAGGTGCTGGTCTACACCCGCGACCTGGCCGACCTGTTTGCGCGCATCTGCGGCTACTTTGACGAAGCGGGTTTCACCATCCTGGACGCCAAGGTGCACACCACCCTGGACGGCTGTGCGCTGGACACCTTCCAGGTGGCCACCACCACCCTGGCCGAGCACTACCGCGAACTGACCGCGATGGTGGAGAGCGAACTGCCCCAGGCCCTCAACACCGACCGGCCCCTGCCCACACCGAGCCGCGGCCGCCTGTCGCGCCGGGTCAAAAGCTTTCCGGTGGTGCCACGGGTGGAGTTGCAACCCGACGACAAGGGACAGCGCTGGCTGTTGAGTGTGTCGGCCAGCGACCGCCTGGGCCTGCTCTACTGCATTGCCCGGGTGCTGGCGCGGCACCAGGTGAACCTGCAATTGGCCAAGATCAGCACCCTGGGCGAACGGGTGGAGGACACCTTCCTCATCTGCGGCCCCAACCTGCACATCCACCGGGAGCAGGCCCTGCTGACCAACGAACTGATGGACGTGCTGGAAGACAACCGCTGACACCCACCCTGGGGCTGGCCCTGAGTGCCAAAGGATGCCCGGTGGGGTACAGTGGTGTGCACACCCCAGCAGGAGGCCCCACCATGCACCGCACCACGCCCCAGACCACTGCCACCAACCGGCCACGCCAGACGGCGTTGTGGACCGCCGGTCTGACCGCCATGGCCCTGGGGGCCGCGTTCAGCGCTGGCCAGGCCCGCGCCCAGGGGGCGGGAATTTTCAAAGGGGCCGACCTGAAACTGGGCGAACAACTCATCGCCCAGCACCAGTGCACGCAATGTCACACCCAAAAAATGGGGGGGAACGGTGCGGCCATGTACCGACCCCAGGGGCGCATCAACACCGCCGGGCTGCTGCGCGGCATGGTGGAGCAGTGCAACGCCACCCTGAACTTCCAGATGTTCCCGGAAGACGTCACGGCCGTGGCGGCCGTGCTGAACCGGGACCACTACCACTTCAAGGACTGAGGCGCTTCAGCCCGGTGTGTCGGCCCCGTCCGCCGCCGGCGGTGACGACAGCAAGGCCAGCAAACCGGCCTCGTCGATGACCGACACCCCGAGTTCGCGGGCCTTGTCGAGCTTGCTGCCGGCCTCGGCCCCCGCCACCACGTGGTGGGTTTTCTTGCTGACCGAGCCGCTCACCTTGCCCCCGGCGGCTTCGATCAGGGCCTTGGCCTGGTCGCGCGAGAGGTGGGGCAAGGTGCCGGTGAGCACCAGGGTCTGCCCGGCCAGCACCTGTGGGGCGTCCGAGGTGCCGGCGCCCTCCTCCCAATGCACGCCACAGGCGCGCAATTGCTCGACCACCTCGCGGTTGTGCGCCTGCTGGAAAAAGGTGTGCACGCTGTCGGCGACCACCGGCCCGATGTCGCGAACCTCCAGCAACTGCTCGGGCGTGGCGTCCATGAGTTTGTCGAGACCGCCGAAATGGCGGGCCAGTTCGCGCGCCGTGGCCTCGCCCACGTGGCGGATGCCCAGTGCAAACAGGAAGCGCGGCAAGGTGGTGTGCTTGGACGCCTCCAGCGCCGCCAGCAGGTTGGCCGCAGACTTGTCGGCCATGCGGTCGAGCCGGGCCAGGGCGCTGAGCCCGAGTCGGTACAGGTCGGGCAGCCCGCGGACGATGTCGCCATCGACCATCTGCTCCACCAGTTTGTCGCCCAAGCCTTCGATGTCCATGGCACGGCGCTGGGCGTAGTGCAGCAGGGCCTGCTTGCGCTGGGCGGAACAGAACAGGCCGCCGGTGCAGCGGTGATCGGCCTCGCCCGCTTCGCGCACCACCGCACTGCCACACACCGGGCAGGCGCTGGGCATGCCGAACAGCGGGCCGCGCGCGGGCGCGGCAAACAGGTCGGCCTGCGGGCCTTCGGCCGTGGGTTGGGCGTCCCCGGCCACGGGCGCTGGCGGCACAACCGCCACCACCTCGGGGATCACATCACCGGCGCGGCGCACGATGACCGTGTCGCCGACCCGCACGTCTTTGCGCAAGACCTCGTCCTCGTTGTGCAGGGTGGCGTTGGTCACGGTGACCCCACCGACGAAGACCGGGGCCAGCTTGGCCACGGGCGTCAGCTTGCCGGTACGGCCCACCTGCACGTCGATGGCCAGCACCGTGGTCATCTGCTCCTGGGCCGGGTACTTGTGGGCCACGGCCCAGCGCGGCTCGCGGGTGACGAAGCCGAGCGCGCGCTGCCAGTCCAGCCGGTCCACCTTGTAGACCACGCCGTCGATGTCGAACGGCAGTCGGTCGCGCTCGGCACCCAGGCGTCGGTGGTAGGCGATCAGTTCGTCCACCCCCTGGCACAGGGCCACCTCGCTGGACACCGGAAAGCCCCAGTCGCGCAAGGCCATCAGGGATTCGTGGTGGGTGGCGAAAGTGGGGCCGCCGTCCGCCGGCGGGCTGACTTCACCCAGCCCGTAGGCGAAAAAGCTCAGGGGGCGTTCGGCGGCGATGGCCGAGTCGAGCTGGCGCACGGCCCCGGCCGCGGCGTTGCGCGGGTTGACGAAGGTTTTTTCGCCCTTGGCACCGGCGGCGATGCGCTGGCGCTGGCGTTCGTTGAGGGCTTCGAAGTCGTCACGGCGCATGTAAACCTCGCCGCGCACTTCGAGCACCGGCGGCACCGGACGGCGGTCGGACGGCAGCCGCAGCGGCACCTGGCCGATGGTGCGGATGTTGGCGCTCACGTCCTCGCCCAGTTCGCCATCGCCCCGGGTGGCGGCCTGCACCAGAACGCCGGCTTCGTAGCGCAGGCTCATGGCCAGTCCGTCGAACTTGGGCTCGGCCACATAGCCCACGGGCGGGTCGCTGGGGGTGAGCTCCAGTTCCTTGCGCACGCGTTCGTCAAAGGCCTGTGCGCCGCTGGCCTCGGTATCGGTTTCGGTGCGGATGCTGAGCATGGGCACGCGGTGGCGCACGGTGCCGAAGCCGTCGAGCACGCGCCCCCCCACACGCTGGGTGGGCGAATCGGGTGTGACCCAATCGGGGTGGGTGGCTTCCAGCGCCTGGAGCGCCTGGAACAGGCGGTCGTACTCGGCGTCGGGAATCTCCGGCGCGTCCAGCACGTAGTAGCAATGTGCGTGGTGGTGCAGTTGTTGGCACAACCGTTCCCAACGCGTCCGGTCGTCGCCGGCGTCGTCGAACAGGGCGTTCATTCGTACAGGGGGTGAGGCAGTTTCAGACCCTGAACTGTACCTTGGCGCGCTGGGCAAAACGGTTGGTGTACACGGCCTCCGGGTCCACCCCTTCGAGGGCGATGGGCAGCCGCAAACGCTCCAGCGCCCGCATCACGTTGCGCGGGGCCTGCGCGGCAAAGGTGCCATCGGCCGCCAGCGTTTCGCGCGACCGGCTGAAGGCGCTGAGAAACACCGCCCGCTCGCCTTGCATCAACGCGTCCGGAGTGAAGCGCACCAGGTCCGACGGCCCGGCCGTGTGCAGCCATTTGAGTGCCCGCACCACCGCGTTGGTCAGCCCCTGGACCAGTTCCGGCTCGCGCTCGATGAAGGACGGCGAAGCACTCAAACAGGTGCAGGCGACGGGGCCGCCAAAAACCTGGTCGCAGTCGCGCAGGCTGCGGGTGTCGGACACCACCCGGATCACCCCGCGTTGTTCCAGCCGGGTGATGAGCGGATCGGTGTAGCTGACCGCGTCGATGGCGCCGCGCTCGAAAGCCTCCAGCGCCTGCTGCGGGTCGGGGATTTCGACGAAATGGACGTCGCTGGCACGCAGGCCGGCGCGCAGCAGCACCCATTGCGCCACCCGGTGCCCCATGGAGCCAGAGGCGTAGACCCCGATGCTGCTGCCGGCCAGGTCGGCCAGGTCGGCGTCGGGGGGCAGCAGGCGCGTGGAGGTGCCCAGCACCACCTGCGGTGAGCGCGACACCAGCACAAAAGCCTGGTGCGAGCGCCCCCGCGCCTGGAGGTACAGGGTGCGTTCGAAGGTGCCGGCAAACACCTGGGCCGGCAGGTCGGCCAGGGCGTCGAGCGTGCGGACCGACGCCGGCACCGCCTGAAAGTTCACGTCCAGCCCCTCGGCCGCGAAAAACCCCAGGCGCTGCGCCAGCACCAGAGGCAATTGCTTGATCTGGTCGAGGGCCTGCGCCACCACGGTCACCGGACGCAAACGGGCCGGTGCCGCCAGTCCTGCGGGCCCCCAGGCCCAGACGCTGCCCAGACCCGCCAACACATGTCGCCGTTGCATGGATACCACCCCCGATCGTGTTCAACACCGCGCTCTGACGACGCTGTGATTTTGAGCATATCGGGTTTGCTGCTGTGCAGCATCGGGACCTGCCCGAAGCGGGAAAGTCCCAATCGGGTCAACCCTGATGAAAATGATTCAACGGCGGTCGGCCAAGGCGTGGGCGATGGTGCCCAGGTCCACGTATTCCAGTTCGCTGCCGATGGGCACGCCCCGGGCCAGGCGGGTAACCTGGAGCCTCAGGCTCTTGACGATGTGGCCAATGACGTGAGCCGTGGTTTCCCCCTCGGCGGTGAAGTTGGTGGCCAGGATGACTTCGCGCACGGGCCGGTCCTCGCCGTGCTGCAGGCGTTCGACCAACTGGCGCACGCCAATGTCCTGCGGGCCGATGCCATCGAGCGGGCTCAACCGCCCCATGAGCACGTAATACAAACCGCGGTAGGCGCCGGTGCGCTCCATGGCGGCCTGGTCGGCCGGGGTTTCCAGCACGCACAGCAGGCCGTGGTCGCGCTGCGGGTCGCGGCAGGTGGCACAGACCTCGTCTTCGGTGAAGGTGTGGCACAAGGCGCAGTGGCGCAAGGCAGCGATGGCCGTCTGCAAGGCCTGGGCCAGGCGCAAGGCACCGTCGCGGTCCTGTTGCAGCAGGTGAAACGCCATGCGCGACGCCGACTTGACACCGACCCCGGGCAGGCACTGCAGCGCCTGCACCAGGGTGTCGAGCGTCTGGGCGGCGGCCACCGTCAGAACGGGAACTTCATGCCACCCGGCAGACCGGGCATGCCGGCGGTGATCTTGCCCATTTTTTCCTGGCTGGTTTCTTCGGCCTTGCGCACGGCGGCGTTGAAGGCGGCGGCCACCAGGTCCTCCAGCATGTCCTTGTCGTCGGCCAGCAGGCTGGGATCGATGGTGACGCGCTTGACGTCGTGCTTGCAGGTCATCACGACCTGGACCAGACCGGCCCCCGACTCGCCCGTGACCTCGATGTGCGCCAGTTCGTCCTGGGCCTTCTTGAGGTTGTCCTGCATGGCCTGGGCCTGTTTCATGAGGCCGGCGAGTTGTCCTTTGTTAAACATGAAGTTCCTTGTGGTGAAAAGTGAAATCAGAGGGCTTGAATGCTGCCGGGCACGATTTTGCCGCCAAAGTCGCGCAGCATGGTTTGGACGAAGGGGTCTTGCCGCAGCAGCGCCTCGGCCTCGCGCAGGCGCGCGGCGGCTGCGGCGGCCAGGCGTTTGGCCGGGGCGTCGTCCACC
>NZ_NWMV01000008.1 GCF_002837145.1 Macromonas nakdongensis | reverse complement strand
CTGCCGTGCCCCATGCCGGCGCGGCCACCTTGCCCGAGCCGGTGCGCGCGGCCCTGCAAGGCGCCGGCCTGCCCACCGACGCCCTGGTCGCGGTGGTGGCCGACGCCGCCCCCGACGGATCGGTCTGGCTGGCGCACCAGGACCGGCGCCCGGTGAACCCGGCCTCGGTGATGAAGCTGGTCACCACCTACGCCGCGCTCGACCTGCTGGGCCCAGCGCACGTGTGGCGCACCACGGTGCACACCGACGCCCCGGTGCGCGACGGCGTGCTGCAGGGCCACCTTTACCTGCGCGGCGGGGGCGATCCGCAGCTCGTCACCGAAAAGCTCTGGTGGCTGCTGCGCCGGGTGCAGGGCCTGGGCATCCAGCGGGTGGCCGGCGACATCGTGCTCGACCGCAGCGCCTTCGACGTGCCGGCCGTGGACCCGGCCGCGTTCGACGGCGAACCCCTGCGCCCCTACAACGCCACGCCCGACGCCTGGCTGGTCAACTACAAAGCGCAGCAGTTCCACTTCGTGCCCGACGCGGCGGCGGGCGTGGCCCGGGTCGCGTTGGAGCCACCCCTGGCCGGGGTGGCGGTGCCGGCCACGGTGCCGCTCGATGCCGGCCCTTGCGGGGACTGGCGCACCGGGCTGCGGGCGCAGTTCACCGACCCACTGCGCCCACGTTTCGACGGTCGCTACCCGCTGGCCTGCGGCGAGCGCGCCTGGCCCCTGGCGCACCCGGAGCCCGAGCGCTTCGCGGAGCGCGCCGTGGCCGGTGTCTGGACCAGCCTGGGCGGTCAGCTCGACGGCCGGGTGCGCCCCGGCGAAGTGCCGCCCCAGGCCACGCTGCGCCTGACGCTGGACTCGCCCCCGTTGGCCCAGGTGGTGCGCGACGTGAACAAGTTCAGCAACAACGTCATGGCCCAGCACGTGCTGCTGGCGCTGGGCCAGTCGCTCGGGGGGGCCACCACGTTCGAAGGGTCGCGCCAGGTGCTGGCGCAATGGTGGACGCAACGCCTTGGGCCCGAGCACCCCGCACCGGTGGTGGACAACGGCGCCGGCCTGAGCCGCGGCGCCCGCCTCACCGCCGCCGGCCTGGCGCGCCTGCTGCAGCTGGCCTACGCCTCGCCGATGATGCCCGAGCTGATGGCGTCGCTCCCGGCCAGCGGCCTGGACGGCACCCTGCGCCGCAGCCCCATGGGCGTGGGCCTGGCGCACCTGAAGACTGGCAGCCTGCGCGATGTGCAGGCCCTGGCCGGCTATGTGCACGGCCCCGGTGGGCAGCGGCGGGTGCTGGTGGCCATCGTCAACCACCCGGACGCGCGCGCGGCCCGGCCGGCGCTGGACGCGCTGGTGCAGTGGGCGGCCGGGCGCTGAGCCGGCGCGCGGCGCGGTTCAGGGTTCGATTTCGACGCGGCCCGGGCCGTTGGCCACGGTCGCTTCCAGGGCGCGTTGGGCGGCCACCACCAGGTCGGCGCTGAAGTCCTGTAGGCGAAGCTCGGGCCGGGGCACGCGGCCGTGCACGCCGACGCTGACGCTGGCGGCCGAGCCGGTGCATTTGAGGGCCCCTTCGCGCAGGTCTTCGGCCAGCACCAGGGCACTGGCCACATCGGCGTCGGGCAGCACCACCAGGAACTGGCCCCGGTCCCAGTGGCCCAGCACGTCGTGGCTGCGCACGCGCGCGGCCATGTGGCGGGCCAGGGTCTGCTCCAAGCGATCGGCCGCGTCGGCCTGGCGCTTGCGCAGGGCGGCAAAGCCGTCGATCTCGACCATCAGCACCGTCACCGGGTGTTGCAGCCGGTCGGCCAGCGACAGCACGCGCGCCAAGGCCTCCAGCATGGCGGCGCGGCCGGGCAAGCGGGTCAGCGGGTCGTGCAGGGGTTCCACCGCAGGGACGCCTCCACGCCGGCCCCAGGTCCAGGCCAGGCCCGCGCCCACCGCCGCGGCGGTCAGCGCCACGGGCAGCAGGGCAAGGGCAGGGACGTTCATGGCGCCGTATTCTCCCACGCCCGCCCCGGCTTGGGGCCGTCCTTCAGGACTGGGCCATGATCGCCGGCAGCCAGGTCGACAGCGCCGGCACCGCGGCGATCAGCACCATCGCCGCCAGCACCGCCAGCAGGAAGGGCATGGTGGCCTTGAACAAGGGGCCCATGCGCAGATCGGCCTGCACCATGGCGATGTACAGGCCAGGGCCCACCGGTGGCGTCACCAGGCCCACCACGGTGGCCACGGTGCAGACCACGCCGAAGTGGATCGGGTCGATGCCCAGCTGCGTCACCACCGGCATCAGCAGCGGCACCACCACGATCAGCACGCTGATGCTTTCCAGGAACATGCCCAGCAGCAGCATCATGCCGATGACCAGCAGCAGGAACACGAAGGGCGAATCGGTCAGGCTGGCCATGTATTCCACCACCAGGTCGGGCACGCCCTGGAAGGCCAGCACCCAGCTCAGCACCGAGGCCGCCGCGATCAGGCCGGTGATGGTGGCGGTGTTCACCGCCACCCCCAGCGTGATGGGCGCCAGGTCTTTGAGGCGCAGTTCGCGGTACACGAAACCCAGCACCAGGGCGATGATGGACGCCACGGCGCCGGATTCGGTCGGCGTCATCACGCCCAGCATGATGCCGGCGATCACCACCACCGGAATCACCGCCGGCACCAGGCCTTCGAACACCACCTTCAGCGAGCTTTTGCCGCTGTCCGAGCGGCCGGCCGGCAGGCCCGGACCGAACACGCCGTGCAGGAAGATCACCAGGGCCAGCACGCCCACGATGAGCAGGCCCGGCACGATGCCGGCGATGAACAGCGGCGCGATCGGCTGCACCGCCACCACGCCGTAGATGATCATCAGCATCGACGGCGGGATGATGGGCCCGAGCAGGCCGGCCGACACCGTGACCGCGCCGGAAAACTCGCGCTTGTAGCCCATGCGCTCCATCGCCGGGATCATGACCTTGCTCATCACCCCGATCTGCGCCACGGCCGAGCCGAGGATGGACGCGGCCATGGCGTTGGTGAACAGGTTGGCGTAGGCCAGCCCGCCGCGCAAGCCGCCGACCAGCACCTCGGCCACGGCGATGAGCCGTTGCGTCAGCCCGGCCTTGTTCATGATCTCGCCGACCAGCAGGAACAGCGGGATGGCCAGCAGCGAATTGATTTCCAGCGCCCCATAAAACTGGATGGGGATGGAGTCGAACAGCACGGTCAGGTCCTCGGTGGCCATGAAGACCATGGCCCCGGCCAGGATGGTGCCGACGATGGGCAGGCCCGCAAACAGCAGGCCAAAAAACACGAGCAGCGCGATCATGTGGAGGCTCCTGGCTGGGTGGTCTCGGTCGGCCAGAGGGCGTCGTGCCCATGGCGCAGCACGGCGGCGAACTGGTGGAAGGCCATGGCCGCCATGGCCAGTGGCAGCGCGCTGTAGCTGTACCAGCGCGGCAGTTGCGTGGTGGCGCCCAGCTCCAGGCGCGATTCGGGCAGATTCACCCAGCTCCAACCCAGCCGGGCCATGAACACCAGCAGCACCAAAAACGCGGTGCCCAGCAGGCCCAGCAACACATGGCGCGCGCGCGGCCCCAAGGCCCGGGGCAGGAAGTCGATGCTGACCAGCTGGCCACCCTGGGCCAGCAGCGACAGTCCGAACAGGGTCACGAACACCAGCAGCTGGGCAGAGATTTCTTCCGCCCAAAAAATCGGGTTGCCGAAAAAGTAGCGCCGAATCACCTGCGCCATCATGATGCCGGCGATGCCGGCGGTGAGCAGGACGACCAGGGCTTTTTCCAGCCGGGCCAACCAACCATCGAGGGTCTGTATCAGGGCGTACACGAATCGCCTTTCAAACAATGCAGAAAAACAGACAGGGCCTGTTCAGGGCGCTGTCTGCCGAAAGGGGGTTCCGGCGCGGCCCAGCGGCCGCGCGCGGGGCTCACAGGTCTTTGGCCTGCTTGTAAAAGGCGCCGATCAGCGGATTCTTGGCGGTGTATTGATCGCGCACCTTGGCACCCACGGCCTGGAACGATTTGAGATCGGCATTGACCACCTTGGCGCCGTCGGCCTTGGCCTTGGCCAGGTTGTCGGCATCGGCCTGGATGGCGGTCTTGTAGCCCCACTGCTCGGCTTCGGCCACCACCTTGGTGATGGTGTCGCGCTCGGCCGGGGTGCGGGCGTCCCACCATTTCTTGGAGACGACGATGGCGGCCGGGAAGGCCATGTGGTTGGTCAGCGTCAGGTGGGGGGCTTGCTGGTGGAATTTCAGGCCGACCAGGGCGTCCAGGTCCACGTCCACCGCGTCGAGCAGCTTGGTGGTCAGCGACGGCGCCACTTCGGACAGCGGCATGGCCGTGGGCGCGGCGCCGTTGGCGTTCCACCAGTCGTTGTAGATGGGGCTGGGGAAGGAGCGGATCTTTTTGCCGGCCAGGTCTTTGGCCGACGCCACCGGCTGCAGCGACAGCACGTGGCGCATGCCGGCAAAGGCGTAGCCCAGGCCCACCAAGCCGTGCGGCTCCAGGCGCTTGAGCATTTCCTTGGCGGCCGGGGTTTGGCTGGCGCGGGTGGCGTGGGCCACGTCCTTGAAGGTGTAGGGCAGCGACCAGGCCAGGAAGGACTCCTCGCGGTTGGACAGCCCCCCCACGGTGAGCACGCCGAACTGCAGGGCGCCGGCGCTCATGAGCTGGATCATCTGCGCCTCGTTGCCCAGCTTGGACAGCGGGCTGACGGCGATCTTCATCTTGCCGCCAGTGGCTTTTTGCAGGTCGGCGTTGATTTTTTCGGACACTTGGTGCCACACATGGGTGGGCGGGGTGACGTGGCCGAGCTTGAGGGTCTGGGCCTGGGCGCTGAAGGCGGTGGCGGCGAAGGCCAGGCCGGCCGCGAGGGTGCGCAGGGCAGGGAGTTGGATCATGGCGGGTTCCTTGAACACAAAAAACGGCCCGCGGCCCCAGGGTGTGGGGGCGCGGGCTCAGACAGGTCAGGCGGCGTCGGGCTGTTTCCCGGGGGCCGCCTCGGCAAAGGCGGGCAGGGCCAGGCAGGCGGCCTCCACCTGCTGGATCAGCGGCCAGCGGTTCAAGTCCACCTGGAAGCGGCGGGCGCTTTCCACCTGCGGCACCAGGTAGCAGTCGGCCAGCGTGGGCGTGTCGCCAAAGCTGAACCGGCCACGCTGCGTGTCGGCGGCCAGCAGCGCCTCGTAGGCGTCGAAGCCCGCACCGATCCAGGTGCCGCACCAGGCGTTGATGGCGGCCTCGTCGGCGCCGAACTGCTTGCGCAGGTACTCCAGGATGCGGCGGTTGTTGACCGGGTGGATGTCGCAGCCGACGATGGCGGCGAGCGCCCGCACCCGCTGCCGGCCGCCGGCGTCGGCCGGCAGCAGCGCGGGCGTGGGGTACTGCTCTTCCAGCCATTCGATGATGGCGGGCGACTGGATCAGCACCTGCTCACCGGTGTCCAGGGCCGGCACCAGCTGCTGCGGGTTCAGCGCCTTGAAGGTGTCGGTCAGGTGCGCTTCCTTGCCCAGGTGTACGGCCACGTACTCGGTGCTCAGCCCCTTGAGGTTGAGCGCGATGCGCAGCCGGTGCGAGGTGCCGCTGCGCCAGAAGTTGTAGAGTTTCATCGCGGGGCTCACTCGGCCGGGCCGACGGTCAGCGCGATCTCGGCAATGCCTTCCACGCGGCCGGTGATCTGGGCGCCGGCCACCACGGGGCCCACGCCTTCGGGGGTGCCGGTGTAGATCAGGTCGCCGGGCTGCAGGTGGTAGTAGGTGGACAGGTCGGCGATGATTTCGCGGATGTTCCAGATCAGCTTGTCCACGTTGGACGACTGCTTGGTCACGCCATTGACTTCCAGGGCGATGGCGCCCTGCTCCACCACCACGCCTTCCATGGGCACGATTTCGGAGCAGACCGAACCTTCTTCGATGTCCTTGCCGGTGTCCCAGGGGCGGCCCTTGTCGCGCGCCACCAACTGCAGGTCGCGGCGGGTCATGTCCAGGCCGGCGGCGTAGCCGTAGACCAGTTCGTGGGCGTTTTCTTCGCTCACGCGGAAGCCAGGCTTGCCAATGGCCAACACCAGTTCCATCTCGTAGTGGTAGTTGCTGGTGCGCGGCGGGTAGGCCACGGTCGCGCCGCTTTCCACCAGGGTTTGCGGAGATTTGGTGAAATAGAAGGCGTTTTCGACGCTTTTATCGACCGGGCGGCCCATTTCCACCGCGTGAGCGTGGTAATTGCGGCCGACGCAGAAGATGCGGTTGATGGGGAAGCGCTCGGTCTTGCCACGGATGGGCAGCGATTGAACGGCGGGCGGGTTGAACAGGTATTGCGTCATGGTGTTTCCGGGAAAAAGGGGGTCAGGCGCGGACTTCGTACACGCCCAGTTTGCGGTGCAGCGGCGACTCGTCGGCCATGAAGACGAAGGCCGGCTGGTCGGCGCTCAGGTTCTTCAGGGTGACGGCGGTGTAGCCCGGGGCGCAGCAGGTGTCGGCTTCGGCCAGGGTGAAGGTCTGGCCGGCGCCGTCCACGGTCACCTCGGCGCGGCCTTCGATCTGGTGGAACACCTGGGCCGGCGAACGCGCGGGCAGGCGCAGCGTCTGGCCGGGCTTGAGCATCAGGGCGTAAAAGCCCAGGATGTTCTCGGCGTCTTCCCCGGTTTCGGGGTTGATGTAGGTGACCTGCACGCACTCCTGCGCCGGCTGGTCGTCGGCCAGGGCCAGCAGGGCGGCGCGGGTGTCGGCCCAGGGGTAGCGCAGCATGGGGTAACGCTTGTCGCTGCGCTGGAACACGGTCGTGGGCACCACGCCGGCACGGGTCCAGGCGCGGTCGCCCCGGCCGGGGTTGACCTGCTGGCGCTCGCCGTTGAGGTGGTAGCTGGCCTCCATGTAGTACACCAGCGGCAGGTCCAGCACGTCCAGCCACACCACCGGCTCGGTGCCGTCGTGGCCGTGTTCGTGCCACAGGCCGGTGGGGGTGAGGATCAGGTCACCGCGGGCCATCGGGCACTTCTCGCCATCCACCGTGGTGTAGGCGCCTTCGCCTTCCACGATCATGCGCACGGCGTTGGGGGTGTGGCGGTGGCTGGGCGCCCATTCGCCGGGCAGCAGCAGCTGCATGCCCAGGTACATGGCGGCGCTGGCCTGCATCTTCTCCAGGCCGTGGCCGGGGTTGGCCAGCACCAGCACGCGGCGCTCGGCTTTCTCGATCGGGGTCAGTTCACCGGCCTTGAGCAGCAGGGGCTTGAGGCTGGCGTAGGGCCAGTGGGTGGCGCGGGTCTGGCGCGTGGGCACGTTTGGCGGCAGCACGCCGCGCAGGCTGGGCCACAGCGGCACCAGGTTCAGCGCCTTCAGCTCGTCGCGGTAGTCCTGCGGCAGGTCTTCCAATCGGCCAAGTTCTTGCATGTTCGTCTCCGTTTCAGCCCTGTTGCAGGCAGTTGCTCACGTTCCAGCTGTACAGCCACTCCATCGCGTCGTAGAAGCGCTCTTGCGGGCGGTTCTTCCACATCTGGTTGCGGATCAGGCGCTCCACCCCGGTGGCGTGGTAGATGCGGCCCATTTCGCGGCTGCTCAGCACGATGCGGCCGGTGCGCGCCACGCGGTTCTTGCGGTACAGCTCCAGCGCGGCGGCCCAGTTCTTGTTCGTCACGCGCAGGGCTTCGCCCAGGGTCACCGCGTCTTCCATGGCCATGCAGGCGCCCTGGGCCATGTACTGGGTGGTGGGGTGGGCGGCGTCGCCCAGGATCGTCACGCGGCCGAACACCCAGTTCTCGATCGGCTCCTTGTCGGCCGTGGCCCAGCGCTTCCAGCTCTTGGGCAGTTCGATGAGCTGGCGCGCCTTGGGGCTGATGCCCTGGAAGTAGCTTTCCACCTCTTCCTTGGAGCCATCTTTCACGCCCCATTCTTCCTGCTCGCGGCTGTGGAAGGTCACCACCACGTTGTACTGCTCGCCGCCGCGCAGCGGGTAGTGCACCAGGTGGCACTTGGGGCCGGCCCACAGGCTGGCGGCGTTCCACTGCAGGTCTTTCGGGAAATCGGCCTTGTCCACCACCGCGCGGTAGACCACGTGGCCGGTGACGCGGTGCGGGTCGTTCACGTACTGCTGGCGCACCACGGATTTCACGCCATCGGCGCCGATCAGGGCCTGGCCGGTCCAGCGCTTGCCGTGCTGGTCGGTGGCGGTGACGGTGCCGGCGGCCTCGTCCTGCTCGATCTGCACGATGCGGGTGTTGGTGTGAAATTCCACCTGGCCGCTGGCCTGCGCGCCTTCCAGCAGCGACAGGTGCACGTCGGCGCGGTGGATCACCGCGTAGGGGTTGCCGAAGCGCTGGCGGAAGGCCTCGCCGGTCTCGATGCGGCCCACGAGCGACTCGTCGGTGGCGTCGTGCATGACCATGAAGTCGGTGTACACGGCGCGGGCGCGCGCTTGCGGGCCCACGCCCAGCGCGTCGAAGGCGTGAAAGGCGTTGGGGCCCAACTGGATGCCGGCGCCGATTTCACCGATTTCGGGCGCTTGCTCGAACACCTGTACCTGAAAGCCCTGGTTCACCAAGGCCAGGGCCGCGGCCAGGCCACCAATGCCACCGCCGGCCACCAGCACCGGGAGTTCGTTCTTCGACGTGCTCATGCGTTGTCTCCTGAAAGGGGAAAATTAAGAAACATCAGTACACTGACGATTAGTGTAGTGATTAATTGCCCCTTCTGCAAGCACCCGGGTTCTGCCGCCTCGGCGCTTCAATGGCCTAGACTGATGCCCATGAGCGAGTCCCCACCCGTTGCCCTTCCCGGCCTGAACCGTTTGCCCGGCCACGCCATCCGGCGGCTGCACCAGATTTCGGTGGGCATCTTCCACCAGGAAGTGGAAAAACTCAACCTGACGCCGCTGCAGTACGGCGCGCTGCTGACCGTGCGCGACCAGCCCGGGCTGGACCAGCGCACACTGGCGCGGCTGATCGCGCTGGACACCTCGACCACGGCGGGGGTGGTGGACCGGTTGGAGGCGCGGGGGCTGCTGGGGCGCCAACTCTCGCCGCAGGACCGGCGGGTGCGCTTGTTGCACATCACCGCCGCCGGGCTGGCCTTGCTGGCCGAGGCCGAGCCGGCGGTGGCGCGGGCGCAGGGGCTCATCCTGGCGCCCTTGAGCGCGGCCCAGCAGCGCACCTTCATGCAGTTGCTGGACCGGCTGGTGGCCGAAAACAACGCCTTCAGCCGCGCACCCAGCGAAGGGGCGGGCTGAAGGGGGCCTGCGTGGCGGCCCCCGCGTTCAGTGGGCGTCGCCGGCCTGGCTGCCTTCGCCCGCTGGCTTGGGGCTGAAGGGGAAGGCCGTGCCGGTCTGGCCCGGCTTGGGCGGGATGCGCAGCGACAGCAGCATCGTCACGGCCAGGGTGACCACGGTGAAACCGAGCGACCAGGCGATCGGGATTTTGTACAGGTCGATCAACAGCATCTTGGTGCCGATGAACACCAGCACGATGGCCAGGCCGTACGACAGCAGGTGGAAGCGTTCGTGCATGCCAGCCAGCAGGAAGTACATCGCCCGCAGGCCCAAAATCGCAAACACGTTGGAGGTGAGCACGATGAAGGGGTCGGTCGTGATGGCGAAGATGGCCGGGATCGAGTCCACCGCGAACACCAGATCCACGATGCCGATGAGGCAGATCACCACCAGCAGTGGGGTGGCCATTTTCACGCCGCCGACCACGGTGAAGAAGTTCGGCCCGTCGTAGGTCGGCGAAATCTTCATGCGCCGCTTGATCCAGTTGAGCGCGGGGTTGTGGTCGAGGTCGGGTTCTTGTCCGGCCGCCCACCACATCTTGACGCCGGTGAACACCAGGAAGGCGCCGAAGATGTACATGATCCAGTGGAACTGCACGATCAGCCAGGCACCGATCAGGATCATGACCGCGCGCAGCACCAGTGCGCCCAGAATGCCGAGCATCAGCACTTTTTTCTGGAATTCGGCCGGCACCGCGAAGTAGGTGAACAGCATCAGGAACACAAAGATGTTGTCCACCGCCAGCGCTTTTTCCACCACGTAACCCGTGACGAATTCCAGCGCCTTGGCGTTCGCCAGTTCCTTGGCGGCGGGGTCGGTGCCGGTGCCGCCGAGGTACCACCACAGCCAGCCCACGAACAGGAAGGACACGGCCACCCAGACCAACGACCAGATGGACGCTTCCTTGATGGTGACCGAATGGGCGCCTTGGCGGCTGAGTGCGAAAAAGTCGATCGCGAGCGCGATCAAAACGAAGACTGTGAACAAGGTCCACAGCAAAGGGGTGCCGATGGAGATCATCGTGACGGGCCTCTTGTCCCAAACCGGCTGCGTTTGGGTGGTGTTGAAGAGTGTCCTCGCCAGTCTTGCTGCCCGTGGTTGCCACGGTTTACGGTACCGAGCCACGGTGGATGCCAACGCACCGGGACTGTATTGACGATACCGCAACGCAATCCTGGGGTGAGATTGCGCCAGCTACTCCCTGTGAAAGGAAGCCCTAGTGTAGCAAGAGGTGTCGACAGACCCCAAAAACCCTGATTGCAGGAGGGTGGTAAGGCGGCCGTGGCGCAGCGCGTGAAAGTGCGAAAATCCGCCCATGAACGCCCTGAACACCGTTGAACTGATGCACACCCTGGGCCAGCAGGCCAAAGCCGCCTCGGCCTTGATGGCCAAGGCCGGCGCCGCGACCAAGGTGAAGGCCCTGCGCGGTCTGGCCGCCCTGCTGCGCGCCAACGTGGACGCGCTGCAGCTGGAAAACGCCAAGGACCTGGAGCGTGCCCGCGCCGCCGGCCTGGCCGAGCCCATGGTGGACCGGCTCAAGCTCACCCCCAAGGTGCTGGAGACCTGCGCCGAGGGCTGCGAGCAGCTGGCGGCCATGCCCGACATCATCGGCGAGGTCATGGGCATGAAGCAGCAGCCCAGCGGCATCCGCGTGGGGCAGATGCGGGTGCCCATCGGCGTGTTCGGCATGATTTACGAAAGCCGGCCCAACGTCACCATCGAGGCGGCGTCCTTGTCCATCAAGAGCGGCAACGCCTGCATCTTGCGCGGCGGGTCCGAGGCCATCGACAGCAACCGCGCCCTGGCCGCGCTGGTGCGGCAGGCGCTGGTGCAGGCCGGTCTGCCGGCCGACGCGGTGCAGCTGGTGCCCACCACCGACCGCGAGGCCGTGGGCCAGCTCATCGCCATGCCCGCGTACGTGGACGTGATCATCCCGCGCGGCGGCAAGGGCCTGATCGAGCGCATCAGCCGCGAGGCCAAGGTGCCCGTGATCAAGCACCTGGACGGCAACTGCCACACCTATGTGGACGACCCGTGCGACCTGGCCCTGGCGGTGAAGGTGACCGACAACGCCAAAACCCAGAAGTACAGCCCCTGCAACGCGACCGAAAGCCTGCTGGTGGCGCGCGGCGTGGCGGCGGCCTTCTTGCCGCAAATCGGCGCCATCTTCGCGCAAAAAGGCGTGGAAATGCGTTGTTGCGCCGAATCCAAGGCCCTGCTGGCGGCCGTGCCCGGCGCCCACCTGAAAGACGCCACCGAGCAGGACTGGAGCGAGGAATACCTGGGCCCCATCATCAGCGTGAAGGTGGTGGCCGGGGTGGACGAGGCCATCGTCCACATCAACCGCTACTCCAGCGGCCACACCGAGGCCATCCTGACCACCGACCACGTGCACGCGCAGCGGTTCTTGCGCGAGGTCGATTCGAGCAGCGTGATGGTCAACGCCAGCACCCGCTTCGCCGACGGCTTCGAGTACGGGCTGGGCGCGGAAATCGGCATTTCCACCGACAAGTTCCACGCCCGCGGCCCGGTGGGGGTGGAGGGGCTGACCTCGCTCAAGTACGTGGTGCTGGGCGAGGGCGAGGTGCGCGGCTGACCGGCGAGCACCCCGGACGGCACACGCCGTCCACGGGGCATCCGGGGGCCGGGCTTCAGGCGCCGAACACCTCGGCCAGGCGTTCGCGGAACGCGGCCGGCACCGGGGCCACCTTTTTGGCCTCGGGCCGGACGAAGACGATGCCGATCTTGCCGCGCGCCACGTCGCGGCCGCTGGCCTTCTCGCGCATCTGGAAGGCCAGGTCAAAGCCGTAGCGGTTGAAATCGGTGGGCTCCAAGGAGACGGACATCACCTCTCCGTGGAAGCCCTCCGACTGGTACTGCGCGCCGATGTCGCCGACCACGATGGGGTGGCCGGCCACGTTGCCTTCGCTGTAGCCCAGGGCCTTGAAAAACCGCACCCGTGCCTCCGACACCAGCGTCAGCAGCTGCGCGTTGTCCAGGTGGCCGCCCTGGTTCACGTGGCTGATGTAGATCTGGATGTCGGTGCTGAAGCACAGGCGGGCAGGAACGTCGAAGTGGAGGCGGGGCATGGGGAGATTGTCCCGCATCCCGGCGCCACGGTGCTGGCGATAATCGGCCGATGAGCCCGCCCGTCCCACCACCGGCCCCACCCGCGCACGGCCCCGTGCCGCTGCCGACCCCGGTCTGGGCCTTGCGGGCGCAGGCCCCGGGCGAACAAGCCTTGTCGGGTCCGGCTCTGGCTTTCCAGCGCGCCTGGGTGCGGGTGGAGCGGCTGCGCCAGCAACTCGATGACATGGAGCGCATCGCCCACGGCCACCAGACCGAGCGTGTGCGCCTGCTGCTGCCCCAGCAGACCCAGGTGCGGGCCGGGCAGCGCCGCCTGGTGCTGGCCCTGGCCGGCTGGCTGGAAGGCCCAGACGTGGGCCTGTCCCGCGCCCAGCAGGCCACGGCCCGGGCCCGGCTTTGTGCCGGGGCCGAAGCGCTGGCTCAGGCCGGCGAACCCGACATGGCCGCCCTGCACGACCGCCACAGCCCCGCCAGCCTGGCGCAGAAGGCCGCGGCCCGCCGCGAGGCCCTGCGCGACCTGTTCGGCACCGCCCTGGACGGGGCGGTGGCCCCCGAGGCCGACGGCCCCGACGCGGTGCTGCAAGCCGCCTGGGCCCCGCTGCGCGAGCAACGCGC
>NZ_NWMV01000079.1 GCF_002837145.1 Macromonas nakdongensis | reverse complement strand
CACCTGGCGCCGCCGCCCAACGACCAGGCCGGTTGGACGCAGGACCCGCGCACCCGCGCCCTGGGGCGCGCCCTGGCACGCCGGGGCCGGCCGCTCAAGTGGGTGTACGGTTCTACCACCGGGGTGTACGGGGATTGCCAGGGTGCCTGGGTGGACGAAACCCGGCCGGTGGCGCCGAGCACGCCGCGGGCCCTGCGCCGGGTGGACGCGGAGGCCTTCGTGCGCTGGTGGGGGCGGGCTTTCGGGGTGCCGGTGGCGGTGTTGCGCATACCCGGCATTTACGCCCACGACCGCACCGGCGGTGCGCGCGAACGCCTGCTCAAAGGCACGCCCGTGCTGCGCGCCGAAGACGATGTGTACACCAACCACGTCCACGCCGACGACCTGGCGCGCGCCTGCGTGCGGGCCCTGTGGCAGGCGCCGGCCCAGCGCCTGTACCACGCCTGCGACGACACCGACCTGAAGATGGGGGACTACTTCGACCTGGCCGCCGACCTGTTCGGTCTGCCCCGGCCGGAGCGCATCGCCCGGGACGGGGCACAGCAGCGCTTGTCGCTGATGGTGTGGAGCTTCATGAACGAGTCGCGCCGCCTGCGCAACGAACGCCTCAAGCGCGAACTGGGGCTGGTGTTGCGTTACCCCACGGTGCGCGAGGGCTTGCGGGGCTGATAAAAAAAGCCAGCGTGGTGGCTGGCTTTTGGAGGCCGACGTGGTGGTCGGCCTTGTGTCTGGTGCCCAGGGTCGGACTCGAACCGACACTCCTTTCGGAACCGGATTTTGAATCCGGCGCGTCTACCAATTTCACCACCCGGGCTATGGGGCAAAACGAAATTATGGCACAGTGCGGGCATACCTTTTAAGAACCACGCAAGACAATCTTCACAAACATGGCCACACGCAAGGGCAAACCCGCCACCCCCTTCGCCTACCCCACGATCGAAGCCGCTGTGGGCAACACCCCTTTGGTGGCCCTGCAGCGCATCGGTGCCGAGGCCAACCGGGCCCGCGGCAACGTGGTCTTGGGCAAGCTCGAAGGCAACAACCCGGCCGGTTCGGTGAAGGACCGCCCGGCGCTGTCGATGATCCAGCGTGCGCAGGAGCGCGGCGACATCCGGCCCGGTGACACGCTGATCGAAGCGACCTCGGGCAACACCGGCATCGCGCTGGCCATGGCCGCCGCCATCAAGGGCTACCGCATGGTGCTGATCATGCCGGAGGACCTGAGCATCGAACGTGCCCAGACCATGAAGGCCTTTGGCGCGGAGCTGATCCTCACGCCCAAGAGCGGGGGCATGGAATACGCCCGCGACCTGGCCGACAAGATGGAGAAAGACGGCAAGGGCAAGGTGCTGGACCAGTTCGCCAACGCGGACAACCCGCGCATCCACTACGAGACCACCGGCCCCGAACTGTGGGCGCAGACCGGCGGACAGATCACCCACTTCGTCAGCGCCATGGGCACCACCGGCACCATCACCGGGGTGTCGCGCTACCTGAAGGAAAAGAACCCGGCGATCCGCATCATCGGGGCGCAGCCCAGCGAGGGCTCGCGCATCCCGGGCATCCGCAAATGGCCACAGGAGTACCTGCCCAAGATTTACGATCCGTCGGGCGTGGACGAACTGGTGTACGTGAGCCAGGCCGACGCCGAGGAGATGTGCCGCCGCCTGGCGCGCGAGGAGGGCATTTTTGCCGGCATCTCCGCCGCGGGGGCCTGTTGGGTGGCCCAGCAGATCGCGGCGCAGGTGGAGCATGCCACCATCGTGTTTGTGGTGTGCGACCGGGGCGACCGCTACCTGTCCACCGGGGTGTTCCCGGCCTGAGCCGGGTGCTGGCGCCGGTGTGAGCGACTTCCGCTTCTGCCCGCAATGCGCCACGCCCCTGGTGGCGCGCGAGGCCCTGGAGGACGGTGGGCCGAAAACCCGGCTGCGCTGCCCGGCCTGTGGCTACACCCATTGGAACAACCCCACGCCGGTGCTGGCCGCCATCGTGGAGCTGGACGGCAAGGTGTTGCTGGCCCGCAACGCCGCCTGGGCGCAGCGCATGTTTGCCCTCATTACCGGCTTCATGGAAGCGGGCGAGACGCCCGAGGAGGGCATTTGCCGCGAGGTGGCCGAGGAAACCGGTCTGGTGGTGGAGCGCCTGGCGCTGGTAGGGGTGCACGACTTCCAGCGCATGAACCAGCTCATCGTCACCTACCACGCGGTGTGCCGGGGCGAGGTGCGCCTGTCGCCCGAACTGGCCGAATACCGCCTGTTCGACCCGGCGCAGGTGCGGTGCTGGCGTGCCGGCACCGGGCTGGCCCTGGCCGACTGGCTGCGCTCGCGCGGCATCACGCCGCAGTTTCTGGATGACCTGCCGGCCCGCGACATACAATCTGCGCCACACAAGGACCTTGACCATGAACGTTGACCGAGAACTCGACGCCCGCGGGCTGAACTGCCCCTTGCCCATACTGAAGGCCAAAAAAGCGCTGGCCGATATGACCAGTGGCCAGACCTTGAAGGTGATCTCCACCGATTCCGGCTCGGTACGTGACTTCCAGGCGTTTGCCAAACAGACCGGTAACGAACTGGTGGAGCAAAACACCACCGGACCCGACTACGTGTCGGTGTTGCGTCGCCGCTGACCACCACACACACGCCGACAACACAGGGCGCAGATGTTTCGGCATCTGCGCCCTGTTTCGTTTGAGGGGTGGCACGCGCATGTGGTGCAGTGCACAAGGTGCCCCTGTTGAAGACGGAGTTAGCACTTGACTTAAATCAAATATCATCCGAAAATATCAATAATTAAAGAAAAAAAGATGTCAAACGTAATTTAAGAATCATATTTAATACTAAAGACCGCGCCATTGCGGTCTTCTGCAACACACTCCGAATGAAACTCTCTAAGGCCTACTTCGCCGCACTGGTGGTGCTGGTGTGCATGTTGCTGCTGTTTGGCTGGCTGCTGCACACCGTGTTGCGCCAGCAAGCCGCCGTGGACGTGGGCCAGGCCAACCAGACGTTCACCCGGCATTTCGTGAACGAGAACTGGGGCCGCCTCGGGGGGCTGTTGCCGCTGGGCGAGACGGCCGAGCAGATCCGGGCGAACCCGGCATTTGACCAGGTGGATGCGCTGGTGCGCCAGGCACTGCATGGCACCGACCTGGTGATGCTCAAGATTTACGACGCCCGCGGTCACATGGTCTATGGCCCTGACCCCGCCACGCTGGGGCAGAGCCGGTCCGACAATGAAGGGTTTCTGGCCGCGGTCAAGGGCCACACCCACACCCGCATGTACCACAACGACATCGCCGGTTTTGACGGCAAGGTGCGCAGCCTCGATCTGGTGTCGAGCTATGTGCCGGTCAAAGCCGATATGGGGGTGCAGGCGGTGGTGGAGGTGTACCGCGACCACACTGAGGCGGCCCAGGCGATGAAGGAGACCTGGTGGCAGGCCATGACGGTGTTTGCCGCCGCGTCGCTCGCGGCGGCCCTGGCCTTGGTGTGGCTGTTGCAGCGCTTGTTGGGGCGCGCCGAGGCGCTAGAAGCCGCCAACCACGCCCTGGAGGACGGGCAACGGCAGGCCCGCGAGGCCACCGAGCAGGCCGAATGGGACAAACGGTGGTTCCTCGGCGAGGTGGGGGCCGAACTCCAGCAGCCGTTGAAACAGCTGAAGCACCACCTGCAGCAGCTACAGGGCCAGCTGCCCGCTGGTGCCGGCAAACAGCACCTGCAAGAGGGCTGGGTCCATGCGGAACTGCTGGACCAGCGTGTGGCCGACTTCCAGGCGCTTGTGGCGCTGGAAGGGGGCGAGCTTCAAGCGCAGCAGCGTCCTTTCCACCTGGGCGGGCTGGTGCGGCAACTGGGCACCGACCTGTGCCAGCGCGCACAAGCCAAACGGCTGGAGTGCCTGGTGCACGTGGCCCCGGCGGTGGACCGCACCTACCTGGGCGATGCCGACAAGCTGGAGAAGGTGCTCTCGGTGTTGCTGGACAACGCGTTGCGCTACACCGAGTCGGGCAGCGTGCAGTTGCGCGCCCATGCGTCGGCAGCGTCCGTCTTGGTCGATGTTGTCGACACCGGCCCAGGGCTGGACGCAGCACAATTGCACGCACTCCTTCGCAGCAAAGGGCGGGAAGCCGCTTTCCAGTCGTCCACCACCCGGGGTGCGCTGGACGACCCGGCGCCCCGCATCAGCGTGGGCCTGGCCCTGGCCGAGGGTTTGACAGAGTTGATGGGCGGGCAGATGATGGCCGATTCGACCCCTGGGCGGGGATCGTGGTTCACGGTGCGCCTGCCGCTTGAACCATGGGTGGACCAGGCCAGCTAGGACAGTGTGGAACCGGGAGCACAAGATGTTGCATGACAGCTGGACAGTATTGCTGGTGGATGACGAGCAGGGGGTGCTGGACGTCACGCTGCTGGTGCTGGAGGACTTCGAGTACGAGGGCAAACGCTTGCGCATCCTGTGTGCCCGCAGCGCTGCCGAGGCGCGCATCCTCTTCGAGCAGGAGCCGGAAATTGCCATGGCCTTAATCGACGTGGTGATGGAGACCGAGCACGCCGGGCTGGACCTGATCAAGTACGTGCGCAACGAGCTGCACAACCACGACACCCGGCTCGTGTTGCGCACTGGCAACCCGGGCGCCGCCCCGCCGCTGGAAATCATGCGCCACATGGAGGTGGACGATTACCGGGAAAAAACCGAGCTGACGGCCGAGCGGCTGGAAATCACGGTGCTCACGGCGCTGCGCGCTTACCGCAGCATCAAGGCCAGTGGCTCCAAAACCCGTTTCGTGGCGAACATGTCGCACGAAATCCGCACGCCGCTCAACGCGATCATCGGCCTGTCCAACCTGGCCTTGCGCACCGACCTGACGCCTCGGCAGCGCGACTACCTGGGCAAGATCGAAAGCTCGGGCCGGCACCTGCTCGGCGTGGTGAACGACATCCTCGACTTCAGCAAGATCGAGTCGGGCAAGCTGCAGCTGGAACGCGTGGAATTCGACCTGGAGGGCTTGCTGAACAAAGTCATGACCATGGTGACGCAGCGGGCCCAGGACAAGGGGCTGGAGCTCATACTCGAGGTGGAGCAGGGCATCGAGCGCACCCTCACGGGCGATCCGCAACGGCTGTCGCAAGTGCTCATCAACTTCGTGAACAACGCCATCAAGTTCACCGATGAAGGGCAGATCCACATCCAGGTGGCCCCCCTGGAGACCTCCGACGATGGGCGGCAGTCCTTGCGCTTCAGCGTGATGGACACCGGCATTGGCCTGACGGACCAGGAAATGGCCCGGCTGTTCACTGAGTTTGAGCAGGCCGACGCCAGCACCACCCGGCAATACGGTGGCACCGGCCTGGGTTTGGCCATTGCCCGCAACCTGGCCCAGATGATGGGCGGCGATGTGGGCGTGTCGAGCCAAAAGGGTGTGGGCTCGACCTTCTGGTTCACCGCCGTGCTGGAGCCTGCCAAGGGCGCTCCCGCGCGCACCTTCCTGCCCGACGAGGCCCATTGGGGCAAACGCGTCCTGGTGGCCGACGACAACCAGGCCACGCGCAGCCTGCTGGTGCGCAAGCTGCAGCAGATGCGGTTCGAAGTGGACGCCGTGGCGGACGGCGAACAGGCCGTGGCCGCGGTGTTGCGGGCGCACACGTCGGGCAAGCCGTACCAGCTGATCTTCCTGGACTGGCGCATGCCCAAGATGGACGGTGTCCAGTGTGTGCGTGCCATCCGTGGCCTCAGGGGGATGGAGCAGCCCGTCGTCTTGTGCGTGACGGGCGCGAGCCCCGAGGAACTGGAAGCCGAATCCAAACGCGAAGACTTTGACGGCTTGCTGAGCAAACCCCTGACCACCGATCGCCTGTTCGAGGCGGTGACCGAGCAGCTGGCCAAGCCGGAGCAGTTGCAGCGGCAGGCGCTGGCGGTGTCTTCTGTGCCCTCTCCGGCAGCGGCGCCGGTGCCCGCCTGGGGCGGACGGCTGGCGGGAGCCCGCGTCTTGCTGGTGGACGACGACCGGCTGTACCGGCAAATCGGTGCGGAGCTGCTGCGTGCCGCCGGCATCAGTTGCGACGTGGCCGTCAATGGGGCCGAAGCGCTGGAAAAGCTGATGCAGTCGTCTTTTGACCTGGTGCTGATGGACATACACATGCCGGTGATGGACGGCCACACCGCGGTGCGAGCCCTGCGCACCAACCCGGTGACCGGTGGCCTGCCGGTGCTGGCCATGACAGCGGGTACCCTGGTGGACGGCGATACCTCGTGGGCGAGCAGCGGTTTCACCGACCTGCTGACCAAGCCCATCGTGCCGGAAAAACTGTTCGCCAAGCTGGAGCAGTGGTTGCCGCAGCACACCCACGCCCAGTCGGCCCAGGACGAGCCCAACGGCCCTGCGGTGGCGGGCGACGCTGAAGGTGACAACGATGCGTTGCCTGTCATTTTGCAGCGCCTGCACGACTTGCTGGAGGCCGGCGACACCGAGGCGGCCGAATGGTTGGGCAACCACGCGGAGGCTTTGCGCCAGCGCCTGGGCGCGCGCTACGTGGTGTTGCGCCACGCGATCGACGACTTCGAGTTTGAAAAGGCCCAGGCGGTCGTCAAACAGGCCCTGGTGTGAACATGTGGCGTACCTCGGGGGGCTGGCGTGAAACGCTGGGTGTCACGCCGGTGTTCGCGCTGTTCATCTTGGCGCTCATTGGCCTGCCCATCATGCTGGTGTACACGGTGCGGGCGCAGATGCAGATGGAGTCGCTGGCCAACGCCCGCGCCATCAGCGAAATCATGTTGCAGGTGCGGCGTTACTACAACCTCAACGTCGTCAACCGCATTGCGCAGGCACCAGGCGAGGTGGTGGTGACCGAGAACTACCACGACGTGAAGGGCGCGATCCCGATACCGGCGACCATGTCGATCGAGATTGCGCAAACCCTGACCGAGAAAATTCCCAACAGCCCGTTCGATTTCAGTTTCACCTCGGACCACCCATTCAAGGGCCGCAACCGGCCGGCGCTGGACGGCTTCCAGAAAGAGGCGCTGGCTGCTTTCCGGCGCGACCCCCAGCGCGAAGAATACTGGCGCGAAGACCGGAGTGCGGCGGGCGGCGAAATGCTGCGGCTGGCTCTGCCGGTGAAAATGCAACCGGTGTGCGTGGCCTGCCACAACAGCCACCCAGAATCGACCTACCGCTTGTGGCAGGTGGGTGATGTGCGCGGGATCCAGGACGTTGCCGTGCGCCACCAGGTGTCGGAGGGCCGCCTGGAAAACCTGGCCTGGCTGGGGGCCTACCTGCTGTTTTTCATGGGCACGCTGCTCGCCGCCTTGCATGAATACCGCCGAGGCAACGCGACGCTGCGCAGGCTCAACGAGGAGCAGGCCCGCAACCGCCAGCAGCTGGAGCTGCAGGGGCAGCAGTTGCGAGGGCAGGTGAACGACCTGCTGGTCAAGACCACCGTGCTGGACAAGGCGCCCTTCGGCGTGCTGATTGCCGACCCCCATCAACCCGACCTGCCGGTGGTGTACGCCAACGAGGCGTTCAGCGCCATCACGGGTTATGGGGCGCACGAGGTGATAGGCCGCAATTGCCGTTTCCTGCAAGGCCCGCAAACCGATCCGCAGTCGCTGGCCGTCATTCGGCGTGCCTTGAGCCAGAAAATCACCGCGGACGTGGAGCTGGCCAACTACCGGCGGGACGGGCGGCGCTTTTGCAACCGCTTGATGCTGTTCCCGTGCTTCAACCGCGACAACGAGCTGATCAGCTGGGTGGGCTGCCTTTACGACGTGACCGATTTCAAGCTGGCCACCGATGAGAAGAACCGCCTGGCCGCTGAATTGCAGGAGTCTTTGAAGCTCGAGTCGTTGGGCCTGACGATTGCGGGCATTGCGCACGACCTCAATACCCCGATCGGCATTGCCCTGACGGCCAGCTCGCACCTGGGCAAGACCATCCAGCAAATGCAGCGGCAGGCGGCGCAGGGGGCTGCGCCGGCCGAGACGGTGGCTCGCTGGACTTCTTCGCTGGAGCGGGCCAGCCAGTTGGTGCAGAGCAACCTGGGCAAGGCGGCCGACCTGGTGCGCAGCTTCAAGCAGACCACCGCCGACGCGACCCGGGTGGAATGGCGTCGGCTGCCGCTGAAGGGGTTTCTGGAGTCTTTGCTGGTGTCGGTCTCGCCGCTCATGCGGCGAGCGCAGTGCGAGGTGACGCTGGCCTGCCAGGAGTCGCTGGTGCTGTACACAGAGCCCGGTTCGCTCAGTCAGGTGATCACCAACCTGGTGGTGAACGCGTCGGTGCACGCGTTTGAGGGGCGTGTGGACCGCCGCATCGACATTTCGGTGGTGACCCGCGGGGACCGGGTGGTGATTGAAGTGGCCGACAACGGCAACGGTATGGCGCAAGAGGCGGTGGCCAAGGCGTTCACCCCGTTTTTCACCACCCGCCGCAGCACGGGCGGATCGGGTCTGGGGCTGTTTTCGGCTCGCCGGGTGGTGGAAAACACGCTGGGCGGCAAGCTGACCTTCCGCACCGAGCAGGGGCAGGGCACCGTGTTCACCATCGATTTGCCTGCAGCCGCTGCGGGTCCAGCGGCGCAGTGAAGTTGAGAGTCATCCCATGAACACCATGATCGAGAAACGCTGGAAGCGACTGGGCCTTTCACCTGCTTTGCTGGTGTTCATCGTCGCCTTGGCCGGTCTGCCGTTCGCCATCTACTGGGTGGTGTACGGGCACGCCCAAAACGAAGCGCTGCGCAATGCCCAGCAGTTCAGCCGCGTGATTTCCACCTTCCGCTCGTACTACGCCACCAACGTGGCGGGCCGCATTCTGGGCAGCGGGGGGGCAGCAATCGTGCTGACGGAAAACTACCACCAGCTGCAGGGGGGGGTGCCTATCCCGGCCACCCTGTCGATCGAGCTGGGTGATCTGCTCCAGAAAAACCAACTGGATGACGGCTTTTCGGCCGCTTTCGTGTCGGATGCACCGTTCAAGCACCGCGACCGCGGTCCGCTGGATGACTTTCAGCAAGACGCGCTGGACCACTTCCGCCAACGGCCCGACGACCGCGAGCTGTGGCGGGTAGAAAAATCCCCCTGGGGCGGTGACCAGGTGCGCCTGGCCATTCCCGTGAGGATGGAGGCGACCTGCGTCGGATGTCACAACGGACACCCTCAGTCGCCACGCAACGACTGGAAGGTGGGTGACGTGCGCGGGTTGCAGGACGTGACGGTGGCCTTGTCGTTGACCGAGCAGGCCGACGACACGTGGCTATTCGGCCTGTACTTGCTGTTTTTTGTCGGCTCTGCGGGCGCCGCCTTGCGCGAACACAAAAAGGCCAATGCGCAGCTGGCTCAGTCGAACGATGAGCTCTCAATGTCGCAAAGCTACCTGGAAGACAGCGAGTACCGCCTGAAACTCAAGGTCGATGAGCTCAGCACGCTGACCACGGTGATGCAGAAAGCGCCGTTTGGCATCACCTTTGCCGACCCGGCGCAGCCCGACATGCCCCTGGTGTACGTGAACGACGCGTTTCTGGAGCAGACCGGCTACACCGCGGATGAGGTGCTGGGCCGCAACTGCCGGTTTTTGCAGGGGCCAGACACCCGACCGGAGGCCGTGCAGAGAGTGCGTGAGGCCATTCAAAACGAGGAAACGGCCGAAATCGAGATCTTGAACTACCGCAAAAACGGTGAGCCGTTCTGGAACCGCTTCCTGGTGTTCCCGAGTTACGACAGCGATGGCCGGCTGCTGCACTATGTCGGGTGCCAGACCGACATCACCGACCTCAAGCGGGCGGAACAGGAACGCGAGGCCATGGTGGGCGAGCTGCAGGAGTCCATGAAGCTGGAGTCGATGGGTTTGACGATTGCCGGCATTGCCCATGACCTGAACACCCCCATCGGGGTGGCGGTGACGGCCGCTTCGCATGTGGAGCAGCAGGTGCGCAAGCTGACGGCCATGACGGCGGCACCGGAGCTGGACCGCGGCCAGCTGGACAAGGTGTCTCAGACGCTGGCGAAGTCTGCCGCGCTCATAGGCAACAATCTGAACAAAGCCGCCACGCTGGTGCGGAGTTTCAAGCAGACCACCGCGGACGCTTCGCGCAACGAATGGCGCATGCTGCAGATACGCCCGTTCATGGACAGCGTGCTGCAGGCCTTGTCGCCCCTGGTACAGCGAGCCAAGTGCACTGTCGAGCTGCACTGCCCCGATCGCCTGGAGGTGTACACCGAGCCCGGTTCACTGATGCAGGTGATCACCAACCTGGTGCTCAACGCCACGCTGCACGCTTTCGAGGGCGTGGAAGACCGCCGGATCACCTTGACAGTGGAGGCCGACGAGCAAACCATGACGCTGGAAGTGAGGGACAACGGTCGGGGCATGTCGGAAGACGCGCTGGCCAAGGCCTTCACCCCTTTCTTCACCACGCGCCGTCAAGCGGGGGGGTCCGGGCTGGGCCTGTTTTCTTCCCGGCGCGCGGTGGAGTTGGTGCTTGGTGGGCGCATCCAGGTGATGAGCGTGGTGGGCGAAGGGACGTCGTTCGTGATTCGCCTGCCGCGCCAGCACACCCCAACCCACCGCCCGGCCTGAGGGCGGCCACCGGGGCCGCTGGCGCCTCAGCCCAGGCGCTGCAGCTGTTCCTGCAGCTTGGCCAGCGTGGCGCTGAAGTCGGCCAGGCGCTTCTTTTCCTGGTCGATCACCGCCGGCGGGGCTTTCGCCACGAAGGCTTCATTGCCAAGCTTGCCATTGGCCTTGGCGATTTCGCCCTGCAGGCGCGCCACTTCCTTGGACAGACGGGCCTTTTCAGCCGCCACGTCGATTTCCATGAACAGGCACAGGCGCGCCACGTCGGCACCGATGCCCACGACTGCCACCGGCGCGGCCTGGGCAGCAGCGGCCCAGCTGGCCTCGTCGGCAAACACCTTCACTTCGCTCAGCTTGGCCAGTGCCTGCAGCACCGGGGCCACGCCGTTCAGGAAGGCGGCGCCCTCGGCGCTGCCGGCCACCGCGTACAGCGGCAGGCGCTGTGCCGGTGACACGTTCATTTCACCGCGCAGGTTGCGGCAGGCGTCCACCATGGTCTTGAGCTGGGCCACGTGGGCTTCGGCGGCGGTGTCGATGCGTTCGGGCTGGCTCACGGGGTAGGCGGCCACGCTGACCGAATCACCGGCGCGGCCGGCCACCGGAGCCACCTTCTGCCACAGCTCTTCGGTGATGAAGGGGATGATGGGGTGGGCCAGCCGCAGGATGGTTTCGAGCGTGCGAATCAGGGTGCGGCGGGTGCCGCGTTGCTGCTCGGCGTTGCCGGTCTGGATCTGCACCTTGGCGATTTCCAGGTACCAGTCGCAGAACTCGTTCCAGACGAATTCGTAAATGGTGTTGGCCACGTTGTCGAGTCGGTACTCGGCAAAGCCTTTGGCCACCTCGGCTTCCACCCGCTGCAGGCGCGAGACGATCCAGCGGTCGGGTTGGCTGAAGTGCAGGTAGCCGCCACCGGGCACGCACTGGTCGGCGGTGTGGTCGCCCAGGCCGCAGTCGTGGCCTTCGCAGTTCATCAGCACGAAGCGGGTGGCGTTCCACAGCTTGTTGCAGAAGTTGCGGTAGCCCTCGCAGCGTTTGCTGTCGAAGTTGATGCTGCGGCCCAGGCTGGCCAGCGCGGCGAAGGTGAAGCGCAGCGCGTCGGCGCCGTAGGCGGGGATGCCGTCGGGGAATTCCTTTTCGGTTTGTTTGCGCACCTTGGGCGCGGTTTCGGGCTTGCGCAGGCCGGTGGTGCGTTTGTCCAGCAGTTCGGGCAGAGCAATGCCGTCGATCAGGTCCACGGGGTCGAGCACGTTGCCTTCGGACTTGCTCATCTTCTGGCCCTGGGCGTCGCGCACCAGGCCGTGGATGTAGACGTGCTTGAAGGGCACCTGGCCGGTGAAGTGGGTCGTCATCATGATCATCCGGGCGACCCAGAAGAAGATGATGTCGTAGCCGGTGACCAGCACGCTGCTGGGCAGGTAGAGGTCGTAGTCTTGAAGGCCATGGGCGTTGGCAGGCACGCCGCTGTCAGCACCGGACGCGCCCGGGCTCATCCATCCTGCGGCCGGGAAATCGCCCGGTTCGCGCCCGGCGCCGCCAGCGGCTTCCTGGTGGGCGACCGCTTCGGGCCAGCCCAGGGTGCTGAAGGGCACCAGGGCGCTGGAGTACCAGGTGTCGAGCACGTCGTCGTCGCGCTTGAGGCCGCCGGCCAGCAGGGCTGCCCGTTGCGTTTCGCTCAGGTTCGTGGCGTAGGCGCTGAGCTGGGCTTGGGCCTCCTCGGCGTTGCGGGCGACGTAGACGTTGCCTTCCACGTCGTACCAGGCCGGGATCTGGTGGCCCCACCACAGCTGGCGGCTGATGCACCAGTCCTGGATGTTGTTCATCCATTGGTTGTAGGTGTTGACCCAGTTTTCGGGCACGAAGGTGACCTGGCCGCTTTGCACGGCGTCGATGGCTTTTTGCGCGATGCTCTTGCCGCTCGGGTCCTGCTCGCTGACCTTGCTCATGGCGACGAACCACTGGTCGGTCAGCATGGGCTCGACCACCTGGCCGGTGCGGGCGCAGCGCGGCACCATGAGCTTGTGCTTCTTCACTTCCACCAGCAGGCCGGCGGCTTCCAGGTCTGCCACGATTTGCTTGCGGGCCACGAAGCGGTCCAGGCCGCGGTACTTCGCGGGGCCGTGGTCGTTGATCTTGGCGTCCAACGTGAGCACGCCGATCAGGGGCAGCTGGTGGCGTTGGCCCACGGCGTAGTCGTTGGCGTCGTGCGCGGGGGTGACCTTCACCACGCCGGTGCCGAATTCGCGGTCCACGTAGTCGTCGGCGATCACCGGAATCTCACGGTCGCACAGCGGCAGCTTCACGTACTGGCCGATCAGGTGGGCGTAGCGTTCGTCTTCGGGGTGCACCATCACGGCCACGTCGCCGAGCAGGGTTTCGGGGCGGGTGGTGGCCACCACCAGCTGGCCTTCGCCGCTGGCCAGCGGGTAGGCGATGTGCCACAGGCTGCCGTCCTCTTCTTCGCTTTCCACTTCCAGGTCGCTCACCGCGCTCATCAGCACCGGGTCCCAGTTGACCAGGCGCTTGCCGCGGTAGATCAGGCCCTGCTGGTAGAGCTTGACGAAGGTCTCGGTCACCACCTTGGAGAGCTTGTCGTCCATGGTGAAGTACTCGCGCGTCCAGTCCACGCTGTCGCCCATGCGGCGCATCTGGGTGGTGATGGTGTTGCCGGACTGCTCCTTCCATTCCCAGACCTTGGCGACGAAGTTCTTGCGCGCTTCTTCGGGCGTCGGGCCCATGTCGTGGCGGCTGATGCCTTGGCCTTGCAATTGGCGCTCCACCACGATCTGGGTGGCGATGCCGGCGTGGTCGGTGCCCGGAATCCACGCGGTGTTGAACCCGGCCATGCGGTGGTAGCGGGTCAGGCTGTCCATGATGGTCTGGTTGAAGGCGTGGCCCATGTGCAGCGTGCCGGTGACGTTGGGCGGTGGCAGCTGGATGGCGAAGTTGCGGCCGGCGGCAGCGGCTTCGGCGCTGGGCTGGGCGGTGCCGCGGAAGCCGGCGTGGCCGTAGCCGCGGCGCTCCCACTCGGGGCCCCACTGGGCTTCCAGCGCGGCGGGCTCGAAGGATTTGGACAGGGCTTGGAGGCCGGGTTGGCTGGGGGCTTCGGACATGGTGCTGGAACGAAAGAAATCTGGGGAGGTGGCGGGGTGCGCACCGAGGTGCGGCAGCGGGGCCGCGGAACCCTGGGATTTTAGGGTTTGCGCGCGGTCCCGCTGCGCGGGGTTCAGGCCGCGCCGCTGCCTTTGGTGGCCACGTTGACGAGTTTGACCAGCACACCGCCGCCGGGCACCAGGGCGTTGGCCACTTCGGCCCCGACGTCGAACAGGTTTTCGCGGGTCATCATGCCGCGCGCGGTGCTGGCCAGCATGTTGCCTTCCCGGTTCACGCCACCGGTCAGGGCGTCGATCTCCACCACCCCCTTTTTGTCGCGCCAGGCGTACTCAAAGGCATAGACCGGGCGGTAGTACAGCAGCAGTTCGTGGATCACCAGCTCGTCGTGAAGGATGTGGGTGGCCGCCACCGGCTCCATCAGGCGGACCTTGATGTCCTGGGCCACCACCGCGGCCGTCACCTCGGGGTCGATCGTCACCAGGTCGTTCGTGTGCTCGACGGACCTGGCGCTGTATTTGGCCACGTACTCGGCGGGCGATTTGCCGCCGCTGTTTTTGTGCATGCCGTTGATGAACTCGGACAGCTCCACCCGTTTGTCGCAGTGCTCGGTGGCCTCCAGGGTCAGGGTGCGGCTCGCGGGGATGTCGAAGGTCTGGCCGAGGAGGGTGGTGTGGAGCGCGTGGGCGTTGCTGGCTTTGACGGTGTAGGTGCACTTGACTTCAAAGGCCACGTGGCGGCTGGCCTTGATGTGCCACAGCGGTTCATAGCGCTTTTCGGAGGACACCAGGGCGATGTCCGCGTCTTTGGGGCGGTCCCAGAGTTTGGCTTTGGCGGCCCAGCCGAAGGCGCCGCTTTTTTCCAGATCGGCTTGCGCGCGCGCGGCGGACTCGTTGTACACGTCGCCGAAGACCATGAGTTGCTGTTTCATGCGTGAAAGGTTCCCTGGGTGAGGTGTGGTGGGGGCAGGCGCAAACCTTAACCGATGCGGCCGGGCCAGGCTT
Organism: Macromonas nakdongensis; assembly: GCF_002837145.1. GTDB lineage: Bacteria > Pseudomonadota > Gammaproteobacteria > Burkholderiales > Burkholderiaceae_C > Macromonas_B > Macromonas_B nakdongensis. The sequence continues at coordinate 6,219 of NZ_NWMV01000079.1, read as the reverse complement.
GCCATTCGGGTCCGGGCGCGGCGGCCAGGGACAGGTGTTCGCCCGTGTGCGGGTGTTGAAGCTCCAGCTGGGCGGCGTGCAGCCACAGCCGCTGCCTGCCCAGCAGGTCGGCCAGGGCGCGGTTCAGCGGCCCCTTGCCGTGGGTGGCGTCGCCGATGATGGGGTGGGCGATGTGCTTGAGGTGCCGCCGCAACTGGTGTCGGCGGCCGGTCAGGGGCCGGAGCTCCACCAGGGCGCAGCGGGTGGTGGCGAAGCCACCCTGGGGCAGGGGCAGTTCGTGGCGCGCCAGCGTGCGGTAATGGGTCAGGGCTTCTTGCACTGCCTCGCGCTCAGTGCGCATGTCGTCGGGCATGCGTTTGAGCGGGTGGTCGATCGTGCCGGCACCGGCCGGCCAGCCGCGCACCATGGCCTGGTAGGTTTTGCGCAGGCCTGCGCCGCTGTCGAAGGCCTGGCCCAGGCGGCGCGCGGTGTCGGCGTCGAGCGCGAACAGCAGCACGCCGCTGGTGCCTTTGTCGAGCCGGTGCACCGGCCACACCGGCCGGCCCAGCTGGTCGCGCAGCAGCTGCAAGGCAAAGCGGGTTTCGCCCGCGTCCAGCCCGGTGCGGTGCACCAGCAGGCCGGGCGGTTTGTCCACCGCGGCCAGGTGGTCGTCCAAATGCAAAACGGTCAGCATGGAGGCGATTGTCCCGCCTGCCGGGCGCCCGCGCCGACTTGTTCATAATCCCGGTTTACTTCGCGACCCGCCGTTTGCCATGCTGTTCCTGCTGTCTCCCGCCAAGGCCCTGGATTACGAGACCCCCGCGGTCACCGCCAGCCACACCCAGCCGCTGTTCGTGCCGCAGGCGGCCGAGCTGATCGGGGTGCTGCGCCAGCAGTCGCCGCAGCAGATCGCCGCGCTGATGGACCTGAGCGACCCGCTGGCTGGCCTGAACGTGGCCCGCTACCAGGCCTGGGTGCCCGAATTCACCCCGCAGAACGCCAAGCCCGCGGTGCTGGCCTTCAACGGCGACGTCTACGAAGGCCTGGACGCCAAGACCCTGGACGAAGCCCAGCTGCAGTGGTTGCAGGCGCACCTGTGCATCCTCAGCGGCCTGTACGGTGTGTTGCGCCCGCTCGACCTGATGCAGCCTTACCGCCTGGAAATGGGCACGCGACTGGCCACGGCCAAGGGCAAGAACCTGTACCAGTTCTGGGGCACGCAGATCGCCGATTACCTGAACCAGCGCGCCGCGGCCGAACTGGCGCCGGTGGTGGTCAACCTGGCCAGCGAGGAATACTTCAAGTCGGTGGACAAGCAGGCGCTGAAACCGCGCGTGGTGAGTTGCGTGTTCGAGGAGTTCAAGGCCGGGAAGTACAAGGTCATCAGCTTCATGGCCAAGCGCGCGCGGGGCCTGATGGTGCGTTACGCGGTGCAGCACCGGATCGCCACGGTGGAGCGGCTGCAGGACTTCGACCTGGAAGGCTACGCCTACGTGCCCGTCGCCTCCGAACCCGACCGGCTGGTGTTCCGCCGCGACGCCAAGGCCTGATCCACCCCCTGTGGAGGTGCCCGACATGACGCAGACCGTGACCCCCGCATTGCGCGACTGGATCGTGGCCCAGGCCACGGCCGGCTTCGCCCCGGACGCCGTGCTCCAGGCCATGCTGGACGCCGGTTGGTCCGAGGCGGTGGCCCTGGACGCGCTGGAACACACCTTGAGCGAGCACTTGGCCGAGCGCGCGCCAACCCAGGCTTTGCCGCAGGCACCGCGCCAGGTGACCGAGGCCGCGCCGGGGCGTGCCGAGGCATTCGCGCCACCCCTGCCCCAGCCCGATTTGCGCGGCGCGCCGCGCCTGCTCGACGCCGGCGACCGCACGGTGGAGGTGCTGGTGAGCCTGCGCCGCCCGCAGCTGGTGTTGTTCGGCAACCTGCTGGCGCCCGAGGAATGCGAGGCCCTGGTGGCCGCGGCCCGCCCGCGCATGAGCCGTTCGCTCACGGTCGAAACCCAGACCGGCGGCGAGGCCCTGAACGCCGACCGCACCAGCCAGGGCATGTTCTTCCGCCGCGGTGAGAGCGAGCTGATCGCCCGCATTGAAGCGCGCATCGCCCGCCTGCTGCACTGGCCGGTGGAGCACGGCGAAGGTCTGCAGGTGCTGCAGTACCGCCCCGGTGCCGAATACAAGCCGCACTACGACTATTTCGACCCCAAGGAGCCGGGCACGCCCAAGATCACCCAGCGCGGTGGCCAGCGCGTCGGCACCCTGGTGATGTACCTGAACGAGCCGGTGCGCGGTGGCGGCACCACCTTCCCCGACGTGGGGCTGGAGGTGGCGCCGCAGCGCGGTAACGCCGTGTTTTTTGCCTACGACCGGCCCCATCCCGCCACCCAGACGCTGCACGGCGGCGCGCCCGTGCTCGAAGGCGAAAAATGGGTGGCCACCAAATGGCTGCGCGAACGCGAATTCGTCTGACCCAGGCCCCACCATGACCACCGCTTCCCGTCCCGAAGAGTCCCCACTGGGCCAGGCCTCGGCCTATGCCGACCGCTACGACCCGGGTCTGCTGTTCCCGCTGCCGCGCGCGCCCAAGCGCGCCGAGATCGGCATCGCCGGCACGCCGCCTTTCCTGGGCGCCGACCTATGGACCGCGTTCGAGCTGAGCTGGCTCAACCCGCGCGGCAAGCCGCAGGTGGCCCTCGCCCACATCACCGTGCCTTGCGAGACGCCCAACATCGTCGAGAGCAAGTCCTTCAAGCTTTACCTGAACAGCTACAACCAGAGCGTGTTCGACGATGCCGAAGCGGTGCAGGCCCGGCTGCGCGCCGACCTGGCCGAGGCGGTGTGGCGTGGCGCGGGCCGCCAGGGCAGCGTGGGTGTGCGCGTGCTGACCCCGGCCCAGTGGACGCAGGAGCGGCTGGCCCCGCTGGACGGCCTGAGCCTGGACCGCCTGGACGTGGAGTGCACCCACTACACCCCCGCGCCCGAACTGCTGCGCGCCGACGCCAGCCAGCCTGCGGTGGAGGAAGCGCTGGTGAGCGACCTGCTGAAAAGCAACTGCCTGGTGACCGGCCAGCCCGACTGGGGCAGCGTGCGCATCGCCTACACCGGTGCGCCCATCGACCAGGCCGGCCTGCTGCGCTACCTGGTGAGCTTTCGCAACCACCACGAATTCCACGAGCAGTGCGTCGAGCGCATCTTCATGGACGTGTGGACGCGCTGCCGGCCGACCCGCCTGAGCGTGACCGCGCGCTACACCCGCCGCGGCGGGCTGGACATCAACCCCTGGCGCACCAGCCACCCGCAGCAGCCGCCCGAAAACGTGCGTACCGCGCGCCAGTGAGCACGGGCGGGTGACGGCTGTCCCCGCGGCTTGAGGCCGGTTGTCGGGGCGCCCTTCAGGGCAGGCGGAACACCTCCACCGCGCGCTGCAGGCTGACGGTGCCCACGCTCAGGTTCTCGGCCGCGGCGGTGGACTGTTCCACCAGTGCAGCGTTCTGCTGGGTGACGGCATCGAGCTGCGTCACCGCTTCGTTCACCTGCGAAATGCCTTGCGACTGTTCCTGCGTCGCGCTGGTGATCTGCAGCACCAGGTCCGACACGCGCTGCACCTCCTGCGCGACGCTGTCGATGGTCTGCGAGGCGGTGTGCATCTGCTGCGCGCCCTGGCCCACCTGCTGCACCGAGGCCCCGATCAGGTCGCGGATCTCCTTGGCCGCGGTGGCGCTGCGCTGGGCCAGCGCCCGCACCTCCGATGCCACCACCGCAAAGCCCCGGCCCTGTTCGCCGGCGCGGGCCGCCTCCACCGCCGCGTTCAACGCCAGGATGTTGGTCTGGAAGGCGATGCTTTCGATCACGCCGATGATCTCGCTCATCTTGCGCGAGGACTGCTCGATGTGCGCCATCGACTCGCCCACCGCGCGGATGACGCGCTGGCCTTCGGCCGCGGTGCGGCTGCTGTGCTGGGTCTGCTGGGCCACCTCGTTGGCGGTGTCGGCGGTCTGGCGCACGGTGCTCGACAGCTCTTCCATCGACGCGGCGGTTTCCTCCAGGCTGCTGGCCTGCGATTCGGTGCGGGCCGACAGGTCCAGGCTGCCCGCGGCGATTTCCTGCGCCGACTGGCTGAAGCCCGCGATTTCGGTGCGCACGTCGCCGATGACGGCGCGCAGGTTGACCTGCACCTGCACCAGCTTGCGGATGAGCGAGCCCATGGGTTCGGGGTACTGGCCGCGGACCTGGGTGGTCAGGTTGCAGCTGGCCAGGTCGGCGGCGAACTGGTCGGCCTCGGCCACGCCGGCGGTAAATTTGCCCTGGAACCAGGCCATGATGCCGCCGATGCCCAGCAGCATCACCCCCAGCTGCAGGCCCAGGCCGGTGAGGTCGCCGATCAGGTCGGGTCGGACGTAGCGCAGCACCGCCGGGGCCATGCCGAGCAAGGTCACGGCGCCCAGGGTCAGCGCCAGGCGTTGGCTGAAGGTGGCGTGGCGGTGCGCCTCCAGCCAGCCGCGCCAGCCCAGCAGGCGCACGTGGCCGCCTTTGAGGGTGAGCGTGGGGCGGCCGCTGTCGCGCTCGCGCGCGATCTGAGCGTACAGCGTTTCGGCCGCCTGGATCTGGTCGCGGGTGGGCTTGACCCGCACCGACAGGTAGCCCACCGGTTTCTGGCCCTGCAGGATGGGCGTGACATTGGCCACCACCCAGTAGTGGTCGCCGTTCTTGCGGCGGTTCTTCACCAGCCCGGTCCAGGGTTTGCCGCGCCCCACGGTGGCCCACAGGTCCTTGAAGCCTTCGGGCGGCATGTCCGGGTGGCGGATCATGTTGTGGTTTTGCCCGATCAGCTCGTCGTGGCTGTAGCCGCTGACCGACACGAACGCCGAGTTGCAGTGGGTGATGTAGCCCTTGGTGTCGGTGGTGGACACCAGCATTTCCTGACCGGGGTAGTCGTACTCGATCTGGGTGACGGGCAGGTTCAGCTTCATCGGGGGCACCTTGCGGGGAACGGGGCGGCGGGGTGTGGGGGCATTCTTGCAGAGCCGGCCCTGGGGGTCAAAGCCGGGCCGGCGTCGGCCGGGGCATTGTGACCGAAAACCCCCTGGGTGGCGACCATATCTGCTGCTTGTGCGGCTTTGATCTGCCGGATTTGATGTAGATCAAGCGAGGGCGCTGGGTCAAAACAGGCGGCCCTGCCCGTCGTCGGGTGCGTCCGCCGGTGGCGCGGTTGGCGCGGCGGCTTCGGCCAGCTCGTCCCGGCGCTGCAGACCGTCGACCCGCACCCCAAGCAGCCGCAACGGCCGCTCCAGCGGGGCGCGCTTGAGGGCCTGGCGCGCCGCCCACAGGATGGCCTCTGCCTGGTCCACCGGCGCCGGCAGCCGGTGGTGGCGGGTGATGACGCGGAAATCGTCGAAGCGCAGCTTGACCGCCACGCTGCGGCCGCGGTAGCCCTTGCGCTGCAGGTCGGCCGCGACCTGTTCGCTCAGCCGGGTGAACTGGGCGCTGAGGTCGGCGCGGTCGCGCACCGGGTGCAGGTTGCGCTCGAAGGTGGTTTCGCGGCTCAGGCTCACCGGCTCGCTGTGGGTGTGCAGCGGCCGGTCGTCGCGGCCCCAGGCGGCGTGGTGCAGCCAGTGGCCCAGGCTCTGGCCGAAATGTTCGAGCAGCGCGTCCAGCGGCTGCGCCGCCAGTTCGCCGATGGTGTGCACGCCCAGGGCCTGCAATTTCTCGTCGGTTTTGGGGCCGATGCCGTTGATTTTCCGGCACGGCAGCGGCCAGATCCGGGGCTCCAGGTCCGTCGGCTGGACGATGGAGATGCCGTTGGGCTTGTTGAACTCGCTGGCCATTTTGGCCAGCAGCTTGTTCGGCGCCACGCCGATCGAGCAGGTCAGGCCAGTGGCGTCGAAAATGCCTTTCTGGATCAGCCGCGCCAGCACCCGGCCGCCCTCGCGCTGGCCGCCGGGCACGTCGGTGAAGTCGATGTAGACCTCGTCGATGCCGCGGTCCTCCATCACCGGTGCGATCTCGGTGATGACGGCTTTGAACGCGCGCGAACAGCGGCGGTAGGCGTCGAAGTTCACCGGCAGCAGGATGGCGTCGGGGCAGCGCTGGGCGGCCTTCATCAGCCCCATGGCCGAGCCCACGCCGTACTGCCGCGCGGCGTAGGTGGCGGTGGTGACGACGCCGCGGCCGGCGTAGTCGCGCAGGCGGGGGAAGGCCGCCACGGGCAGCTCGGCCGGGGCCAGACCCGGGTAGGCG
>NZ_NWMV01000078.1:248-3470 GCF_002837145.1 Macromonas nakdongensis | reverse complement strand
GCTCGACCGGCTGGCCACCGCGCACGACCTGCCGCTGTTCACCCTGCCCGCCTGAGCGCCTGCCACGCCGGGCGCAAAAAAACCGCGCCCGGCGGGTGCCGGCGCGCGGTGGCTGCGGGGCGGGCGACGCCTCAGGCGCGCTTGGCCAGCACCTCAAACGCCGGTAGCGTCTTGCCCTCCAGCACCTCCAGGAAGGCGCCGCCGCCGGTGCTGATGTAGTCCACCTCGTCGGTGATGTGGTACTTGGCGATGGCGGCCAGCGTGTCGCCGCCACCGGCGATGGAAAACGCCTCGGAGTGGGCGATGGCCGAGGCCATCATCTTGGTGCCGCCGGCGAACTGCGGGTACTCAAACACGCCCACCGGGCCGTTCCAGACGATGGTGCCGGCGTGGGCGATGATCTCGGTCAGCTTGGCCGAGGTTTTGGGGCCCACGTCCAGGATGCGGTCGTGCGGGGCCACGTCGTCCACCGGGATGCGGTTGGCGCGCGCCAGCGCCGAGACTTCGTCGGCCACCACCACGTCCACCGGCAGCGGCACCTCGGCGCCGCGTTCCTTCATGATGTCCATCACCTGCTGCGCCTCGCGCACCATCTCGGGCTCGGCCAGCGAATCGCCGATGCGCTTGCCCGCGGCCAGCAGGAAGGTGTTGGCGATGCCGCCGCCCACGATCAGCTGGTCCACCTTGCTGGCCAGGGTTTTCAGGATGGACAGCTTGGTGCTGACCTTGGAGCCACCGACGATGGCCACCAGCGGGCGCGCCGGGTTTTCCAGCGCCTGGGTGATGGCGTCCATCTCGGCTGCCAGCAGCGGGCCGGCGCAGGCGATGGGGGCGGTTTCGGCGATGCCGTAGGTGGTGGCCTCGGCGCGGTGGGCGGTGCCGAAGGCGTCGTGCACGAACACGTCGCACAGCGCGCCCAGCTTGGCGGCCAGCTCGGGCTTGTTCTTTTTCTCGCCCACGTTCAGGCGGCAGTTCTCCAGCAGCACCACCTGGCCCGGGGCCACGGCAAAGCCGCCGTCCACCCAGTTCTGCACCAGCGGCACCTCGCGGCCCAGCAGCTCGCCCAGGCGCTTGGCCACCGGGGCCAGCGTGTCTTCGGGCTTGAACTCGCCCTCGGTCGGGCGGCCCAGGTGCGAGGTCACCATCACCGCGGCCCCGGCGTCCAGCGCCATCTGGATGGCCGGCAGCGAGGCGCGGATGCGCGTGTCCTCGGTGATGTTGCCATCGTCGTCTTGCGGTACGTTCAGGTCGGCACGGATGAAGACGCGTTTGCCAGTGGCCTGACCGCTGGCGCAGATGTCGGAGAAGCGCAGAAATTTCATGGTGAGCAGGGGGCTTGAGGGAATGGCCCAGATTGTAGAAGTCTGGTCATTGACGCTATCAATCAAATAGACGCCATCGATTGCCTATAGAAATGAGAATGGCTACCATTTCTCCATCCCCCTCGACAGGAGTCCCACCATGGCACGCCTCCAGCACTTCACCCGCTCCCACCGCCGCACCCTCATGAAGACCGGCAGCTACTACGTGATGCACATCGCCGTGGCGGCCACGGTCGCCTACGCCGTCACCGGCCAACTCTGGGCGGCCCTGACCCTGAGCATCCTCGAACCCACCGTGCAGGCCGTGGCCTACTTCTTCCACGAGCGCACCTGGGCCCGGCGCGAGGCCGCCGAGCGCGCCGCTTCCCAGCCGATGGGGGTGGTTCCAGCAGGCGCGGTCATGGCCGTCCGTTAACATGGCGCATCGGCTCCGGTGCGGTGTTCACGCCGCCGGTCGGGTCGGCAGATTGCGAGGTACCCATGCAAGCGAGAACCACCCGTTGGGCGCTGGCCCTGACCCTGTCCGCCGCGCTCGGTGGCTGCGGCTACAACGACTTCCAGCGCCTGGACGAACAGACCGTCTCGGCCTGGGCCGAGGTGCTCAACCAGTACCAGCGCCGCGCCGACCTGGTGCCCAACCTGGTGGCCACCGTCAAGGGCGAGGCCGCGTTCGAGCAGGAGACGCTGACCCGCGTGATCGAGGCGCGTTCCCGCGCCACCGCCATCCAGGTCACCCCCGACATGCTCAACGACCCGCAGGCCATGCAACGCTTCCAGGCCGCCCAGGGCGAGCTGGGCAGCGCCCTCAGCCGCCTGCTGGTGGTGTCGGAGCAGTACCCCAACCTCAAGGCCAACCAGGGTTTCGGCGACCTGCGGGTGCAGCTAGAAGGCACCGAAAACCGCATCACCGTGGCGCGCAACCGCTACATCCAGTCGGTGCAGGACTACAACGTGCTGGCGCGCAGCTTCCCCAGCAACCTCACCGCCATGGTGTTCGGCTACAGCCCCAAGGCCAACTTCAGCGTGGCCAACGAGGCCGCCCTGAGCGTCCCGCCTCAGGTCGATTTCCAGAAAAAGTGACCCGGCCGTGATCCTGCGCTCCTTGCCTTTCGCTGTCGGGGCCGCGCGTGCCTGGGGTGGACCGGTGGCAGGCCGGGTGGGAGCTTGCGGTGCGCGCTGCCTGGGCGGGTGGTGCTGGCTGTGGTGGTTCGTTCTGCTGTGGACGGCCTGGCCGGCGCTGGCGCAGGACCTGTTGCCCGTGCCGCCCCTGACGGCCCGCGTCATCGACCAGACCGCCACCCTCGGCGCCGCCGAACGCCAGGCCCTGGAAGACAAGCTCGCCGCCTTCGAGCGCGAACGCGGCAGCCAGGTGGTGGTGGTGCTGGTGCCCAGCACCGCGCCGGAGGACATCGCCGACTACAGCCAGCGCCTGGGCGATGCCTGGAAGATTGGCCGCCGCGAGGTCGGCGACGGCGTGCTGCTGGTGGTGGCCAAGAACGATCGGCGGTTGCGCATCGCCACCATGAAGGCGGTGGAAGGCGCCATCCCCGACCTGGTGGCCAGGCGCATCATCGACCAGTCCATCGCCCCGCATTTCAAGCAAGGCGACTACGCCGCCGGCCTGAACGCCGGGGTGGACGCGATCATCGCCCAGCTGAAGGGCGAGATCCTGCCCCTGCCGGCCAGCGGTGCGACGGGCTCGACCGGTGCCGACGACTGGACCGACACCCTGGCCCTGCTTGGGTTCGGGGCCTTGTTCCTGAACCTGCTGCTGCGCGAAATCTTGGGCAACAAGCTCGGCACCGTGGCTGCGCCCCTGGCCACCGGCGTGCTGGCGGCCTACCTCACCGCGTCGCCGTGGATCGGCGTGGGTGTGGGGCTGCTGGCCCTGGTGGTGGGC
>NZ_NWMV01000078.1:0-133 GCF_002837145.1 Macromonas nakdongensis | reverse complement strand
TTTTTCGTCCGGTGGTGGTGGCAACAGCGGGGGCGGCGGCGCCTCGGGGGGGTGGTGAGATGGAACGCTGCGTACGCATCCTGCGCCACGCCTGGCTGGACGCCAGCGACAGCCGGCGCGCCCTGCCCCCGGC
>NZ_NWMV01000077.1 GCF_002837145.1 Macromonas nakdongensis | reverse complement strand
ACGGCGGGCACGTCCAGCAGGTCCATGAGTTCGCTGGCGCTCAGCCGGGCCTGGGGCAGGCGCAGCAGCAGGCGCAAGGCGTGCAGCAGCGGGTCGGTGGCGGCAGCGCCCTGGTCGGCCACGCTGAAGGGGATGTGGCGCGGGTCGTGCGCCGGCAGCAGGCCGAACACCGCCTGGATGTGCGGGGCGTAGGCCTGCACGTCGGGCACCATCACGATCACGTCGCGCGGGGTCAGCGTGGGGTCGGCCTGGAAGGCGGCCAGCAGCTGGTCGTGCAGCACCTCCACCTCGCGTTGCGGGCTGTGGGCCAGGTGGAAACGCACCGAGGCGTCCTGCGCCGGGTCCACCGCAGGCCAGCGGGCACGGGTTTCGTGCAGCGGGCGCAGGTCGCGGATGTCGTCCTGCAGCTGGCGCAGCAGGGTGTCGGCGGGCGGTGCCACGAACAGGTCGGTGCTGTGCCCAATGGCCTGGAAGTGCCGGCGGTGGTGGGCCAGGGCCTCGGGGCGGTCGTGTTCGTTGAGCAGACCGATGAAGTCCCGCCCCTGCTTGCCCCAGGCCGCCAGCAAGGGGTGGGCGTGCTGGTGCAGTTGTTCGGGCGTGAGCACGGCCGGGGCGTTGGGGCGCCGGGCCTGACGGGTGCCGTGGCGTTCGGCGGCGCGCAACAGTTCGTGGTCGGACACGATGTCGGCCCAGTGGTGTTCGCAGGGGTTGTGCACGCACATCAGCACCTGGCACCAGCGCGCCAGCACGGCCAGCACCTCCAGCGACTGGCGCGGCAGGCTGGAGATGCCGAACACCACCAGGCGGCGTGGCAAACCGGCCGGGCGTTCCGGGCCTTGCCACTGGCGCGCCTGTGCCAGAAACGCTTCGTGCACCGCGGCCCGGCCGGGGCGGGGGGCGCTGGGGTCGGTCTGCACGTCGCGCAGCAGGGCGCGCCAGAGGGCAGGTTGCCAACGCTGGTCGGAGTCCAGATCCACGGCGTCGCCGCGCGCGTCAAGCAGCACGTCCTGGTTCTGGCCCCAGGCGTGCAACCAGTCGGCCCGGTAGACCTGGTACTGGTCGAACAGGTCGGCCAGGCGCTCGGCCAGCTGGAAGCGTTTGCGCCGGTCGGCGTCGTCGGCCAGGAAGCGCTGCAGCGGCGCGTAGGCGGCCTGGTCCAGCAGGGTGGGCAGCAGGCGCATCAGGCGCCAGACCAGGCGTGGCTTGTCGAAGGGCGAGGTCTCGGGCACCCGTTCCGGCCCCAGCACCGCGCGGTAGGCCTGCCACAAAAATTGCGAGGGCAGGTGGAACTGCAGCGCCGCGGCAATGCCGGCGCCTCCGCGCTCGGGCGGTTCGGCCAGCGACAGCTTGAGCCACTGGGCGATGCCGTTGCTCTGCACCAGCAGGGTTTCGTTTTCCAGCGGCGCCAGCGGGTAGCGCCGCAGCCAGGTGACGGTCAGGTCGCGCAAGGCCTCGGCGTGGTTGCCGTGCACCACCATCAAACCGGGTGGCAAGGGCTGGTCGGTGGTCTCCCCGGGGCGTTGCGCGTTCATCCGGGGATGGTAGCGAAGTTGCGGCCCGTTTTCCGGGTGCGTTTCAGTCGCCGGCCACCACACCTTCTCGCCGCGGGTCGGCCCCACCGAACAGCCCGCCGGGCAGCACCTGCAAGGCCTGCAGTCCGCTGGTCAGGGGCTGTTCGCGCACCGCGTGGCCGCGCTCGCGCAGGGCCTGCACGGTGTCGGGTGCAAAGCGCCCGGCCTCCAGCACCAGCGGCCCACCGGTGCTGCCGAAGTTGGGCGCATCGATGGCGCTTTGCGCATCCAGGCCCTGCTGCAGCACCCCGTGCAAGACCTTGGCGGTGTAGTGGATGATGAAGGCGCCGCCCGGGCTGCCGCTGCTCATGACCAGTTGGCCGGTGTCGGCGTCGAACACCAGCGTGGGCGCCATGGACGAACGCGGCCGCTTGCCCGGTTCGACCCGGTTGGCCACGGGCCGGCCGGAGGCGTCGCGCGGCTGGAAGCTGAAGTCGGTCAGCTGGTTGTTCAGCAGGAAACCGCCCACCATCTGCCGTGCGCCAAAGGCGCTTTCGATGGTGGTGGTCAGGGCCACCGCATGGCCCTGGGCGTCGACCACGCTGAGGTGGCTGGTGCCGCGCTCGGGCTGTTCGGGCATGGGGGCCCAAGCCAGGGGGCTGCCGCCGGGGGTGCCGGCCGGGGCTTGTGGCATGGCGCGGGGCCCGATCAGGCCGGCCCGTGCCTGCAGGTAGGCCGGTGCCAGCAGGCTGGCCCAGTCCCCGCCGGGGGCGGGAACGAAGTCGGGGTCGGCCACGTACTGGGCCCGGTCGGCAAAGGCCAGGCGGGCGGCTTCGGTGTAGCGGTGCAGCCAGCCGGGCGTGGGCGCCGTGGCGTTCGTTGCGGGCACTTCGGGCAGCAGGTGGGCCAGCGTGCCCAGGATCTGCCCGACGGCCAGCCCCCCCGAACTCGGCGGCGGAAAACCACACACGCGGTAGCGGCGCGCCGGGGTGGCCAGGGGGTAGCACAGCGCCTGGCGCTCAAGGGGGCGGTAGGTGCGCAGGTCGTCCAGGCTCAGGGTACCCGGCCGTTGCGGGTGTTGGCGCACCTGGTCCACCAGGGCCTGGGCCAGCGGCCCGTGCAGCAGGCCCGCGGCACCCTGTGCCGCGATGCGGCGCAGGGTGTCGGCCAGCACTGGGTTGCGCAGGCGGTGTCCCACCGGCCAGGGCTGGCCGTGGGCGTCGTAAAAATGCCGGGCGGCGGTCGGGTCGCGCCGCAGGTGTGGGTCCTGGGCCAGCAGGGTGTGCAGGCGGAGGCCCACGGCAAAGCCGTGTTCGGCCAGGGCGATGGCGGGCTCCACCAGCCGCGCCCAGGGCAGGCGCCCGTGCCGCTGGT
>NZ_NWMV01000076.1 GCF_002837145.1 Macromonas nakdongensis | reverse complement strand
TGTGCATTATGTTAAATAATACTTGCGTTTGCAAAGCAAGTCGCCGATGCATCGCCGACGCAAGCCTACCCAGCCCGGCATGGGCCTAGAATAGAGATCACCCATACCTCAGAGAGAGACTTCCTGCTCCAGCCACATTCCGGCCAACGCACCGCCCTCATGGGCTTTTGCGCGCCCGTGACCCGCACGGCAATCTGGCGGGCGACGTAGCCTCCAATGCCCATCCCTGAAGCAGCCCCCTCCACAGCCTCGACCACGCCCCATTGGGTGGTGCGGATGAACCACCGCAACCGCACGGCCTCCTGGGCCATGGGCTGCGGCGTGGTGGGCCTGCACCTACACAGCCTGAACCCGCCGACCTGGGCCTGGTGGGCGTTGGTCGGCCAGTTCCTCGTGTACCCGCACCTTGTGTACCTCTGGGCCAAAAGGGCCCGGCATCCCCTCCAGGCCGAGATTATCAACATGCGGCTGGATGCCTTCTGCTTTGGCATGTGGGCCGCCAGCCTGGGCTTCCCGCTCTGGATCACCTTCCTCTTTGGGATCGGCACCTGCATCAACCTGGCCGCCTTCGAAGGCCGTCAGGGGCTGCTGGAAGCCACTGGTGCGCTGCTCCTGGGCGTGCTGGTGGCTTTGCCCTGGACTGGCCTGCGCTTTGCCCCAGACAGCAGTCTGCCGGTGGCCCTGCTGTCCATCGTCACCCTCTCCACTTACCTGATTTTGTACAGCCTGGGGGCACACACCCGCACCCTCAAATTGCACCAGGCGCGACAACGGCTCAAAGAGAACGAAGTGGCTTTGCAAAATCAGTTGGCCGAGATCCGCTTGCTCCAGACCCAACTGCGGGAAGAAGTCGACCGCGACCCGCTCACCGGCCTCTACAACCGGCGCTACCTGGCCGCCACCATCGACCGGGAACTGGCGCGTTGCCTGCGCGACGGCACCCCACTGTGCGTGATGATGCTCGACATCGACCACTTCAAGCGCATCAACGACCGACATGGTCATCCCTTGGGCGACCGCGTGCTGGTGGCTGTGGCTGAAACCCTGAGCACGACCCTGCGCGCCGGCGACATCGCCTGCCGCTACGGCGGCGAAGAATTTTTGCTGCTCTTACCCAACGTGTCGCCAGACACCGCCCGCGAACGGGCCGAGGAACTGCGCAGCCGAGTGGCCCAGTTGCGCCTGTCGTGCGACGGTGAAGCCATAGAGGTGCGGATTTCGATCGGGCTGGCCTGCACCAGCGACCGGGCCGTCCACGCCACGACCCTGGTGCAACAGGCCGACCAGGCGCTGTACCAGGCTAAAGCCCTGGGGCGGGACCGTGTGGAAACCGGCGCATGAAGTCGGCCCAGCCCGTTGCCCCCCTGCCGCCGACCCTCGCCGCCGCGCCCTACCGCATCGTGGCGGCGACCGGATTGGACCCTGGTGACAGGGCCTACCAGCAAGACCAATTGGCCTTGATGCCCCATCCCCGACACCCAGCCTGCGTGCTCGGTGTCGTGGCCGATGGCATGGGCGGCCGCAGCGGCGGCCGCAAAGCTTCGGACCAGGTCATGCTCACGGCGCAGCAACTTTTCGAGCGCTTCGATCCGCTCACCGACGACCCCCAGGATCTCCTGCACCGGCTGGCCCTCGAAGCCCACACAGTCATCCGCCTGACGGCCGTGGCCGCCGAAGAAGAACCGCACAGCACCCTGGCCGCGTTCCTGCTGATGCCTGGCGGGCGCTGCCATTGGGCGCACTCCGGGGATTCGCGTCTCTACCACTTCCGCGGGGAACGCCTCGAAGTCCGCAGCCGCGACCATTCCTATGTGCAAAGCTTGGTGGACCGTGGCGAACTGACCGAGGCCCAGGCCCAGGTCGATCCGCGCAGCAACATGCTGCTGCACTGTCTGGGCACCGAAAGCGCCCCCGTGGTGAGCGAAACCATCCTGCAGGCCCTGCGCCCAGGCGACAGCCTGTTGGCGTGCAGCGATGGCCTGTGGCACTACTTCAGCGACCTCGAACTGGGGCGGGTGGTGCAACAGCTGCCGCCGCGCACCGCCTGCGAACTGCTGGTGCAAAAGGCCCGCGAACGCGCCTATGGCGGGGGCGACAACATCTCCCTCATCGTCCTCAAGCTGCTACCCTTGACGGCGTGAAACCGACCGCCACCGGGCAGCGGTTCAGGTCAAGGCGGTGTCGACCTCGCGCCGGGCTTCGGACAGGTATTCCTGCGACTGCATTTCGTTAAGCCGCGACACCGTGCGCGGAAACTCGTGCGACAACGGCCCTTCGGTGTACAGCGCCTCGGCTGGTACCTCGGCCGACAGCACCAGCTTCACGCGCCGGTCGTACAGCACATCCACCAGCCAGGTGAAACGCCGGGCCTGCGAGGCCATGTTGACCGGCATGTGGGGCACGTTGCTCAGCAGCACCGTGTGGAACTGGGCGGCAATTTCCAGGTAGTCGTTCTGTGACCGCGGCCCGCCGCACAAGGTGCGGAAATCGAACCAGACCACGCCACCGGCCTTGCGCACCGCCCGGATCTCGCGCGACTCGATGTGCAGAAGCGGCTCCTCGTCGTGGCTTTCGGCCAGGCGCTCGAACGCCTGCTCAATCTCCGCGTCCGCCTGCGGCCCCAGTGGGCAGTGGTAGAGCTTGACCTGCTCCAGCACGCGGCGGCGGTAGTCCGTGCCGTTGTCCACATTGATCACGTCCATCGTGCGGTTCAGCAGCGCGATGGCCGGCAGGATGCGGTCGCGGTGCAGACCATCGGGATAGAGACCGTCGGGCACGAAGTTGCTGGTGGTGACCATGCCGATGCCGTACTTCTGCATAGACTCCAGCACGCGGTAGAGAATCATCGCGTCGGTCACATCGGCCACATGGAATTCATCGAAGCAGATCAGGCGATAGCGCCGGGCCATGCGCTTGCCCAGTTCATCGAGCGGGTTGGCAATGCCTTGCAATTCCACCAGTTCACGGTGCACCTCGCGCATGAACTCGTGAAAATGCAAACGGGTCTTGCGGCGCAAAGGCACGGCGTTGTAAAAGCAGTCCATCAGGAAGCTTTTGCCCCGCCCTACCCCGCCATACATGTACACCCCTTGCGGGATGGGCGGGCGGTTGATGAACTTCTTCAAGGCGTTCGAGCGCCGCTGTTTGAAGTGCGACCATTCGGCCGCACAGCGTTCCAGTGCGGCCACCGCCCGCAACTGAGCGGGGTCGCTCTGATAGCCTCGAACCTTCAATTCGGCCTCATAGGCCGCACGCACCGGCCCGAACCCGGTCGCACCGGTTCCCGTGCTGGAATCCGTCGGGGCCATGGTCTGGGGGACGTGCGCCATGGGGCTCAGAAGTTCAGCGTGCGCTTGTCCACCGCCAGCGCGGCTTCCTTGGTCGCTTCGCTCAGGCTGGGGTGCGCGTGGCAAATGCGGGCAATGTCCTCAGCCGAAGCCTTGAACTCCATCGCCACCACGGCTTCCGAGATCAGCTCGGACGCCATCGGGCCCACGATGTGCACGCCCAGGATCTCGTCCGTCTGGGCGTCGGCCAGGAACTTGACCATGCCGGTGGTGTCGCCCAGCGCCCGCGCGCGGCCGTTGGCCAGGAACGGGAAGGTGCCGGCCTTGTACGCCACGCCGTCGGCCTTGAGTTGCTGCTCGGTGCGGCCGACCCAGGCGATTTCCGGGCTGGTGTAGATGACCCAGGGGATGGTGTTGAAGTTGACGTGGCCGTGCTGACCGGCGATGCGCTCGGCCACCGCCACGCCCTCTTCTTCCGCCTTGTGGGCCAGCATCGGGCCGCGCACCACGTCGCCCACCGCCCACACGCCGGGCAGGTTGGTCTTGCAGTCGGCGTCTACCACGATGGCGCCGCGCTCGTCCAGCGCCAGGCCCACGGCTTCGGCGTTCAGGCCCGTGGTGTTGGGCACCCGGCCGATGGAGACCACCAGCTTGTCGGCTTCCAGCGCCACGGCCTCGCCCTTGGCGCTGGTGTAGTTCACGGTCACGGACTTCTTGCCGACCTTGACCTCGCCCACCTGCACGCCCAGCTCGATCTTCAGGCCCTGCTTGTCAAAGGCCTTCTTGGCTTCCTTGGCGATCTGCTCGTCCACCGCGCCCAGGAAGGTCGGCAGGCCTTCGAGCACCGTCACGTCGGCACCCAGGCGGCGCCAGACCGAACCCATTTCCAGGCCGATCACGCCAGAACCGATCAGCACCAGCTTCTTGGGCACCGCGCCGATGCGCAACGCGCCGTCGTTGGACAGCACCTTGTCTTCGTCAAACGGCACGCCCGGCAGTTGGCGCGCGTTTGAGCCGGTGGCCACCACCACTTGCTTGCCCACCAGGGTTTCGGGCTTGTCGCCGGCCACGGCCACTTCGTAGCCGCCGTCCACCGCCTTGACGAAGGAACCGCGACCGTGGAAGAAGGCGACCTTGTTCTTCTTGAACAGGTAGAGAATGCCGTCGTTGTTCTGCTTCACGACGGTGTCCTTGCGGCCCACCATCTTGGCCACGTCCATCGTCACTTTGCCGGTGCTGATGCCATGTTCTTCAAAGTGTTTGTTGGCGTGCTCAAAATGCTCGCTCGACTGCAGCAGCGCCTTGGACGGGATGCAACCCACGTTGGTGCAGGTGCCCCCCGGAGCCGGGCCGCCGGCGGCGTTTTTCCATTCGTCGATGCAGGCGACCTTGAAACCCAGTTGGGCGGCGCGGATCGCGGCGATGTAACCACCGGGGCCGGCACCGATCACGACGACATCAAATGCTTGAGACATGTTGTTTTCCTGTGAGGTTGGACAAACGCCCCCGAAGGGGCGTTGTGTTCAATGGGCCGAGGCTCAGATGTTGAACAGCAGGCGTGCCGGGTCTTCCAGCGCTTCCTTCATGGCCACCAAGCCCAGCACGGCTTCGCGACCGTCGATGATGCGGTGGTCGTAGGACATGGCGAAGTAGTTCATCGGGCGCACCACCACCTGGCCGTTTTCCACCACGGCGCGGTCCTTGGTGGCGTGCACGCCCAGGATGGCCGATTGCGGCGGGTTGATGATGGGCGTGGACAGCATGGAGCCGAAGGTGCCGCCGTTGGAGATGGAGAAGGTGCCGCCGGTCATCTCTTCGATGCCCAACTTGCCGTCACGGGCCTTCTGGCCGAATTCGGCGATCTTCTTCTCGATGTCGGCAAAACTCATCTGGTCGGCGTTGCGCAGGATGGGCACCACCAGACCACGGGGCGAACCCACGGCGATACCGATGTCGAAGTAGCCGTGGTAAACGATGTCGTTGCCATCGACCGAGGCGTTGAGCACCGGGAACTTCTTCAGCGCGTGCACGGCGGCCTTGACGAAGAAGCTCATGAAGCCCAGCTTGACGCCGTGTTCCTTCTCGAAACGCTCTTGCATGCGCTTGCGCATGTCCATGACCGGGGCCATGTTGATTTCGTTGAAGGTGGTCAGGATGGCGTTGGTGGACTGCGATTGCAGCAGGCGTTCGGCCACGCGGGCGCGCAGTCGGCTCATCGGCACGCGCTGCTCGGGGCGGTTGCCCAGGTCCACGGTGGGAGCAGCCACCTGCGGCAGCACCTTGGTCGGGGCGCCGGTGGGGATGGCGGCCGGGGCCGCAGCCTTGGGTGCGGCCGCAGCGGCCAGCACGTCGCCTTTGGTCACGCGGCCGTCTTTGCCGGTACCGGCCACGGAGCCAGCAGCCATGCCGGCGTCGGCCATCAGCTTGGCGGC
>NZ_NWMV01000075.1 GCF_002837145.1 Macromonas nakdongensis | reverse complement strand
CGGGCCGCTCGGTCCACGCGGCCGACCTGCCCCCGAGCGAGCGCGCGCAACTGCTGGCCGAGGCCCGCCGCTGCAAGGAGGCGCTGTCGGCGCATGCCGTGTCGGGCGACACGGTGCGCTTTGCGCTGGAGGTGCAGGGTCAGCGCAGCGAGGTGGCCGTGGTCCATGCCGACTTCGCCGCGGCCACGGCCGAACTGACCCAGCGCACCATGGCGGCGGTGCGGCGCGTGCTGCGCGACGCCGGCCTGGCGCGCGACGAGGTGCAGGGTGTGGTGCTGGTCGGCGGTTCCACCCGCATGCCGGTGGTGCGCGAGGCGGTGGCCGCGTTTTTCGGTCAGGCTCCGCTCACCAACCTCAACCCCGACGAGGTCGTGGCACTGGGTGCGGCCATCCAGGCCAACCAGCTGGCCGGCAACAACCCCGACGGCGACCTGCTGTTGCTCGATGTGATCCCGCTGTCCCTGGGGCTGGAAACCATGGGCGGCTTGGTCGAGCGCATCGTGCCGCGCAACACCACCATTCCCACGGCGCTGGCCCAGGACTTCACCACCTTCAAGGACGGCCAGACCGCCCTGGCCCTGCACGTGGTGCAGGGTGAACGCGACCTGGTGGCCGATTGCCGCAGCCTGGCGCGCTTCGAGCTGCGCGGCATTCCGCCCATGGCCGCGGGCGCGGCGCGCATCCGCGTCACCTTCACGGTGGACGCCGACGGCCTGCTCACCGTGGCCGCGCGCGAGCAGAGCACCGGCGTCGAGGCCCGCATCGACGTCAAACCGTCTTACGGCCTGAGCGACGAGCAGATTGCCGCGATGCTGCAGGACAGTTTCGCCACGGCGCAGCAGGACATGCAGGCCCGCGCCCTGGTCGAGGCCCGGGTGGACGCGCAGCGCATGCTCGACGCCACCCGCAGCGCCCTGGCCGCCGACGGGCACTGGCTGAGCGAGGCCGAACGCAGTGCCATCGACGCCTGCCTGGCCGCACTCGACCAGGCCCGCCAGGGCGAGGACGCCGCCGCCATCGAAGCCGCCACCGGTGCGCTGGCCAAGGGCACCGAAGACTTCGCCGCCCAGCGCATGAACCGCAGCATCGCCCAAGCCCTGGCCGGCCAAAACGTGGAAAATCTTTGACATGCCCACCATCACCGTTCTGCCGCACCCGACCCTCTGCCCCGAAGGGGCCCGCATCCAGGCCCTCTCGGGCAGCACGATCTGCGAAGCCCTGCTGGACCACGACATCGAAATCGAACACGCCTGCGACATGAGTTGCGCCTGCACCACCTGCCACGTGGTGGTGCGAGAAGGTTTTTCCAGCCTGAACGAGGCCACGGAAGACGAAGACGACCTGCTCGACAAGGCCTGGGGGCTGGAGCCGCAGTCGCGCCTGAGCTGCCAGGCCCGGGTGGCGCAGACCGACCTGACGGTCGAGATCCCGCGCTACACGATCAACCACGCCCGCGAAAACCACTGAGTCCCGCCGCGCATGCGCCAGATCGTCCTCGACACCGAAACCACGGGCCTGTCCGCGCTCGACGGTGACCGCATCATCGAGATCGGTTGCGTGGAAATGCTCAACCGCAAACTCACCGGCAACAACCGCCACTTCTACCTCAACCCCGAGCGCAACATCCACGAAGACGCGCTGCGGGTGCACGGCATCACGCTCGAATTCCTGGCCGACAAGCCGAAATTCGCCGATGTGGCTGACGACCTGCTGGACTACCTGGCTGGGGCCGAGCTGATCATTCACAACGCGCCGTTCGACATCGGTTTCCTCGACGAGGAATTCCGCCGTCTGGGGCACGGCCGCACCCGCGGGCTGGTCGGTGGGGTGATCGACACCCTGGTCATGGCCAAGGAAATGTTCCCAGGCAAGCGCAACGGCCTGGACGCCCTGTGCGACCGCCTGGGCGTGGACAACTCAGGCCGCACGCTGCACGGCGCCTTGCTCGACGCCGAGTTGCTGGCCGACGTCTACATCAACCTGACCCGAGGTCAGAACGCCCTGGTCATGGAGATCGATGCCGGCTCGGGCAGCGATGCCCGCGGCCCGGTGTTGGTGGACCTGTCGCAATTTGCATTGCCTGTGCTGGGCGCCAACGAGAGCGAAAGCCAGGCCCACGAGGCCGTGCTGGCCGATCTGGACAAGGCCAGCAAAGGCAAAACCGTTTGGCGGGCACAGACGCCCGTTCAACAATAAGCGGCTCCCTTCAAAACCAGACCAAAAGCAGTATATAATTTGAGGCTTGATGGGTGATTAGCTCAGCGGTAGAGCACTGCCTTCACACGGCAGGGGTCACATGTTCGATCCATGTATCACCCACCATCCCGATATCGGGTGATTAGCTCAGCGGTAGAGCACTGCCTTCACACGGCAGGGGTCACATGTTCGATCCATGTATCACCCACCACACCAAAGCCCCAACGGTTGCCCGTTGGGGCTTTTTTGTTGTCCTTTTCCAGGGCGTTGCGGTGTTTTCTTGTCAGCCATCTGCAAGCGCGGCGTCAAATAATTATGAATTCATTTGAGCATGCACCCGTTCGCTGGGTGCATTTCCGTTTGGAGACGCCATGACCGCGAACACGAGCTACAACGCCTTTTTCCGCCGTTCCATCGACGACCGAGATGCCTTCTGGGCCGATCAGGCCCAGTTGATCGACTGGCACCGGCCTTTCGACCGCGTCTGCAACTACGACAACGCCCCCTTTGCCCGTTGGTTCGAAGGCGGGCAGACCAACCTGTGCCACAACGCCGTGGACCGCCACCTGAAAGACCGCGCCGACCAGAACGCGCTGATCTTCGTCTCGACCGAAACCAACACCGAAAAGGCCTACAGCTTCCGCGAGTTGCACAGCGAGGTGCAGCGCATGGCCGCCATCCTGCAAAGCCAGGGCGTGGGCAAGGGCGACCGCGTGTTGATCTACATGCCCATGATCGCCGAAGCCTGCTTCGCCATGCTGGCCTGCGTGCGCATCGGTGCGATCCATTCGGTGGTGTTTGGCGGTTTTGCCAGCCACAGCCTGGCCAGTCGCATCGACGACGCCCAGCCCAAGCTCATCGTCAGCGCCGACGCGGGCATGCGCAGCGGCAAGGTGGTGCCGTACAAGCACCTGTTGGACGAGGCCATCCAACTGGCCGCGCACAAGCCGAGCGGGGTGCTCATGGTCAACCGCGGGCTGGCCGATCTGGCGCCCGTGGCCGGCCGCGACGTCGACTACGCCACCCTGCGTGCGCAACACCTGGATGCCCAGGTGCCGTGCGAATGGGTGGACAGCTCGCACCCGAGCTACATCCTCTACACCAGCGGCACCACGGGCAAACCCAAGGGCGTGCAGCGCGACACCGCCGGTTACGCCGTGGCCCTGGCCGCGTCCATGAAGCACATCTACATGGGCAACCCGGGCGAGACCTATTTCTCCACCAGCGACATCGGCTGGGTGGTGGGCCACAGCTACATCATCTACGGTCCGCTGATCAATGGCATGGCCACCATCATGTACGAAGGCCTGCCGACCCGCCCCGACGCCGGCGTCTGGTGGAGCCTGGTCGAGAAGTACAAGGTCAGTGTCATGTTCTCGGCCCCGACCGCCGCCCGCGTGCTCAAAAAGCAGGATCCGGCTTACCTGACGAAGTACGACCTGTCCAGCCTCAGGGCCCTGTTCCTGGCCGGCGAGCCGCTCGACGAGCCGACCGCGACCTGGATCGCCGAAGCCATCGGCAAGCCCATCATCGACAACTACTGGCAGACCGAAACCGGCTGGCCCATCATGGCCATCTGCAACGGTGTGGAGCAGGCCCCCACCAAGTTCGGTTCGCCGGGCAAGGCGGTGTACGGCTTTGACGTGCGCCTGATCGACGAAAACACCGGCGAAGAGATCACCGAGCCGAACAAGAAGGGCGTGATCGCGGTCAACGGCCCGCTGCCGCCCGGCTGCCTGCAAACCATCTGGGGCGACGACGAGCGCTACGTCAAGACCTACTGGTCCAGCATCCACAACAAGGTGATGTACAGCACCTTCGACTGGGGCGTGAAGGACGAAGACGGCTACTTCTTCATCCTGGGCCGCACCGACGACGTGATCAACGTCGCCGGCCACCGCCTGGGCACCCGCGAGATTGAGGAGAGCATCTCCAGCCACCCGGCCGTGGCCGAAGTGGCGGTGGTGGGCGTGGCCGACCAACTCAAGGGCCAGGTGGCGGTGGCGTTCGCGGTGCTCAAGGACGCGACGCTGGCCGGCTCGGCGGAAGACGCGCTCAAGCTCGAAGGCGCCATCATGAAGGTGGTGGACGAGCAACTCGGCGCGGTCGCGCGCCCGGCCCGTGTGCGTTTCGTCGGCGTGCTGCCCAAGACCCGCTCGGGCAAGCTGTTGCGCCGCGCCATCCAGGCGGTGTGCGAAGGCCGCGACCCCGGCGACCTGACGACCATGGACGATCCGGCCGCCCTGCAGCAGATCAAAGACCTGATGGTCTGACCCCGTGGTTGCCCCGTTCGGGGTGATCGCTCGGCACGCCGTTGCCCCATGTGGGCAGCGGCGTCTTTGTTTGTTCGGCCAAGAACGCTATCATTGCACCCAGATCTTCAAGGGCTTGGTTATATATGCAGGAAATCATCGACCCGACGGCTGGTGTGGAAAAAGCCCGGGTGTTTGAATTGGCGGCCGAATTGTTTGGCATTTTGGCCACGCCCATGCGCCTGCGCATCCTGAGCGCCTTGTGCGACAAGGAAAAATCGGTGTCGGAATTGCTGGCCGAAATCGACACGACACAACCCAATCTGTCGCAACACCTCAACCTCTTGTACCGCGCCGGTGTGCTGGCCAAGCGCAAAGAGGGCACCCAGGTGATCTACCGGGTGCAAAGCGAAAAGGCGGTGACCCTGTGCCGCACGGTCTGCACCCAGATCGCGATTGAAATGGACGAGCCCACCGCCATCCCAGCGGCCGACCGCCTGTCGCCGCGCGCGGCCAGCTGAACCCGGCTCGGGGCTCGTCGATCGGCCTACAATGGGCCGATGGCGACTTTTTCACTTTCCAGTCCAAGGCCGCTGCGCCGGATCGGCGTGGCCTTGCTGTGTGCAGCGTTGGCCGCTTGTGGCTCCATGAACGTGGGTTTCAGCATCCCGGTGGGGCCGCACACGGGCGTGGGGGTGTCGGTCGGCACGGACGGGCGCATCGGTGTGGGCGTCGGGGTGTCGGCTGGCGGTGGCACGGTCAGCGTTGGCACCTCCGGTCAGTTGCCTGTCAACAAAGACGACGAAACTCCCGAAAAGAAATAAACATTCAACGTCGCACAGCCGCTGCAGCCTTTGCCATTCCGGGCGGTGCGAACGTCGGAGACAAGCACAAATTCATTGTCATCCCCAGGCGAACGATGGCACAATGCCGGGTGCACAGGTCCTTCCAGTCACTGTCGCATCCGCCAATCGGTCCAGCCGTGTCGCGGAAGGTTTTTCCAACCAGCTAATGTTTCCTTCAGGGAAACGGAGGTCAGCGAACCCATGAGCGAGACGAACAGCGTCTACGTTGCCTACAACGGCAACTCCTATCTCTTCGGCGGCAATGCGCCGTATGTCGAAGAGATGTACGAAAACTACCTGGCCGACCCCACCAGCGTCCCCGATTCCTGGCGCGCCTATTTCGACGCGCTGCAGCACGTGCCGGCGGTCGATGGCAGCGATGCCCGTGACGTGCCACACCTGCCCGTCATCAACGCTTTTGCCGAACGTGCCAAGCAGGGTGTGACCCAGGTGGTGATTGCCGCCGGCGCCGACTCCGACCTGGGCCGCAAGCGCGTCTTCACGCAGCAGCTGATCGCCGCCTACCGCAACGTCGGCCAGCGTTGGGCCGACCTCGACCCGCTCAAGCGCACCGAGCGCGACCACATCCCCGAGCTGGACCCGGCGTTTTACGGCTTCACGGACGCCGACCTGGAAACGGTGTTCAACACCAGCAACACCTTCTTTGGCCGCGAAACCATGCCGTTGCGCGAGCTGCTCAACGCGCTGCGCGAAACCTACTGCGGCAGCATCGGCGCCGAGTACATGTACATCAGCGACCAGACGCAAAAGCGCTGGTGGCAGGAGAAGCTGGAAAGCATCCGCAGCAAGCCCAACTTCACCGCCGAGAAGAAAAAGCACATCCTCGACCGCCTGACCGCGGCCGAAGGCCTGGAGCGCTTCCTGCACACCAAGTATGTGGGGCAAAAGCGTTTCTCGCTGGAAGGTGGTGAGAGCTTCATCGCCGCGATGGACGAGCTGATCCAGCAGGCCGGTGCCAAAGGCGTGCAGGAAATCGTCATCGGCATGGCCCACCGCGGCCGCCTGAACGTGCTGGTCAACACCCTGGGCAAGATGCCCAAGGACCTGTTCGCCGAATTCGACCACACCGCGCCCGAAGATCTGCCGGCCGGTGACGTGAAGTACCACCAGGGCTTCAGCTCTGATGTGGCCACCCCTGGCGGCCCGGTGCACCTGAGCCTGGCGTTCAACCCGTCGCACCTGGAAATCGTCAACCCGGTGGTCGAAGGCTCGGTGCGCGCCCGCATGGACCGCCGTGGCGACGTCCGTGGCAGCCAGGTGCTGCCGGTGCTGGTGCACGGCGATGCCGCGTTTGCCGGCCAGGGCGTGAACCAGGAAACCCTGGCGCTGGCCCAGACCCGTGGTTACACCACGGGCGGTACGGTGCACCTGATTATCAACAACCAGATCGGCTTCACCACTTCCGACCCGCGCGACCTGCGTTCCACCCTGTACTGCACCGACATCGTCAAGGGTGTCGAGTCGCCGGTGTTGCACGTCAACGGCGACGACCCGGAAGCCGTGGTGCTGGCGGTCCAGCTCGCGCTGGAATACCGCATGGAGTTCCGCAAAGACGTGGTGGTGGACATCATCTGCTTCCGCAAGCTGGGCCACAACGAGCAGGACACCCCGAGCCTGACCCAGCCGCTGATGTACAAGAAGATCGCCGCCCACCCCGGCACGCGCAAGCTGTACGCAGACAAGTTGGCCGCTCAAGGTCTGGGGGCGACGCTGGGCGACGACATGGCCAAGGCCTACCGCGCGGCCATGGACGAAGGCCGCCACACCGTCGATCCGGTGCTGACCAACTTCAAGAGCAAGTACGCGGTCGACTGGGCACCCTTCCTGGGCAAGAAGTGGACCGACGCCGGCGACACCGCGATTCCGCTGACCGAGTGGAAGCGCCTGTCGGACAAGATCACCACCATTCCCGACAGCGTGACGCCTCACCAGCTGGTGAAAAAGGTGTATGCCGACCGCGCCGCCATGGGCCGTGGCGAGGTGAACGTGGACTGGGGCATGGGCGAGCACATGGCCTTTGCCTCGCTGGTGGCGTCGGGTTACCCGGTGCGCCTGTCGGGTGAGGACTGCGGCCGTGGCACCTTCACCCACCGCCACGCCGTGATCCATGACCAGAACCGCGAAAAGTGGGACGTGGGCACCTACATCCCGCTGCAGAACGTGGCCGAGAACCAGGCCCCGTTCGTGGTCATCGATTCCATCCTGTCGGAAGAGGCGGTGCTGGGCTTCGAGTACGGCTATGCCGGCTCCGATCCGAACACCCTGGTGATCTGGGAAGCCCAGTTCGGCGACTTCGCCAACGGCGCCCAAGTGGTGATCGACCAGTTCATCGCCTCCGGCGAAGTGAAGTGGGGCCGTGCCAACGGCCTGACGCTGATGCTGCCGCACGGCTACGAGGGCCAGGGCCCCGAGCACTCGTCGGCCCGCGTCGAACGCTTCATGCAGCTGGCCGCAGACACCAACATGCAGATCGTGCAGCCGACCACGGCCAGCCAGATCTTCCACGTGCTGCGTCGCCAGATGGTGCGCAACCTGCGCAAGCCGCTGGTCATCTTCACGCCGAAGAGCCTGCTGCGCAACAAGGATGCCACTTCGCCGCTGAGTGAGTTCACCAAGGGCGGTTTCCAGACCGTGATCGGCGAGCAGAACGAGGCGGTGGTGAAGAACGCCGCCCACGTCAAGCGCGTGATCGCCTGTTCGGGCAAGGTGTACTACGACCTGGTCAAGAAGCGCGAGGAAAAGGGCGGCAACGACGTGGCCATCGTCCGCGTCGAGCAGTTGTACCCCTTCCCGCACAAGGCTTTCGGTGCCGAGCTCAAGCGTTTCCCGAATGCCACCGACATCGTGTGGTGCCAGGACGAACCGCAGAACCAGGGCGCCTGGTTCTTCGTGCAGCACAACATCCACGAGAACATGCTCGAGGGGCAGCGCCTGGGTTACGCCGGTCGTGCGGCGTCGGCGTCGCCGGCTGTGGGTTATGCCCACCTGCACCAGGACCAGCAGAAGCACCTGGTGGACGCGGCTTTTGCCAAGCTCAAAGGCTTCATCCTGACCAAGTAAGCCCCCGAACAGAACAACGCATTCAAGGACAGTTACATCATGGCTATCGTAGAAGTCAAAGTGCCGCAGTTGTCGGAATCCGTGGCCGAGGCCACGCTGCTGCAGTGGAAGAAAAAAGTCGGTGACACCGTCGCGGCCGACGAGATCCTGATCGAGATCGAAACCGACAAGGTGGTGCTGGAAGTGCCCGCGCCCGGCGCCGGCGTGCTGGCCGAACTGGTGGTGGGTGACGGCGGCACCGTGGTGTCGGACCAGTTGATCGCACGCATCGACACCGACGGCAAAGTGGCTGCGGCGGCTCCCGCGGCCGCCCCGGCCGCTGCTGCACCGGCTCCGGCGCCCGCCGCGGCTGCTGCCACCGGCAAGGACATGAGTGGCGTGGCCATGCCCGCAGCCGCCAAGCTGATGGCCGAC
>NZ_NWMV01000074.1 GCF_002837145.1 Macromonas nakdongensis | reverse complement strand
GCCGAGGAGGCCGGCCAGGGCCAGCCGGGCCTCGCCCAGGGTACCGCTGACGTAGACGTCGTCGCCCGCCCGCGCCGCGTCGCGTCGCGCGGCCAGGCCGGCCGGCACCTCGCCGAAGACGGTGATGCACAGGTTGAGCGGGCCCGCGGTGGTGTCGCCCCCCACCAGGGCGCAGCCGTGGGCGTCGGCCAAGGCCAGCAAGCCGCGCGCGAACGCGGCCAGCCAGGCGTCGTCGGCCCGGGGCAGGGCCAGCGCCAGGGTGAAGGCCAGCGGCCGGGCACCCATGGCGGCCAGGTCGCTCAGGTTCACCGCCAGGGCCTTGTGGCCCAGGGCCTCGGGGTCCACGTCGGGGAAGAAGTGGCGGCCGGCCACCAGCATGTCGGTGGACACGGCCAGCTGCATGCCGGGCGCGGGGGCCAGCAGGGCGCAGTCGTCGCCGTTGCCCAGGGCCACACCCGGGCGCGCCAGCGGGTGCTGGAAGTGCCGGCGGATCAGTTCGAATTCGCCCACGGCGCTCACTCCGGCGGGCGCCGTTCGATCTGCGCCAGGCGGTGGCCTGGCGCGTCGGGTGCGGCGGGTTCGTCGTCGGGCACCGGCGTTTCCGGGCCGGGGTCGGCCGGGGGGATGTCGGCGCCGGCGTCGGCGGCCTGGGCCTCGCGCGCGTCCAGGGGCCAGACGAAGCTGCGCGGGGCGCGCCGCAGCCGGTGGCGGATGGCCGCCTGGATGCGCTGGCGGTTCACGTCGCTCACGCCCTGGGCCTTGAGGGCCAAGCGGAAGGCCAGGTAAAAACTCACCGCGAGGTTGACCGGCCCCACCAGCAGGGTGGCCAGCAGCGCCGACCAGAACGCCCCCTCCAGCAGCACCGCCGGCCCCAGCGTGACCACGGCCGCGGCCATCTGCCCGGTGACCAGGGTGACGTGGCGCACCTCGCCGCCCAGGCCAAAGAAAGCGGCGACCGCGGGCACCAGGCCCAGCATCAGCCCGAGCGAGACGTTGGCCGTCAGGCCCGAAATGTGGGTGCGCAGGAAGCGGCCCCAGCGCTGCGCCCGCGCCGCGCCCAGGCGCCGGGTGAAGGCGGGATGGTGCTCGATGGCCGAGTCCAGCTTGTGCAGCACGAACCAGTTTTCCACCCAGCCGGCGACGATGCTGCTGGCAAACAGCAGCAGGCCGGTGCCGGCGGCGAACAGCAGCGTCGGGCCCAGCAGCTGGTGCGCGTCGAGCACGTGGCGGGCCTTGGCCTCGGTCAGCATAGGGGCGCCGGTGAGCGCCCACAGGGCCAGGCTCAGCCCCACCACCACCGGCACCACCGCCAGCAGGTTGCCGGCGATGGCCGCCACCTGCGAGCGAAACAGGTGCGCCACCTCGTCCACGAAGCGCAGCACCGACTCGCGGCTGTGCAGGTCCTTGAGCTTGGCCACCATGGCCGGCGCGGTCACCGCGGGCTGCTTGGTGGCCACGGTGAAGTGCAGCATCTGGATCAGCACGAAGGCGGCGGCGTAGTTCAGGCCCGCGGCCAGCCCGCCCCAGAACGCCGACAGCGCCACCCCGCCCAGCAGGAACTTGAACCAGGTGGTGAAACCCAGCACGGCCCCGCCGCCACCGGCGCGCAGCAGCATCAGGCGGTAGTCGGCCCAGTTGCGGGTGATGTAGTGTTCGCCGCTCTCGGCGCTGCGTTCGGCCACGCGCGCGGCGGTGAGCTGGGTGCTGTGGCCGATCAGCGCGCGGATGCTGCGGCTCTCGCGCCCGACCTGCACCAGCTGCCCCAGCAACTGCGCGGTGGCGCGCGGCCGCTGCGGCGCGTGCAGGCAGTCGAGCAGGGCCTTGGCGCGCAGCACGCGTTCGCGCAACTGGCGCAGGCGGAAGACCACGCCCACGGAAATGCCGTGCTCCTCCAGGTGGGCGTAGACGGTGTAGGCGGCGTGGCGCGCCTCGTCCAGCAGGTGGCGCAGCCGGGCCTCCTCGGCGCGGGCCGCGGCGCTGCCCACGCCCTGGGCCTGCACCGCCTGGCGGTGGGCCTCAAAGGCCATGCCCAGGCTCTGGAAGGTGCGCCCGGCGCGCGCCTCGGGCGACATGCGCACCCGCAGCTCGGGGGTGAAGCCGGCCGCGCTGATCTGGCCCACGCAAAAGGCCAGGGCGTCGGACAGGGTCTGCTCCCAGCCGCTCATCGCGGGGCCGGCCGCTTCCGCCGGGGCCGGGGGCGCGTCCAGCCAGTGCGCCAGGCGCTGCAACAGGCGCGGCGGCAAGGCGCGCAGCCAACGCCCGTCGTGCGGGTGCGAGAACAGCAGGCCGAACAGGTCGGCCATGTCGGTGGTCAAAGGCGAGGTCGGCAGCAACTTGCGCCGGATGCGGTGCCCCAACTCGGTCAGGAACACCGACTTGGAAGCGAAGCCGAAATCGGCCAGCAGCGGCGCCAGGTCCACCGTGTCACGGAACCGCTGCCACCACGCCCCCCAGCGCGCCGGCCAGTCGGGGGCGGCGTCGGCCGCGTCGAGCAGGGCCTCCACCCGCTTCAGGGTGGCCGGCACGTCGGCACTCGGGCCGCGCAGCCAATCGACCAGGCCGATCAGCCACAGGTGGCGCTCGGCCAGACCGGCGTCCGGGTCGAGCGCGGCCAGCCAATCGGCGGCGGTCTGGGGCGTCTGGGGCATGGGCCGGCTCGGTCGGGCGCTCAGTGGTAGTGGGCCCCGCCGTCCACGCCCTCGGCGCGCAGCACGAAGGGCGGCACCGGCGCCTCGAAGCGGTGGCCGTCCACCCCCACACAAAAGTAATGACCGCTCATGATGCCCATGGGCGTGCGCAGCGGCGCGCTGCTGGTGTAGCGGAACGACTCGCCCGGCTGCAGCAGCGGCTGCTGTCCGATCACACCCAGGCCGTCGACCACCTGGGTGTGGCCCTGGGCGTCCTCGATCTCCCAGTGGCGCGACACCAACTGCGCCGCGACCTGGCCGGTGTTGCTCACCGTGATGGTGTAGGCGAACACGTACTGGCCGGCCTCGGGCTCGGACTGCTCGGGCAGGTAGCGGGGCTGGACCTCGCAGGTGAACTGGTGTTTGGGCATGGTCACAATGGTAGCCGGGCCGCCGCCCGTCGGCCGAACACACTGTCGCCCCATCCACACTTTCCCTGACATAGAGGGGCGGGAAGTTTGGGCACAATCGGTTCTTTCACACTTTTGTCCCCCCGCGCCCATGAGCACGTACCGCATCGCCCCGTCCATCCTCTCGGCCGACTTCGCCCGCCTGGGCGAGGAGGTGCGCGACGTCATCGCCGCCGGCGCCGACTGGATCCATTTCGACGTGATGGACAACCACTACGTGCCCAACCTGACCTTCGGGCCCATGGTCTGCCAGGCGCTCAAGCCGCACGCCAAAAAGCCCGACGGCACGCCGGTGCCGATCGACGTGCACCTGATGATCCAGCCGGTGGACGCGCTGGCCGGTGCCTTCATCGACGCCGGGGCCGACCTGGTGAGCTTCCACCCAGACGCGAGTGCCCACGTGCACCGCAGCGTGCAGGCCATCAAGGCCAAAGGCTGCCAGGCCGGCCTGACCTTCAACCCGGCGCAGCCGCTGGACGTGCTCGACTGGGTCATCGACGACATCGACCTGATTCTGATCATGAGCGTCAACCCCGGTTTCGGCGGCCAGAGCTTCATCGACTCGGCCCTGCGCAAGATCGAACAGGCGCGCAAGCGCATCGAGGCCTCGGGCAAGGACATCCGGCTGGAGGTGGACGGCGGCATCAAGGCCGACAACATCCGCCGCGTGGCCGACGCCGGTGCCGACACCTTCGTCGCCGGCAGCGCCATCTTCGGCAAGCCCGACTACCGGGCCGTCATCGACCAGATGCGCGCCGCCCTGCGCTGAGCGAACACGATGAACGCCACCCCCCACACCTCCCGCCTGCTCGCGCCCGCCGTGGCGCTGATGCAGCGCCTGCCCATGTCGGTGAAAATGCTGGCCATGGCCGCCGTGCTGCTGCTGCCCCTGGCCTTCACCGGGGTGCAGCTGGGCCAGAACCTGTGGACCGAACGCAGCACCGCCCACCAGGAAATGGCCGGGCTGCGGGTGGTGCGTGGCATCGCCGACGTCAGCCGCCACCTGCTCGACCATCAGGGCCAGGCGCACCTGCTGCTGTCGGGCCAGACCAGCGCGCAGAGCGGCCTGGACGCCAGCGCCGCCGCCCTGCGCCAGGCCAGCGCCGGGCTGGACACCGCGGTGCGCGCCGCCAGCGCCCTGGGCCTGACCGAAGCCTGGGGGCCGCTGCAACGCGACCTGGGCGCCCTGGCCGGTGCGGTGTCGGCCACGGCCGACCGCGGTGCGCTCTACGACCGGCACACCGCCCTGCTCACCCGGCTGCAAAAATTCACCTCGCTGGCTGCGGAAACCTCCACCCTGCTGCTCGACCCCTACGCCGACACCTACTTTCTGATGGAAACGGTGGTCGGCCGCCTGCCGCCACTGCAGCAGGCCACGGCCCACCTGCGCAACGAAGGCAGCGCCCTGCTGGTGCGGCAGGCCACGGGCCTGAACGCCGACCTGATCAACGCCGCCGTGCGGCTGGGTGGCCAGAGCGGCGCCGTGCACGACCTGCTGGGCCTGGCCCAAGAACGGCTGGACTCCCTGCAACGCGCCGGTGAAGCCCTGCCCGAGGGCTGGGGCCGGCTGCAGCAGGCCACCGAAAGCTACGCCTCGGAAGTGGGCTCCACCATGGGCTCGGGCGCCCTCATGGCCGACCCGCAGCAGCACCACGGCCGCGGCAGCGAGGTGCTGCAGATCCAGCGCGACTTTGTCCAGGCGGCGTCGGCCCGCCTCGAAGCCCTGCTGCAGGCCCGCGCCGACGGCGCCGAGTACCGCCTCATGGGCGTGGTCGGCGGCGCGGTGCTGCTGTTGCTGCTGCTCGCCTACGGCATGGTGGCCTTCTACCACGCCACCCTGGACGGCCTGCGCCAGCTCGATGGCGTCATCGAACAGGCCACGCAGGGCGATCTCACGGGCGTCGTCCAAATCGCCGGCACCGACGAAATGGCCCAGATGGGGCGCAAATTCCAGGTCATGCTCAACAGCCTGTCGGCCCTGGTGGCCGACGTGCGCAGCGTCTCGGCGGTGCTGGGCCACATGGGGCAGCAACTGGTGTCCGACAGCTCCCAGCTCTCGGGCCGCACCCAATCGCAGGCCGCCGCGCTGGAACAGGCCAGCGCCAACGTGCGCGAAGCGGCCGAGACCGTGACCCGCAACAGCCAGAACGTGCAGGAGGTCAGTCGCGTCAGCGAACAGCTGCACCGCCAGACCGAAGAGGCCGGCGGCCTGATGCAGCAGACCGTCAGCGGCATGGGCACGCTGCAGTCCACCTCCAAGCGCATGAACGAGATCATCGGCGTGATCGACAGCATCGCCTTCCAGACCAACATCCTGGCGCTCAACGCCGCGGTGGAAGCGGCGCGCGCCGGCGAGGCCGGCCGCGGCTTCGCGGTGGTGGCCGCCGAGGTGCGCAGCCTGGCCCAGCGCAGCCAGTCGGCCGCCGGCGAGGTGCGCCAGCTCATCGCCGAATCCACCGGCCGGGTGCAGTCCTCGGTCACGCAGATCAACTCCGTCAACGGCGTCATGGACCAGCTGGTGCACGGCATCCGCGACATCGCCAACCGCATCGACGGCATGGCCGTGGCCAGCAACCAGCAGAGCGCCGCGCTCAAGGAAGTGGCCCAGGCCATGAACGAGATCGACAGCGTGACCTACGAAAACGCCGCCATGGTGGACCGCACCAGCGCGCGTTCGGCCGACCTGCTGGCGCACACCGACGACCTGGACCACGCCGTGCACCACATGCGGCTGACCCAGGGCACCGCCGACGTCGCCATGCAGCTGGCCCAGGACGCGCTGGCCCACATCCAGAGCCTGGGCTACGAACGGGCCTGCGAGGACTTCTACACCAAGCCGGGCCGCTTCATCGACCGCGACCTCTACGTCTTCGTGTTCGACCGCGACGGCGTGTACCGCGTGATGGGCGCCGACCGCGCCAAGACCGGCAGCCGCCTGCACGACGCGCCCGGCCTGGACGCCGACCAGCTGCTGCGCGACGCCTGGGACCGCGCCGACAACGGCGGCGGCTGGGTGGAGTACAACATCATCAACCCGGTGACGAAGGACGTGCGCGGCAAATCCTCCTTCGTGCTACCCATCAACGACCAGCTGCTGGTAGGCTGCGGCGCCTACCGCAGCGCCCTCAAATCGGCCTGAGTCTCCGGTCCGCCGGGGCCTCGCCCGCCCCCGCCGGGGTGGGGCCATCCGGCTTGCGCCACAATCCGGGTTTGCTCTGAACCTTCCGACTGGCCAGCCCGGGCCGGTCGGTCTTGCCCAAAGTGTCCGATACCCGCCCCCCCACCCACCGCATGACCCCCGGCGAGCGCCGCGCCAGCGTGTCGCTGGCGTCCATCTTCGCGCTGCGCATGCTCGGGCTGTTCCTGGTGCTGCCCGTGTTCGCGCTGGAAGCGGCGCGCTACCCCGGCGGCGACGACCCCTCCCGCGTCGGTCTGGCCATGGGCATCTACGGCCTGACCCAGGCGCTGTTGCAGATCCCGCTGGGCATGGCCTCGGACCGCTGGGGCCGCAAGCGCGTCATCCTGGCCGGGCTGGCGCTGTTCGCGCTGGGCAGCGCGGTGGCCGCCAGCGCCACCACGCTGGACCAGCTCACCCTGGGCCGCGCCCTGCAGGGGGCCGGCGCCATTTCGGCCGCCATCACCGCCTTCCTGGCCGACGTCACCCGCGACGAGGTGCGCACCA
The DNA here is from genome assembly GCF_002837145.1 of Macromonas nakdongensis. Lineage (GTDB taxonomy): Bacteria > Pseudomonadota > Gammaproteobacteria > Burkholderiales > Burkholderiaceae_C > Macromonas_B > Macromonas_B nakdongensis. The sequence continues at coordinate 8,449 of NZ_NWMV01000074.1, read as the reverse complement.
AGGCCATGGCGCTGGTGGGCATCAGCATCGCGCTGATGTTCGCGCTGTCGCTGGTGCTGGCGCCGGTGCTGGCGGCGCAGATTGGCCTGCACGGCCTGTTCTGGCTGACCACCGCGCTGGCGCTGACCGGCATGGCCGTGGTCGCCTGGGTGGTGCCGCCCGAACCCACGGAACAGCGCGACGCCGGCCGCCGCGGCCTGGCAGAGGTGCTGCGCCACGCCGGCCTGCTGCGACTGAACCTGGGCGTGTTCGTGTTGCACGCGGTGCAACTGGCCATGTGGATGGCGGTGCCCGCCCTGCTGGTGCAGGCGGGCCTCACCGCCGACCGGCACTGGGTGGTCTACCTGCTGGCGCTGGTGGGCTCCTTTCTGGTCATGGGCGGGGTGCTGTTCCGGCTGGAGCGCCAGGGCCACCTGCGGGCGGTGTTCCTGTTCGCCATCGGGCTGATCCTGCTGGTGCAGCTGGGCTTCTGGTACAGCGCCGGGCACACGCCTTCGGTCGCGGCGCTGGGCGTGGGCCTGTTCCTGTTCTTCCTGGGCTTCAACACGCTGGAGGCCAGCCAGCCCAGCCTGGCCTCGCGCCTGGCCCCGGTGCACGCGCGCGGCGCGGCGCTGGGCGTGTACAACACGCTGCAATCGGTTGGGTTTTTCGTGGGCGGGGCGGCCGGCGGCTGGCTGGTGCGCCACGTGGGCGCCCAGGGCCTGTTCATGGGGTGTGCGGCCCTGGCCCTGCTGTGGCTGGCGGTGGCGTGGCCGATGCAGGCGCCGCCCCCGGCAGCGGGCCGGCCGGCGCACTGACGCCCTCCGCGGGCTCGGCGGCGGCACCCGTCCGCACCGGTTCGGCGCCGGCCTCCGGCACCGGGGGGGTGCGCACCACCGCCGCCCACATCATTTCCGCCATGCTGCTGTAAAGCGGGCGACTCACCATCCGCGACAGCAAGCTGGCCACCAGGGCGCAGCCCATCAGGCTCAACACCATGCTGTGGCCGTCGGTCATCTCCATCACGATGATCATGGCGGTGATGGGCGTCTGCGTGACCGCTGCCAGAAAACCCGCCATGCCGATGGCGATGAGCGCCTGCACCTGCCGGGCGTCGGTGAGCCAGGCCACGTCGGCCCCCACCCCGGCGCCCAGCGACAGGCTGGGGCCGAACACCCCGCCCGGCACGCCCGACCACGCCGACCACCACGAGGCGACGAACTTCAGCCCCGAAAACAGGAAAGGCGTGTGCGCCTCCACCGAGTCCAAGGCCAGCAAGGCCTTGACGTGGTCGTGACCGCCGCCGTGCACGCTGCCCCCGGTGGCCACGCCGATCACCGCCACCCCCAGGCCACACAGGGCGGCAAAGCGCACCGGGTGGGCGCGGCGCAGGGCGCAAAACCGATCGGGCAGGCCGGTGAACGACACCAGCAGCAGGCGCGACAGCAGCCCCCCCATCAGGCCGCAAATCCCCGCGATCAGCAGCCCTGGCCAAAACAGGTCGGCCCAGGACACCACCTCGATGCGCACCCGGCCAAAGTAGGACAGGTTGCCGAACACCGACACCGACACCAGCCCCGAGACCACGATGGCCGCCAGCATCAGGCCGCTGCTGCGCTGCTCCAACCGGCGCGACAGCTCTTCAATGGCAAAGACGATGCCGCCCAGCGGCGTGTTGAACGCCGCCGCGATGCCGGCCGCGCCCCCGGCCACCAGCAGCTCGCGGTCGCTGATGGCCGTGTGGGGCGACAGGTAGCGCCGCGCGTGGTGCATGACCCCCGCGGCCACCTGCACCGACGGCCCCTGGCGCCCGATCGACAACCCCGCCAGCAGCCCGCCGGACACGCCCAGCACCTTGGCCGCCGACAGCCGCAGCGACACGAAGCGCCCGCGCTGCTCGCGCGGCAGCCGCGGCTCCAGGGCCACCAGGGTCTGGGGCACGCCCGAGCCGGCCGCCCCCGGCGCCCAGCGGCGCAGCAACCACACCACCGCGGCCGTCACGGCCGGCGTCCAGAGCAAAGGCGCCCACCAGTGGCGCCCCTGCCAGGTGGCGAACAAATCGAACGCCGCGTCCGACAGCCAGGTGAAGCCCACCACCGCCAAGCCCGCCAGCACGGCAAAACCGATGACCACCGCGCGGTCCAGCCAATGGCGGCCATCGGCCACCTCGCGGCGCAGGTGGGCCAGAAAATCGGGCTGGGACGGCCGGGACATGCCACCAGTGTAAAAGCCCGGCCCGCCAGGGCGCCGCCGCCGGGCAAATGTTGGACAATCCCGGTTCGTTCCACACCACGCTAGAGAGGATTTCCCCGCCATGGCATCCGTCAACAAAGTCATCCTGGTCGGCAACTGCGGCCGCGACCCCGAAATCCGTTACCTGCCCTCGGGCCAGGCCGTGGCGAACGTGAGCGTGGCCACCACCAGCCGCCGCAAAGACCGCAACAGCGGCGAGACGGTGGAAGACACCCAGTGGCACCGCGTGACTTTTTACGACCGTTTGGCCGAAATTGCCGGCGAATACGTGAAGAAGGGCCGTCCCATCTACGTGGAAGGCCGTCTCAAGTACGGCAAGTACACCGACCAGTCGGGCGTGGAGAAGAACACGGTGGACATCATCGCCACCGAGCTGCAGCTGCTGGGCGGCCGCGAAGGCATGGGTGGCCAGAACATGGACGAAGGCGGCGGTGGCGGCTACGCACCGCGCGCGGCCGCGCCCATGGCCCGCCCCGCCGCCCCGGCACCGCGCCCGGCCCCGCAGCGCCCGCCGGCCCCCGCGCCGAGCAGCGGCTTCGACGACATGGACGACGACATTCCGTTCTGAAGCAGCCCCGCCCGGGCCACTCGCCGGGGTGGAACTGGGCCACATTGAGCAAGGCCCATCCAGGGTCAGGCGTCGAAGGCCTTATCGCGCGAAGACGAGGGCTCGGCTGCGACCCGGCCTCTGGTTCGCCCTGAGCGCCTGGCAGCCGCCACGCCTCAGTGTCGGTGCCCGTGGTGCAGGTCCGGCACGTGTGGGTGGCGGTGAGCCATCGGCTCGTGCCGGTGCCAATGGCTGTGCGGGCCATCGGGCATCACCGCGTGCGTGTGGTTGTGATGGCCGTCGTCGTGGGTGTGGGCGTGTTCGTGCTCCAAGGCGTCGTGGGTGTGTGGGTGTTCGTGGTGCTCCGACAGGTGCAGCACCACGCCCCAGACCATCAACACCCCACCCAGCAGCAGCCAGACACCGACCGAGCGGTCGCCCAAGGCATAGGCACCCACGGCCCCGATGAAGGGCGCAAACGCGAACACCGAGCCGGTGCGCCCGGCACCGAACGCCCGCTGGGCCAGCAGGTAAAACCGCAGGCTCAACCCGTAACCACTGGCCCCCACCAGCAGCAACATGGCAACCGCCCATCCACCGGGCAGCGGCTCATGCCAGAGCCCAGCCAATGCCGTGGTGGCCAGCACGCCCAGCACCGCCTTGGCCAGCACCACCTGCCCCGGGTCGCGCTCGGCCACGGCGCGGGACAAGGTGTTGTCGATGCCCCAGGCGGCGGTGGCCAGCAGCACCGCCAGCAGGCCCCAGAGTTGCACCTGACCCGCCGAGCCCTGGTCCACGATCAGCGCCAGCCCCCCGGCCAGCAGCAGGGCCATGGCCAGCGCCACACGGCGGCCCATCGCCTCGCCGTACCAGCGCCAGGCCAGGACGGCGGTGAACACGGCCTCCAGCGTCAGCATGAGCGAGGCGCTGGAGCCGCTGGTGCGCTGCAGGCCCCAGGCCAGGGCCACCGGCCCCAGCACCGCGCCCATGAAGGCCATGGCCAGCAGCCGGCCCAGGTCGGCCCGCTGCAACTGGGCCTCGCGGGCGGCGGGCTGGCGCAGCAGCCAGGCCACCACCGCCGCGCCCGCGTACAGCAACGCCGCCGTGGTGAAAGGCCCCAGACCCACGCCCAAGCGTTGCACCAGGGGCGTGCTCAGGCCAAACAAAACCGCGGCCAGCAAGGCCAGCAGGCCGCCCTTCAACGCGGGGTTCAGCGCGCCCATCGGCCCACCCTTACTTGCCGGTGTGGTTGGCCGCGATGAAGTGGCCCGCCGGTGCGTAGAACAGGTAGAGGCTTTGTTTGGATTTGTCGGCCGCTGCGGGATTCTGGTAGGTCAGCTTCCACTCCTTGCCTTTTTTGCCGTCCACCTGCTCCAGGGTGGCGTGCGACACTTTGGCCCAGGAGGCGTCCAACTTGCCCGCCTTCACCAGCGCATCGCGGCGCTGGTTGGCGCAGTCGATGACCACGGCTTCGGCCACGGGTTTGTTGCCGTGGAAATGGCAGCTGCCGCCTTCACCGGCATGCACTTGGGGGACAAAAGCCAGGGCAGACAAGACGCTGGCGGCAATGACACAGGTTTTCATGGTGCGAGTCCTTTCCGTTTGAAACTGGGGGGAGATCAAAGTTCGTTGCGACTGGCATCGGTCGCGTTGTCGCTGTCCATGTCCTCATGGGCATGGCGGTGCTCGGCCGCCGGGAAGCGGAAGCTGTCGGGCGCCGTGTCGTGCTGGAAGCCGTGCAACTGCATGAACAGCAGGTACACGCCGGCGTAGAACAGCCCCAGGTTGGCCATGTAGCCAATGCGCTGGAAAGTGGGCCGGTGGCGCCAGAACGCCAGCACCGCCACCATCACCACCAGCGCGGCGATCTGGCCCAGCTCCACCCCGACGTTGAAGCTCAGGATGCGCCAGAGCATGGCGACCGGGTCGTCGCCCAGCGGCAGCTGCTGCAGGCGGGTGGACAAGCCAAAGCCATGCAGCAAACCGAAACCGAACACCGCCATCAGCAGGTTGGGCGACTTCATGTCGAAATGCTTCTGGAAACCGCCGTTGTTGTCGAAGGCCTTGTACATCACGCTCAGCGCGATGATGGCGTCGATCAGGTAGTAGTTCCAAGTGATTTTGAAGTAGGTCGCGAAGATCAGCGTGATGCAGTGGCCCAGGGTGAACACGGTCACGAACTTGGCCACGTCCTTGAAGGTGCGGAGGAAAAACACCACCCCGAACAGGAACAGCAGGTGGTCGTAACCGGTCAGCATGTGGCTGGCGCCCAGCTCCACGTAGTGCAGGTAGCCGGCTTGCAGCATGCGCACCCGGTCGGCTTCGGAAATGCCATGCGCCATGGCGATGAAGGGAACGGCGAGCAGCAGCAGGAATGCCGCCGCGCGCCTCAGAGGAAGGTGTCTCATGGAACTGCAGAATGTGGGGTTCAGAGGTCTGGCTGCGGCCCGTTCCGCAGCCCGAATGGGGAGGGAAACAGGTGCAGCCAGCAGGGCCGTCCCGGCCTCCCGGTGATGGAGACCCGAACGGCGCAAGACACAGCGGGTTGGCCGCATCGGCACACCCACCAGGCGCCAACCTGGGGTTGGGCAGCCCGAGCGCTCAGGCGCAAGTTTGGGGCGGGCGCAGCGGGCTGTCCAGCCAGACACTGCTCCATGCCGAAGGGCGCGCCACCGGCGGCGCCACGGGCGGCACAACAGCGACAAGCCCGATAGACGCGGGCAACAGACCCGCCGGCTGCACCGCCTCGTGGGCGTGGTGGTGCCTCTGGCTGTCGACCGAATCGTCCACATGCAGCGACGCGTCGGCGTGGTGGTGGTGATCGACCGCCTGGGCGTGGACCAGCCGGTTCGTCAGGTCCTGTGCCTGTTGCGCCTGTCCTGGGGGAGTCAACCACGCCAGGGCCTGCCACAGCAGGACACACATCAGCAGGACGGCGCGGGTGCTCCGGGTCATGGAAAGGTTCTGACAAAGCCACGAAGGTCGACGGTGGCGAATTTTACCCAGCCCGGCCCGCAAAACAGCACCGTTCCCGGGACGGGGGCGTGCGGTGCAGCCCCGGCCCGCCGCCTCACAGCAGGTGCAGCTGGGTGGTGTTCTTCACCTCTTCCATCACCGCGTAGGTGCGGGTTTCGCGCACGCCGGGCAGCTGCCACAGCACCGAGCCGGCGAAGGCGCGGTAGGCGTTCATGTCGGCCGAGCGGGTCTTGAGCAGGTAGTCGAAACCGCCGGCCACCATGTGGCACTCCAGGATGTCGGGCTGCACCTGCACCGCGGCCTTGAACTGGTCGAACACATTGGGCGTGGTGCGGTCCAGCAGCACCTCGACGAACACCGTCATGCCCGCGCCCAGTTTCAGCGGGTTGAGCCGCGCCTCGTAGCCCAGGATGTAGCCCTCGCGCGTGAGGCGCTGCACCCGCGCCAGCACGGCGGTGGGCGACAGGGCCACGGCCTCGGCCAGCTTCAGGTTGCTCAGGCGGCCGTCGCGCTGCAACAGGTCGAGCAGGCGCAGGTCGATCCGATCCAGGTCGGTGAGGGACGAGGGCATGGTGGAAAACTCGGTTAAACCCAATAAAAACCGAATTTTATTCGGCATTGTCTGCGGCATCATGGCGCCATTCACTGCATCCGCCGGACCGGAGACACACCATGAACGCCCCTGCTCCCTTTGCCGCCCCCGCCGCCGACCTGCCCCTGTACGCCGAGGGTCCCTTGCAGCGCGACGCGCTGCGCAGCGCCATTTCGGCCGCCTGCCGCCTGCCGGAAGCGCAGGCCGTGGCCGCCCTGCTGCCGCAAGCCACCTTGCCGCCGGGATTGGCCGCGTCCTCGCAGGCGCTGGCGCAACGCATCGCCCGGCGCCTGCGCGAACGCAAGCACGACGGCGGCCGCTCGGGCCTGGTGCAGGGCCTGCTGCAGGAGTACGCGCTGTCCTCGCAGGAAGGGGTGGCCCTGATGTGCCTGGCCGAGGCCCTGCTGCGCATCCCCGACGCCGACACCCGCGACGCCCTGATCCGCGACAAGATCAGCCACGGCAACTGGCACCCGCACCTGGGCCAGAGCCCCTCGCTGTTCGTCAACGCCGCCACCTGGGGCCTGCTGCTGACGGGCAAGCTGGTGGCCACCCACAGCGAAGCCGGCCTGGGCAACACCCTGGGCGGCCTGATCCGCAAGGGCGGTGAGCCGCTGATCCGCAAGGCCGTGGACATGGCCATGCGCGTGATGGGCGAGCAGTTCGTGACCGGTGAAACCATCGAAGGGGCGCTGGCCCACGCCCGCCCCCGCGAGGCGCAGGGCTTCCGCTATTCCTACGACATGCTGGGCGAAGCCGCGCTGACCGCCGACGACGCCGAACGCTACCTGGCCTCGTACGAGGCGGCCATCCACGCCATCGGGCGCGCGGCCGCGGGCCGGGGCGTGTACGAAGGGCCGGGCATTTCCATCAAGCTCTCGGCGCTGCACCCGCGCTACAGCCGCGCCCAGTACACCCGCGTGATGGAGGAGCTGTACCCGGTGCTGCTGCGCCTGGCCAAGCTGGCGCGCCATTACGACATCGGCCTGAACATCGACGCCGAGGAGGCCGACCGGCTGGAGCTGTCGCTGGACCTGCTGGAGCGCCTGTGCTTCGCGCCCGAGCTGGTGGGTTTCCAGGGCATCGGCTTCGTCATCCAGGCCTACCAGAAGCGTTGCCCGCACGTGATCGACTGGGTGATCGACCTGGCCCGCCGCAGCGGCCACCGCCTGATGGTGCGGCTGGTCAAAGGCGCCTACTGGGACAGCGAGGTCAAGCGCGCCCAGATTGACGGCCAGGCCGACTACCCGGTCTACACCCGCAAGGCGCACACCGACGTGTCCTACCTGGCCTGCGCGCGCCGGCTACTGGCCGCGCCGGACGCGGTCTACCCGCAGTTTGCCACCCACAACGCCCACACCCTGGCCGCCATCCACGAGCTGGCCGACCCGGCGCGCTACACCCCGGGCCAGTACGAATTCCAATGCCTGCACGGCATGGGCGAGCCCTTGTACGAGCAGGTGGTGGGCACGCCCACCGAGGGCCAGTTGGGCCGGCCCTGCCGCATCTACGCCCCGGTGGGCACGCACGAAACCCTGCTGGCCTACCTGGTGCGGCGCCTGCTGGAAAACGGGGCCAACACCTCCTTCGTCAACCGCGTGGCCGACGCCAGCCTCCCGATCGAAACCCTGGTGGAAGACCCGGTGGCCACCGTGGCGAACCAAGGCGTGGCCGAGGGTGCCGTGGGCCTGCCGCACCCGGCGATCGCCCTGCCGCAGGCCCTGTACCGGCCGGTGCGCACCAACTCGGGCGGGCTGGATCTGGCCGACGAAGCGACCCTGGCCGGCCTGGGCGAGGCGCTGCGGGCCGGTGCCGCCCACACCTGGAACGCAGAGCCCCTGCTGGCGCGCGACGGCCTGCCCGCGGGTGAGGCCCTGCCCGTGCTCAACCCCGCCGACCACCGCGACCGCGTGGGCCGCAGCAACATGCTGCTGCTGGACGGCGACGGTCGGGTCATCGCCAGTGCCGACGGGCACTGGATCGCCCGCGGCGCCACGGTGCCCCTCAACCCGGACGGCCAGCCGCGCCCCATGCTCTGCGCCGGCCGCGAGTACCTGGTGGCCACCCGCGCCACCCAGGGCTACCAGGGTTACCCGGGCCCG
>NZ_NWMV01000073.1 GCF_002837145.1 Macromonas nakdongensis | reverse complement strand
TGGAGGGCCGGTGCCGGCGGGGGGACGGGGCGCTGGAGTGGTCCGCCCTGTTCGCCCAGGCCGACGCGGCTTTGGCCGCCCAGGCCGAGTGGCTGCGGGAGCCCTGCAGCCCCGCGCCGGGCGCAGCGGCGCCGGTGGCGCGGCCACGGGCCGACCCCGCGGGAGCCGCCTGGCGCGAACTGGAGGCCCTGGAGGCCGCGCTGCGGCAGGGCGACATGGGGGTGTTCGATGCCTGGGCCGACTGGACGCAACACCATGGCCGGGCGCTGGGCGCCGACACCGAGGCCGCGTCATTGGCAATTGACAATTTCGATATTGATGCGGCTTTGGTGGAAATCGAATGCATCAAAAAACAACTGTTTGACCCCGATCTACCGTGACTTCGTCGGGGTTCTGTATAAAAATGGCTCGGCGTGCCGATAAAGCAGGCAAACACGCCCGCTGCACCGGCGTTTCACTGGAAGGTATTCATGCGCACCAATCTGCCCATCACCCAGAAAAATTACGACTTTCCGGCGGATCAGACGCTGATTTCGGTCACCGACCTCAAAGGTCGGATCACCTACTGCAACACCAATTTCGTCTCCGTCAGCGGTTACACCCGCGAAGAGCTGATGGGGCAGCCGCACAACCTGGTGCGCCACCCCGACATGCCGGAGGAGGCCTTCCGTGACCTCTGGCACACCATCCAGGACGAGGGCTTGCCCTGGACGGCGCTGGTCAAGAACCGCCGCAAGAACGGCGACCATTACTGGGTGCGGGCCAACGCCACGCCCATGCGAGACGGCGAGCGCATCGTCGGCTTCCTCTCGGTGCGCACCAAGCCGTCGAGCGAGGAAATCGCCGCCTTCGAAAAACTGTACGACACCATGCGCAGCGAAGCGGCTGCGGGCAAGCGGGTGCACGTGCTGCACCGGGGCGCGGTGGTGCGCAAGGGCCTGCTCGGCAGCATCGGCCGCCTGTTCAAGCCGGGCCTGCGCGGCCAGCTCGTCTGGCTGAGCCTCCTGTCGGCCGGTGGCCCGCTGGTGTCGGCCGAACTCGGCATGCCGGGCTGGGTCACGGCCCTGGCGGCCCTGGTCACCGTGTCGCTGTCGGCGTTTTTCGCGGTGCGCAGCGTCGGCGCGATCAAGCGCGTCATCAACGAGGCCAACCTCATGGCCGGCGGCGACCTGACCGCGCCCATCACCGTCAACGCCAGTGGCGAAATCGGCCAGCTGCAACTGGCCCTGGCCCAGGTCAACGTCTCGGTGCGCACCGTGGTGCGCGACATCCGCCACGAGGTGCGCAACCTGCTTGGCGGCTCCAGCGAGATCGCCGCGGGCAACAACGACCTGTCGGCCCGCACCGAGGCCCAGGCCAGCAACCTGGAGGAAACCGCCGCCTCCATGGAGGAGATCAACGGCACCATCCAGCAAACGGCGCACCTGGCCCGCGAAGGCGCCAACGTGGCCCGCGACACGGCCGATGTGGCCAAGCGCAGCCATTCGGCGGTGCTGACCGTGGCCGACACGATGAAGGACATCGCCGAGTCCTCGCGCCGCATCGGCGACATCATCCAGGTGATCGAGGGCGTGGCCTTCCAGACCAACATCCTGGCGCTGAACGCGGCGGTGGAAGCCGCCCGTGCCGGCGAACAGGGGCGCGGCTTTGCCGTGGTGGCCTCCGAGGTGCGGGCGCTGGCGCAGCGCACCACCTCGGCGGCCAAGGAAATCCGCGAGCTGATCGAGGAGTCGCGCGACCGTGTCGATGCCGGCAACACCCGGGCGGCCGAGGCGCGCGAGCGCATGGACGAGGCCATGGCTTCGGTGCAGCGGGTCACCGCGGTGCTGGAGGAAATCAGCGGTTCGGCCAGCGAGCAGTCCAGCGGCGTGGCCCAGGTCAGCGAAGCGGTGTCGCAGCTCGACTCCATCACCCAGCAGAACGCCGCCATGGTGGAAGAGCTGTCGGCTGCCGCGTCCTCGCTCAACGGCCAGGTCGAGCAGGTGGACAACGCCATCCGCGTGTTCCGCCTGACGGCCACCGACACCACCCTGGCCGAACTCGACGCGGTCGAGCTGCGCAAGCAGAACGGCGCCCGCGCCGAACCGGAGCGCGCACCCGCATCCGCCGGGCGTGCCCCGGCCCCTGCGATGGCCCGCTCCAAGCCGGCGGCGGCCCCGGCCCCTGCGGTGCGCAAGGCGGCGTCTCTGCCCAAGCCCAAGCCGGCAGCGGCGACCTCGGCGTCGGCCGAGGGCGATTGGGAAAGCTTCTGACGCGTGCCCCGTGGCCGACCGGTGCCCGGGGCCGACGGGGTCAGGCCAGCAAGGCCCGCATCCGGGCCACCGCTTCCTGCAGGTCGCTCAGGCTGCTGGCGGTGGAAAAGCGCACGTGGGTGCCGTCGTCGCGGTCGCTGAAGTCGCGGCTCGGCGTGGCCACCACGTGGGCGCGGTGCATCAGTTCGTGCACGAAATCGGCGCTGTTGTCCACGCCCAGGCGGGCGAACAGTGGGCTGGCATCGGCCCAGGCGTAGAAGGCGCCGTCTGGCGTCACGGGGATGTCAAAGCCCAGTGCTCGCAAGGCCGGCACAAAGTGGTCCTGCCTGGCTTTGAATTCGGCGCGGCGCCGCTCGTACTCGGCGATGCTGTCGGGCTCGAAACAGGCCAGCGCCGCGTGTTGCGCCACCGTGCTGGCGCAGATGTACAGGTTCTGCGCCAGGCGCTCCACCGCCTCGACCATGGCGTCGGGCACGACCAGCCAGCCCAGGCGCCAACCGGTCATGTTGAAGTACTTGGAGAAGCTGTTCACGCTCACCACCTGGTCGCTCAGGGCCAGGGCGGTCTGGCCGTAGCGCCCGTCGTGGCTCAGGCCCAGGTAAATCTCGTCCACCACCGTCACGCCGCCGCGTTCGCTGACGCGGGCGTGGATCTGGCGCAGGGCGTCGGGGTCGATCGAGGTGCCGGTGGGGTTGGACGGCGAGGCCAGCAGCACGCCGCGGGTGCGCGGCCCCCAGGCCTGGGCCACGGCGGCGGCATCGGGCTGGTGGCGCTGCGCCGCCGTGGTGGGCAGCAGCACCGCGCGCGCACCGATGGCCGACAGGATGTGGCGGTTGCAGGGGTAGCTCGGATCGGGCATCAGCACCTCGTCGCCGGCGTCGAACAGCGCCAGGCAGGCCAGTTGCAGCGCGGCCGAGGCGCCGGCGGTGATGGCGATGCGCCGCGCCGGCACGTCCACGCCGAAGCGTTGGGCGTACCAGGCCGCAATCCGTTCGCGCAAGGCCAGCAGGCCGAGGGCGTTGGTGTACTGCGTCTGCCCCTGGGCGATGGCCGCGGCCGCGGCCGCCTGCACCCGCGGCGGTGCAGTGAAGTCGGGCTCGCCGATGTTCAGGTACAGCATGCGCGGCTGTTCCGGCCCGAACGTGGCGGCCAGGGCCTGCGCCTCTTGGGCCACCTGCATGACGTAAAAGGGCTCGATGCGGCGGGCGCGTTCAGACAAGGGCATGGCGTGGCAAGGGCGGCGTGTGGTGCGAAAGTGGGTGTGCCGAGCGTAGCATGTGCGGCTACCATAGCCAGACCCTCGCGACTGTCGTGAACCCACCCATGCACACCCGCGCCACGCCGGCATGAACCGCCTGTCCCCACCCGTTCTGGTGCCGAAAAGCTCCGACCGCCTGCCCGACCAGTTGCAGCGTGTGCGGCGCTGGGCGCCGTGGCTCATCGCCGTGGCGGCCGCGTCGGTGGCGCTGAGCTTTGTCGTGCTGGCGGCGCTGGGGCAGATGGCCTGGGGTGTGGCCCAATTGTTGGGCGGCATCGTGCTGGTCATCACCAGCGCCACGGTGTGGGCCGTGAACGCGGTGCTGCGCAGCGCCAGTGCCGCGGTCGTGGCCCTGCTCGACGAAGCCGCGGACAGCCGACGGCAGGTCGATGCGCAGTTGCAACTGCGCCGCACGGTGGCCGACATCACCGCCCGTCTGCAGCAGGCCGCGGGCCCGGCCGAGCTGGCGCAGGCCCTGCTCTCGGCCCTGGCCGAGCCCCTGCAGGCCCACCAGTCCCTGTGTTGTGTGTGGGACGAGCAGAGCACCCTGTTGCAGGCCGCCGCCCGCTATGGTGGCCAAGGCGACAGCGCGCAGGCGGTGCTGACGCGCCGCCCGCGCCTGGGCAACCTGATCGAGGAGTGCGGCCGGCAGCGCCGATGGCTGGTGCTGCGCGACCCCGGTCCGGACTACCTGCTGGTGGGCTCCGGCCTGGGCGAGATGGCGCCAGCGGCCATCGTGCTGTTCCCGATCGAGCACGCCGGGCGCCTGTTCGCGGTGCTGGAGCTGGCCACCGTGGCCCCCTTCACCGACGACCAGCTGGCCCTGCTGCAGGCGTTGGCGCCGGTGTTCGCGGTCAACCTCGACCTGTTGCAGCGCGCCCAGCGCACCGAAGACCTGCTCGAGGACGCGCGCATGGCCGAAGAAAACCACCGCCTGATCCTGGGAGCGGTGGGCGAGGGCATCTGGGGGGTGGACGCCCGCGGGTTGACCACCTTCGTCAACCCGGCGGCCCTGCGCCTGCTGGGTTATGGCGAGGCCGAGGTGCAGGGGCGCGAGATGCACGCGCTGATCCACCACCACCGGCTGGACGGCGCGCCCTGGGCCGCCGCCGACAGCCCCGTGCTCCAGACCCTGGGCGATGGCCAGACCCGGCAGGTGGACGACGGCGCCCTGTGGCACCAGGACGGCACGCCCGTGCCGGTGAGCTACCGCACCACCGGCATCCTCAAGGGGGGGCGCATCGTCGGGGCGGTGATGGTGTTTCGGGAGCGTGCCGAATGAGCTTGCGCCAAGCCAACCGCCTGGTCGTCGGGCTGTCGCTGCTCCTGTTGCTGCTCCATGTGCTGGGGCTGACGGTGTACCACCGGCTGGAGCGGCAGCGCCTGGACGCCACGCTGCACCAGCAGCAGGCGCTGGCCGTGGCCGACCGGCTCGTCGCCGGCTCGGACAAGTTGACCCACAACGTGCGCGCTTTCGCCGCCACCGGCGACCTGCGCTTCGAGACTGCCTATTGGGACGAGGTGCAGATTCTGCGCAGCCGCGACCTGGCCGAAGCCACGCTGCGCAGCTTCGGCCTGTCCGATGTGGAGTGGGCCTTGATCGAGCGGGCCAAGCGCAGCTCCGACCGCTTGATCGAGCTGGACAAACAGGTCTTGGCCGAGGTCCGCCAGGGCCGTCAGGCGCAGGCGGTGGCTCGGGTGTTCGGCCCCGAGTACGCCGCTGCGCTCGCCGGCATCCAGGCCCCGGTGGACGAGTTTCGCCATCGCCTGCAGCGCCGGCTGACCCAGGAGGCGGACGCCGCGGGCGCACGCGCGCAAGGGGCGTGGTGGGTCTCGCTGGTGTTGATGGGGCTCAACGCGGTGCTGGTGGTGCTGGCGGTCGGGGTGTACCACCGCCGCCGGGTGCTCGGCCCGCTGGACGAGTTGAACCGGGAGGTGCGGGCCCTGCAGGCCGGCGAGCATTACCCCGCACCGGCGTTTCTGGACCAGCGCTCCGAGGTCGGCGAACTGGCGCGTTCGCTCGACGCCTACCGCAACGCCCGCGACCAAGTGGCCGACGACCGGTGGGTCAAGACCCACCAGGCCCGGATCTCGGCGTGCTTGCAGAGCAGCACCTCCGTGGTCGAACTGGCGCAGCGCCTGCTGCGCGAGGTCGGGCCCCTGCTGCAGGTGGGCCACGCGGTGTTCTACGTGCACGACGCGGCGGCGCGCGAACTGCGGCTGCTGGCCCAGTACGCCTACCGCCAGCGCAAGCACCTGGGGCAGCGCTTTGCCCTGGGCGAAGGGCTGGTGGGCCAGTGTGCCCTGGAAAAGGCACCCATCGTCATCACCCGGCCCTCGGCCGATTACGTGCAGATCGGCAGCAGCCTGGGCGAGGCAGCACCCGCGGCGATCCTGGTGCTGCCGGTGCTCAGCGGTGACAAGGTGATGGCGGTGATCGAGCTGGCCACGCTCGCCCAGTTTGGCGAGCGCGAGCACAACCTGCTCACCGAACTGATGCCGGTCCTGGCCATGGGCATGGAGATTCTGGAGCGCAACGTCCAGACCCAGCGCCTGCTGCAGGCCACCCAGGAACAGGCGCAGCGCTTGCAGGGCCAGGCCACCGAGCTGGCGCAGCAGACCCAGGAGATCGATGCCCAGCGCCGCTCCAACGAGGTCCTGCTGCGCGAGCAGACGGCGATTTTCGAATCGGTCAGCAGCGGCATCGCGGTGGTGCGCGACCGGGTCATCACCAAATGCAACAGCCAGCTCGCCGCCCTCTTTGGTCAGCCCGGCGACGACCTGGTCGGGCAGGGCACCCAGCAGTGGTACGGCACGCCCGAGGCCTACCGGCAGGTCGGGGCGGCGTACGCGCAGGTGCTGCAGGGCGAGCCGGTGCGCCTGGAGGTGCCGATGCAGCGGCACGACGGCAGCCCTTTCTGGGTGCGGCTGTTCGGCCAGGCCATCGACGCACGCGACCCCGACCGCGGGGTGGTGTGGACCCTGGACGACATTTCGGCCGAGCGCCAGGTGGCCGAGGAGATGCGCCGCGCGCGCGAACTGGCCGAGGACGCGGCGCAGACCAAGAGCGACTTCCTGGCCAACATGAGCCACGAAATCCGCACCCCGATGAACGCCATCATCGGTCTGTCGCACCTGGTGCTCAAGACCGAGCTGAACCCGCGCCAGCTTGACTACGTGCGCAAGATCCAGCAGTCGGGCCAGCACCTGCTGGGGGTGGTCAACGACATCCTCGACTTCTCCAAGATCGAGGCCGGCAAGCTGACCGTGGAGCACACCGATTTCGACCTGAACGCGGTGCTCGACAACGTTGCCAACCTGGTCGGGGAAAAGGCCGCGGCCAAGGGCCTGGAGCTGATCTTCGACGTGGCCCCGCAGGTCACGGACCGGCTCAGCGGCGACCCCCTGCGCCTGGGGCAGGTGCTGATCAACTACTGCAACAACGCCGTCAAGTTCACCGAGCGCGGGGAGATCACGGTCCGGGTCGAGCAGGTGCAGGACCTGGGCGAGGCGGTGGTGCTGCGCTTCAGCGTGCAGGACACCGGCATCGGCTTGTCGCCGGAGCAGCGCGAGCGCCTGTTCCAGAGCTTCAGCCAGGCCGACACATCGACCACGCGCAAATACGGTGGCACCGGCCTGGGCCTGGCCATTTCCAAGAACCTGGCCGAACTCATGGGGGGCGAGGTCGGGGTCGATTCGGAGTTGGGCCAGGGCTCGACCTTCTGGTTCACCGCCCGCCTGGGCAAAGGCCAGACGTCGTCGCGCCCGCTGCTGCCGCGGCCCGACCTGCGTGGCCGGCGTGTGCTGGTGATCGACGACAACGAACACGCCCGCGCGGTGTTGAGCGACATGCTGACCTCCATGAGCTTTGTCGTCGATGTGGCCGACAGCGGGCGCCAGGGCATCGCCGCGGTGCGCGAGGCGGCCCAGGCCGGGCGCCCTTACGACATCGTCTTCACCGACTGGCAGATGCCGGAGATGGACGGCCTGACCGCCGGCCAGCGCATCCGCGCCCTGGGCCTGACGCCCGCCCCGCAGCTGGTGATGGTGACCGCCTACGGGCGCGAGGAGGTCCTCAAGGGGGCCGATGCTGCCGGCTTCTCCGACGTGCTGATCAAACCGGTGAACCCGTCGATGCTGTTCGATGCCGCCATGCGCGCGCTGGGCGAGCTGGCCGAAAGCCCGAACACCGCGGTGCCCGTGGCCCGGCCTTTGGCCGACCTGTCCGCGATCGCCGGCGCCCGCGTGCTGCTGGTCGAGGACAACGAACTGAACCAGGAGGTGGGCCGCGAACTGCTGCGCGAGGCCGGGCTGGTGGTGGAGGTGGCCGAGAACGGCCAGGTTGCCATCGACCGGCTGCTGCAAGCCGACGCCCCGCCGTTCGACGCGGTCTTGATGGACATGCAGATGCCGGTGCTCGACGGCGTCGCGGCCACCGTCCGCCTGCGGGCCCTGCCGGCTTTCGCCCAGTTGCCCATCATCGCCATGACGGCCAACGCGATGCAGGCCGACCGCGACCGCTGCCGCGACGCCGGCATGAACGGCTACGTGGCC
>NZ_NWMV01000072.1 GCF_002837145.1 Macromonas nakdongensis | reverse complement strand
CTTGCTGTGTTCCATCACCGATCGAGGCCGCCCGCCTGCCCATGTGGCCGCCCGACCTGACCGGGGGGCTGCTGTGGCGTCGCCTGGAGGGCGAGCTGTACTGGCGCATCCGGCACGGCCTGCAAGACCGCGCGGGCCAGCCCACCATGCCCGGTTTCCACGACCGCCTCAGCGCCGACGACACCTGGGCGGTGCTCGACCATCTGCAGGCCCAGGCCGCCGGCCGCACCCTGCAGGCCAGTGGTGCCTGGTCATGGCCCGTGCCCTTGCCGCGCATGGTCTGGACCTGCCGCGGTGGACAGACCCGCGACAGCCGTGCCATTGCCCCACAGCGGGTGCGCCTGGTGTTCCTGGGACCAGGCGAAGCCGTGCCCGTCGACGACCCCCGCCTGCTCACCGTGGTGGCCGGCGCCGCGCCCAGTCAAGACCCCGAATGTCGCCTGGACGACCCCGTCGCCCTGCGCGCCCTGGCCCAGGTGCTGGGCGTGGCGGTGCCAGACCTGCCCGGCCACCAACTGCTGGTGGACCGCCAAGGCTGGCTGCGCGCCCGCAGCCGCCCCGCCGACGGCGCCTGGCGCGCGTCCGATCTGGTCTGCACCACCAGCCCGCCCGGCGCGGCGGGCCCGGCCACCAGCACGCCGGCCGACGGCCTGGAAGCCCTGATCCGGCGCATGGACGCCGATCCGGTGCGCTCGCTGCGCGGCGGCTACCCCCACTGAGCCGGCGCGGGTGCGCCTGCACCACCGCGGCGGCATCCGCCCGCCATGGTGCCGTGGCCGGACATGCCAAAAGCGCATGTCCACAGCCGAATTCCTTCCTTGTTCGGCGCGCGGCCGGCTCCTACAGTGAACGCAACCCGTTCATCCACACACAGCAGGAGTTCCACACCATGGGTGTCCAGTTCATCGGCATGATCCAGCCGCACGAAGTGTCCGAAACCTTTCCCCGCCGCGGCCCCGCCGTCGACCCCGACTACGTCCGCGTCTTCGCCCAAGCCCACGAGCACGCCGGTTTCGACCGCATCCTGGTGCCCTTCAGCGGCACCAGCCCCGACAACCTGCTGACCGTGCAGTACGCCGCCTCGGTCACGCAGCGCATCCATTTCCTGCTAGCGCACCGACCCGGTTTCGTCGCCCCCACCGTGGCCGCGCGCACCCTGGCCACGCTGGACCAGTTCACCGGCGGTCGGGTGGCGGTGCACTACATCACCGGCGGCTCCGACGAGGACCAGCGCCGCGACGGCGACTACCTGGGCCACGACGAGCGCTACGCCCGCACCGACGAGTACCTGGGCATCCTGCGCCGCGTCTGGACCGAGGACCAGCCGTTCGACCACCAGGGCACCCACTACCGTTTCGAGGGCGCGGCCTCCGAAGTCAAGCCGCACCAGTCGCCCTACGTGCCCATCTACTTCGGCGGGGCCTCGCCACCGGCCTTGGCCGTGGCCGGGAAACACGCCGACGTCTACGCGCTGTGGGGCGAATCGCTGGCCCAGGCCGGCGACTTGGTGCAGCGCGTGCGCGCCGCCGCCGCGTACCACGGCCGCGAGGTGGGGTTCAGCATCTCTTTCCGCGTCATCCTGGGCGCCACCGAGGACGAGGCCTGGGCCAAGGCCGAGCGCATCTTGGCCGACACCCGCCGCCTGCGCGTGGACCAGGGCTACGCCCGCGGTGGCCCGCAGCAAAGCGAGGGCGCGCGCCGCCTGCTGCAAGACGCGGCCCAGGGCGACCGGGTGGACCAGCGCCTGTGGACCGCCATCGCCCGCGAAACCGGCGGCCGCTCCAACACCACCGCCCTGGTGGGCACGCCGGAACAGGTGGCCGATGCGCTGCTGCGCTACCACGACCTGGGCATTGGCACTTTCCTGATCCGCGGCTTCGACCCGCTGGTCGACGCCATCCAGTACGGCCGCGAGCTGATCCCGTTGGTGCGCGACAAAGTCGCCCAGCGCGAGGCGGCCCAGGGCCGTGCGCCCCTGCTCAAGCGCGCCTGAATTTGTCCACCCCATTGTTGTTTCACACCATGAGCACCCCCTTCGTGTCCAACGACTTCACCGTCGTGCCCAACGCCCAACCCCAGCGCCAGGACTGGTTCGAGCCCGCCCCGCCGCGCGCCAGCGTGCAGGCCGAACGCCTGCACCGCAAGCAGCGCCTGGCGGTGGCCTTCCGCCTGTTCGCCCAGCAAGGCTTCGACTACGGCCTGGCCGGCCACATCACCGCCCGCGACCCCGAGTGGCCCGACCATTTCTGGGTCAACCCGCTGGGCGTGCACTTTTCCCAAATCCAGGTCTCCGACCTGTTGCTGGTCAACAGCGCTGGCGAGATCGTGGTGGGCCAGGGGCCGCTCAACCGGGCCGCCTTCGCCATCCACGCCGCCCTGCACGAGGACCGGCCCGACATCGTGGCCGCCGCCCACACCCACTCCACCCACGGCAAGGCCTGGTCCACCCTGGGCCGCCGGCTCGATCCCCTGACCCAGGACGCCTGCATCTTCTACGGCGACCACGGCCTGTTCGCCGATTTCTCGGGCGTGGTGCTCGACACCGAAGAAGGCCTGCGCATCGGCCAGGCCTTGGGCCCGCACAAGGCGGTGATCCTGCAAAACCACGGCATCCTGACCGCCGGCCCCTCGGTGGAGGCCGCCGCCTGGTGGTACATCGCCCTGGACAACGCTTGCCACGCGCAGTTGCTGGCCGAGGCGGCGGGCACACCCCAGCCCATCCCGCACCCGGTGGCCGAACGGACCCACGCCCAGATCGGTGGCCCCGGCGGCGCCGAGTTCGCCTTCCAGGCCCTGTACGACATCGTGGTCCGGCAACAGCCCGAGGTGCTGCAATGAATGCCCCGCTGGACTGGACCGGGCGCGCCGCCACGCTGGCGCTGGATTTCGCCGCCCGCGCCCCGGTGCACGACGCCGACGGCAGCTTCCCATTTCGCAACTTCGCCGACCTGGCCGACGCCGGCTTCCTGGCCCTGGCCGCGCCGCGCGCCTATGGGGGCCAGCAGGCGAGCATCGCCACCCTGGGCGGCGTGGTCGGCGCGGTGGGGCAGGGCGACCCGGCCACCGCGCTGGTGCTGACCATGCAGTACATCCAGCACCGCAGCATGCTGCGCGGCCACCGCGTCTGGCCCGAGGCCATCGCCCGCCAACTGGTGCGGGAGGCGGTGGACGGCGTCTCCCTCGTCAACGCGCTGCGGGTGGAGCCGGAGCTGGGCTCGCCCGCGCGCGGCGGCCTGCCCGCCACCACCGCACGCCGCACCGCCGACGGCTGGCGCCTGTCGGGCCACAAGGTCTACTCCACCGGTGCCCCCATCCTGCGCTGGTATTCGGTTTGGGCCCGCACCGACGAAACCCCGCCGCGCGTGGGCAACTTCCTGGTCCGCGCCGACCAAGCCGGCATCCGCATCGTGGACACCTGGGACCACCTGGGGCTGCGCGCCAGCGGCAGCCACGACGTGCTGTTCGAAGACGTGGCCCTGCCCGACGACGCCGCGGTGGACCTGCGCGACCCGAGCGCCTGGGCCGGGGGCGACCCCGAACTGCAGGCCGACATGAGCGTGCTGATGGGCGCCCTGTACACCGGCGTGGCCCGCGCCGCGCGCGACTGGGTGGTGGGTTTCCTGCAAGAACGCCGACCCGCCAGCCTGGGCGCCGCCCTGGCCACCTTGCCCAGGGCCCAGGAACGGGTGGGCGCGATCGAAGAAAAACTGCACAGCAACCGCCGCCTCATCGCCAGCCTGGCGCGCGACATCGACGACGGCCTGCGCGTGCCGCTGATCGACAGCAGCCTGGTCAAAACCACCACCACCGAGAACGCGGTGCAGGCGGTGGAGCTGGCCCTGTCCCTCAGCAGCAACCACGGCCTGTCGCGCCACCACCCGCTGGAGCGCCACTGGCGCGACGTGCAGTGCGGCCGCATCCACACCCCCCAGGTCGACAGCGTGCACACCGCCGCCGGCCGACAGGCCCTGGGCCTGTGAAACCTGCCAGCCGCCAGCATGGCCCCCTCCCCTGAACACCCTCGGCACATGACCCCACGACTGCTGCGCCTGGGCGCGTATTTCACCGGCTCCGGCGTGCAGGGCGACAGCTGGCGCCACCCCGACGCCCACACCGACGCCCACCTGCACTTCGCGCGCTACCAGGGCTACGCCCAGCGCCTGGAGGCGGCCTGTTTCGACGCCCTGTTCTTCTACGACAACGTCTTCGCCCCCACCGACCCGGTCGCCGTGGCCAGCAGCCCCCTGGCCCCGCGCTGGGACCCGCTGGTGCTGGTGGCCGGCCTGGCCCTGGTGACCCAGCGCATCGGCCTGGTCGCCACCGTCAGCACCAGCTACAGCGAGCCCTACAACGTGGCGCGCCACTTCGCCTCGCTCGACCAGCTCAGCCAGGGCCGGGTGGGCTGGAACGTGGTCACCTCCACCGCCGGCGGCGAAAACTTCAACCTGCCCGGGCACCGCGACCACGCCCAGCGCTACGAGCGCGCCCACGAGTTCGTGGACGTGGTCACCGGCCTGTGGGACAGCTGGGCCGACGACGCCTTCCTGGCCGACAAAACCAGTGGCCGCTGGGCCGACCCGGCCAAGTTGCACGTCTTGCACCACCGCGGGCCGCATTTCCAGGTCCAGGGCCCACTCAACGCTGCCCGGCCGGTGCAGGGCTGGCCGGTGCTGGCCCAGGCCGGCGCCTCCGAAGCGGGCAAAGACCTGGCCGCGCGCATCGGCGAACTGCTCTACACCGCCGCGCAGGACGTGGACGAAGCCCGCGCCTTTTACACCGACGTCAAGACCCGCGCCGCCCAGTGGCGCCGCCCGCCCGAGGCGATCCAGATCCTGCCCGGCGTGATGCCGGTCGTCGGTCGCACCCGCGCAGAGGCCCAGGCCCAGTACGACGACCTGCTGCGCCACCGCGACCAGGACGTGCAACTGCGCGCCCTGTCGCAGTACGCCAGCCTGGGCGTGGACCTGAGCGGCTTGTCGCCCGACGACCGGGTGCCCCTGCCCGAACACATCCCCGAGACCAACTCGCACAAAAGCCGCCAGAAACTGCTGGTGGACTGGATACGCCGCGAACGCCCCACCGTGCGCGAACTGACCACCCGCTGGAGCGCCGGTGGCCACCGCATGTTGGTGGGCACGCCTCAGGACATCGCCGACGATTTCGAGCACTGGTTCCGCAGCGGCGCCTGCGACGGCTTCAACATCATGTTCAGCAGCGCCCCCAACGGCTTGAACGACTTTTGCGACCTGGTGGTGCCCGAGTTGCAGCGGCGCGGGCTCACGCGCAGCGCCTACAGTGGCCGCACCTTGCGCGAGCACCTGGGCCTGCCCCGGGTGCCCAACCGGCACTTTGCCGCACCGGCCACGCACCC
This sequence comes from Macromonas nakdongensis, assembly GCF_002837145.1. GTDB lineage: Bacteria > Pseudomonadota > Gammaproteobacteria > Burkholderiales > Burkholderiaceae_C > Macromonas_B > Macromonas_B nakdongensis. Next base: position 6,281 of record NZ_NWMV01000072.1, on the reverse strand, counting down.
CGTGAGCGCGGCACAGGGGGTGTGCCCGGCGTGACCGCAGCTGGGGAATCTGCCACCCCGGCTTGCGCCCAAACCGCATGAGCATCTGCGAAAAGATCGCTTCCGGCGGAGCGGGACGTTGCCCACAATCGACCCACACCCCTTGCCCCCTGCACGACCATGCGCACACGCCAACGCGGCACCGCCCTTTCCCCATCTGACAGGAATCGCCCGTGAATCCTCCGACCGTGATCATCGTCCCCGGCTGGCGCGACTCCGGGCCCGGCCACTGGCAAACGCTGTGGACCGACGCCCTGCCGCGGGCCCGCCGCGTGGTGCAGGACAACTGGGTCTCCCCCTTGCGCAGCGCCTGGGTCGCCCGGCTGGCCGACACCATCGAAGCCACGCCCGGCCCGGTGGTGCTGGTGGCCCACAGCCTTGGCTGCATGGCCGTGGTGCACCTGCCCGACTCGGCCCTGCGCCGGGTGCAGGGCGCCCTGCTGGTGGCCCCGGCCGACCCGGAGCGCCGCGGGGTGCTGGCCGATTTCGCTCCCGTGCCCTACCAAGCCCTGCCCTACCGCAGCATCGTGGTGGCCAGCAGCAACGACCCGTTTTGCCCGGTGCGTCTGGCGGGCGCCTACGCCCGCGCCTGGGGCAGCGAGTTCGTGCGGCTGGCCGACGCCGGCCACATCAACGTCGATTCGGGCCACGGCCACTGGCCTCTGGGTTGGGCCCTGCTCCACGCCCTGACCGACCCCCAGCAGGCCCCCACGGCGGCCGCCGAAGCGCTGGCCCAGGCGGCCTGACGCCCCTTAATTACATTTCCAAATAAAGAAACAAAAACAAATTGGTTTGAAGTCTGAGGCAAGGCACCCAGAATCGGGCCATTCCCGCTTCCGAGTGACCCTGCCATGAAACACCCCCTGCGCCGCAGCCTTGCGCTCATCGCCCTCACCGCCAGCACCTGGGCCAGTGCCCAGACCACGCTGCTCAACGTCTCCTACGACGTCTCGCGCGAGTTCTACAAAGACATCAACCCCGCCTTCGCCGCGCACCACAAGAAAACCACCGGCAAGGACATCAAGGTCGACCAGTCGCACGCTGGCTCCAGCGCCCAGGCGCGCGCCGTGGCCGACGGCCTGGAGGCCGACGTGGTGACCATGAACACCACCACCGACGTGGACTTCCTGGCCGACAAGGGCGTGGTCGCCAAGGACTGGGCCAAGCGCTTCCCGCACAACGCCGCGCCCACCACATCCACCATGCTCTTCCTGGTGCGCCAGGGCAATCCCAAGGGCATCAAGGACTGGGACGACCTGGTCAAGCCCGGCGTGCAGGTGGTGGTGGTCAACCCCAAAACCGGCGGCAACGGCCGCATGGCCTACCTCGCCGCCTGGGGCCAGGTTCGCGCCAAAGGCGGCACCGACGCCCAGGCCGCCGAGTTCGTGGGCAAGCTCTACAAAAACGTGCCGGTGCTGGCCCGCGGCGGCCGCGACGCCACCGGGGTCTTCCTGCAGCGCAACATCGGCGACGTGCTGGTGACCTTCGAGTCCGAGGTGGTGTCGGTGGACAAGGAATTCGGCGCCGGCAAGGTCGATGCCATCCACCCCAGCGCCTCCATCGTGGCGGAGAACCCGGTGGCTATCGTCGAACGCACCGTAGCCAAGAAAGGCAGCGCCGCCGAGGCCAAGGCCTACATCGACTTCCTCTACAGCGAGGAGGGCCAGGAAATCGCCGCCAGGCACAACATCCGCCCCCGTTCTGCGGCGGTGCTCAAGAAATACGCCCACGCCTTCAAGCCGATCAAACTGTTCACTGTGAACGAGTATTTCGGCTCGCTGGCCGAGGCCCAGAAGGTGCACTTCAACGACGGCGGCCAATTCGACAAACTCTACACCCAAGGCAAGTAAATGGCCGGCTCTGCTGCTTCGCTGTCCGGCCCGGCGCCGGCGGCCGGGGGAGGCCTGCGCCGCACGTCGGCGCGGGTACTGCCCGGTTTCAACATCACCCTGGGCTTTTCGGTCCTGTACCTGAGCCTGATCGTGCTCATCCCGCTGTCGGCGCTGGTGTTCAAGACCTTCACCCTCACCTGGCCGCAGTTCTGGGAAGCCGTCACCTCGCCGCGGGTGCTGGCCTCGTACCGGCTGACCTTCGGCGCCTCCTTCCTGGCGGCGCTGGTCAACGTGGTGGCTGGTCTGCTGGTGGCCTGGGTGCTGGTGCGTTACCCCTTCCCGGGCAAAAAGATCGTGGACGCACTGGTGGACCTGCCCTTTGCCCTGCCCACCGCGGTGGCCGGCATTTCGCTGACCGCGTTGCTGGCCGGCAACGGCTGGGTCGGCCAGTACCTGGAACCGCACGGCATCCAGCTCGCCTTCAACCCCAACGGTGTGGTGATCGCGCTCATCTTCATCGGCCTGCCCTTTGTGGTGCGCACGGTGCAGCCGGTGCTGGAAGACGCAGAGAAGGAACTGGAAGAAGCGGCCACCTGTCTGGGCGCCACCCGCTGGCAGACCTTCAGCCGGGTCATCTTCCCCAGCATCGCACCCGCGCTGCTGACCGGCTTTGCCATGGCCTTCGCCCGTGCCGTGGGCGAGTACGGCTCGGTCATCTTCATCGCCGGCAACATGCCCATGGTGTCTGAAATCACACCGCTCATCATCATCAGCAAGCTGGAGCAGTACGACTACGCCGGCGCCACCGCCGTGGCCACCGTGATGCTCGTGATCTCTTTCGTGCTGCTGCTGGTCATCAACGGCCTGCAGGGCTGGCAACGCCAACGTTCGGGAACCTGACCATGGCCTCCTCCACCGTGCGCACCGCCCAGCGCGGCACCACCGAAAGCGCCTGGGTGCGCCGGGCCCTCACCGGCCTGGCCCTGGCCTTCATGTTCCTGTTCCTGGTACTGCCGCTGGCGGCGGTGTTCACCGAAGCCCTGCGCAAAGGCCTGGACGCTTACTGGGAAGCCCTGAAAGAACCCGACGCCTGGTCGGCCATCCGCCTGACGCTGCTGACCGCGGCCGTGGCGGTGCCGCTGAACCTGGTGTTCGGCGTGGCCGCGGCCTGGGCCATCGCCAAGTACGAGTTCCGCGGCAAGTCCTTCCTGACCACGCTGATCGACCTGCCCTTTTCGGTCTCGCCCGTGGTGGCCGGCCTGATTTACGTGCTGGTGTTCGGCGCGCAGGGCTGGCTGGGGCCCTGGCTGGCCGAACACGACATCAGGATCGTGTTCGCGGTGCCCGGCATCATCCTGGCCACCGTGTTCGTCACCTTCCCCTTCATCGCGCGCGAACTCATCCCGCTGATGCAGGCCCAGGGCAACGAAGAGGAACAGGCCGCCATCGTGCTGGGCGCCAGCGGTTGGCAGACCTTCTGGCACGTGACCCTGCCCAACATCAAATGGGGGCTGATCTACGGCGTCATCTTGTGCAACGCGCGCGCCATGGGCGAGTTCGGTGCGGTCAGCGTGGTCTCGGGCCACATCCGCGGCCAGACCAACACCATGCCGCTGCACGTCGAAGTGCTCTACAACGAATACCAGTCGGTGGCCGCCTTTGCCGTGGCCTCGCTGCTGGCCCTGCTGGCGCTGGTGACGCTGGCCATCAAGAGCGCGGTGGAATGGCGCCACGAGCGCGAGATGAAGGCCGTGGCCGACCTGCCCCCCGAACGCCCCAACACCGCCTCGACCGCCGCCCCGACCGCGACCGTGCAGCACTGAAAGAACGCCATGAGCATCGAAATCCGCAACGTCCACAAACACTTCGGCAGCTTCCACGCGCTGAAGGACGTCAACCTCGACATCGCCTCGGGCGAACTGCTGGCCCTGCTCGGCCCCTCGGGCTGCGGCAAGACCACGCTGCTGCGCATCATCGCGGGGCTGGAAACGCCCGACAGCGGCAGCATCCACTTCAGCGGCACCGACACCACCGACGTGCACGTGCGCGAACGCAACGTGGGCTTCGTGTTCCAGCACTACGCCCTGTTCCGCCACATGACGGTGTTCGAGAACGTGGCCTTCGGCCTGCGCGTCAAGCCGCGCGGCGAACGCCCGAGCGAGGCCCAGATCAAACAGAAAGTGACCGACCTGCTCCAGCTGGTGCAGCTCGACTGGCTGGCCGACCGCTACCCGGCGCAACTCTCGGGCGGGCAGCGCCAGCGCATTGCTCTGGCGCGCGCACTGGCGGTGGAGCCCAAGGTGCTGCTGCTGGACGAGCCCTTCGGCGCGCTCGACGCCAAGGTGCGCAAGGAGCTGCGCCGCTGGCTGCGCCGCCTGCACGACGAGCTGCACGTCACCTCCATCTTCGTGACGCACGACCAGGAAGAGGCCCTGGAAGTGGCCGACCGCGTGGTGCTGATGAACCAGGGCGTGGTCGAACAGGTGGGCACCCCGCAGGACGTGTGGGACCACCCGGCCAGCCCTTTCGTATACGGCTTCCTGGGCGATGTGAACCTGTTCCACGGCCGCGCGCACGAGGGCCAGCTGCACCTGGAGGGCGTGGCCATCGACACGCCGGAACACGCCACGGCGCAGAACGCCCAGGCCTTTGCCTACGTGCGCCCGCACGACCTGGCCGTGGAACGCTACACGCCGCAGGCGGTGGGCATTGTGGCCGAACTGCAGCGCGCCATCGTCGTCGGCCCCATCGCCCGGCTGGAGCTGTGGCCACTGGACCCGCAGCAGCCCGACGGCCACGACCCGCTGATCGAGGCGCAGATCCCGGCCGATCGTTTCCGGGAACTGGGCCTGCAGGAAGGCGAGCGCCTGGTGGTGTCGCCGCGCAAGGCGCGGGTGTTCCTGCAGCCGAACGCCTGAAGCGGCGGCGCCTCAGAGGCCGACCGCCGCCAGGCGCGCGCGCAATTCGGTCTTGAGCACCTTGCCGTAGTTGTTTTTGGGCAGGGCCGGCAGCCATTCGTAGCGCTTGGGCCGCTTGAAGCGGGCCAGCTGCGCCAGGCAATGCCGGTCCAGCGCCTCGGCGCTGGGCTGGGCACCGGGGGCGGCCACCACGAAGGCCACCACCACCTCGCCCCACTCGGGGTCGGGCGCGCCCACCACCGAGACCTCGGCCACGCCGGGGGCGGTCAACAGCACCTCTTCGACTTCGCGCGGGTAGATGTTGGAGCCGCCGCTGATGATCAGGTCCTTGCTGCGGTCCTTCAGGGTCAGGAAGCCGTCGGCGTCCAGGCTGCCGACGTCGCCGGTGAAGAGCCAGCCGTCGCGCACCGCCTGGGCCGTGGCGGCCGGGTTGCGCCAGTAGCCCGCCATCACGCTGTCGCCACGCACCAGCACCTCGCCGGCCTCGCCCACCGGCAAGGGCCGGCCTGCCGTGTCGGCCACCCGAACCCGCACCGGCGTCTGCGCCACCCCCACCGACGCCAGCCGCTCGCCGTGGCGCGGGTGGGCGCTGTCCGACAGGTGCCGACGCGCCAGGGCGGTGCCCACCATGGGCGTCTCGCCCTGGCCGTAGATTTGCACGAAGCGCGGCCCCATCACGCGCAGGGCGCGCTCGATGTCGGCCCGGTACATGGGTGCGCCGCCGTAAACGATGGTCTTGAAGGCGCGGCCACAGGCCTCGGCCGTGAGGCCGTGTTGTTCGGCGTGGTCCACCAGGCGCTTGACGATGGTGGGCGCAGCGAAGGTGCTCAGCGGTCCCAGTCGTTCGCCCAGGTCGAACAGCTCGACCGGGTCCACGCCCCCGGAAGCGGGCACCGCGTGGCGCGCGCCGGCCATCAGGTGCGGGATGGCGTACAGACCGGCGCCGTGCGACATGGGCGCACCGTAGACGATGGTGTCGGCGGCGGCCACCGGGTCCACGTCGACGAAGTAGCCCAGCCCCATCGTCATCAGGTTGCGCTGGGTCAGCATCACCCCCTTGGGGCGGCCGGTGGTGCCGCTGGTATAGAACAGCCAGGCCAGGTCGTCGGGGGCGCGTTCGGTCACGGGCACGGCCGCGGGGTCGGGCACCGGGGCGAACCAAGCCGCGGCGGCGGCCGCGTCCAGGTCCACCAGCCGGTCCAGCCCGGTCAGGGGCTCGGTCAGCAAGTCGCCGTGCACAAACGCCCAGCGGGCCTGCGCGTCGGCGGCGATCCACGCCACCTCGCGCGGGTGCAGTTTGGCGTTCACCGGCACCACCGCCAGCCCGGCCCACCAGGCGCCCCAGAGGATTTCGAGGTAGCGCGGGTGGTTGTGCAGGAACAGCAGCACCCGGTCGCCCGGCTGCAGGCCGGCGGCGCGCAGGTGCTGGGCCAGGCCGGCACTGCGGGCGGCCCATTCGCGGTGGCAGGCCCAGGGGCGGTCGCCGTGGAAC
>NZ_NWMV01000071.1 GCF_002837145.1 Macromonas nakdongensis | reverse complement strand
ACCGCCCACGGCGCGGTGGGCGAGCCGGTGGCCCGAGCCATGGCCCTTGGGGCGCAGGCGCGCAGCGGCGCGGCCTGCAGCGTGGCCGTCACCGGGGTGGCCGGGCCCACCGGTGGCAGCCCGGACAAGCCGGTGGGCACGGTCTGGTTCGGCTGGTGCGTGGGCGCGCGCGTCTGGACCGAATGCCGCCACTTCCCTGGCGACCGGGCCGCGGTGCGCGCAGCCACGGCGCAGCACGCCCTGGCCGGCGTGCTCGCTGCACTTCCCTCATATTGAAAATATGCTACCTCGACAGGGACTTGCGCCACAATGGGCGCATGGCTTCTGGTCCCACATGGTCTGCCCGGTCGCCCCGCCGCTGGCTGGGGCGGTGCTGCCGTCACGCCTTGGTCTGGGGCGGGGTCGCGCTGGCCGGTGCGGCCGCGGCCCAGCCCACGGCCGTGGTGCGTTACGGCGTCTACGCCAACGAGCCCAAGGTCTTCCTCGACGACGCGGGCCAGCCCGCGGGCATCTTTCCTGAGCTGCTGGCCGCGGTGGCCGAACGCGAGGGCTGGCGGTTGCAACCGGTGCCGTGCGAGTGGCAGGCCTGTCTGGACGGCCTGGCCGAAGGCCGGATCGACCTGATGCCCGACGTGGCTTACAGCCCGGAGCGCGCGGCGCGCTTCGACTTCCACCAGACGCCCGTGCTGCACAGCTGGTCGCAGGTCTACGTGCGGCGCCAGGCCGGTGCGGTGGACGACATCCAGAGCCTGCGTGGGCTGCGCATCGCGGTGTTGTCCGGTTCGGTGCAGGAGCGCGCCCTGCGCCAATTGCTCGACGGCTTCGGCGTGGCGGTGCAGTGGGTGCCGGTGGCTTCTTTCGACGAGGGGCTGCGGGCGGTGGCCAGCGCCCAGGCCGACGCGGTGGCCGTGAACCACCTCTACGGCAGCCGCCACGCCAACGCCGCCGGGCTGCTCGCCACCGCGGTGCAGTTCAACCCGTCCGCGCTGTATTTCGCCACCGGCCCGGGCCGCCACCCCGACTGGCTGGCCACCCTCGACCGCTACCTGCAGGCCTGGAAGGCCGACCCCCGGTCGGTGTATTTCCAGGCCCTGGAGCGTTGGGGGGCCCCGGTGGCCACCGCCCCCCTGGCGCGCGAGCTCTGGTGGGCCCTGGGCGCGGCGCTGCTGTTGCTGGGCCTGGCGCTGGCCGGTGCGGTCTGGCTGCGCCGCCAGGTCGGCATCCAGACCCGGCACCTGCAGGCCAGCGAGGCCCGGCTCAACACCATCCTCGACAGCGTGGAGGCGGCCATCTTCATCAAAGACCCGCAAATGCGCTACCAGTACGTCAACCGCAAGGTGGCGCAGTTGTTTGGCCAGCCGGCCGAGGCCATACTGGGCAAGACCGACGCCGAGTTCTTCACCGGCGACTCGCTGCCCCGCATCGCCGCCGACGACCGTCCGGTGTTCGACCGCGGCGAAACCGTTTCGGCCGAAGAAAACATCCAACTCCTGGGTGAAGACCGCCCGCGCACCTTCCTCACCGTCAAATTGCCGCTGCGCGACCCCCAGGGCCGCATCCACGCGCTCTGCGGCATCTCCACCGACCTGACCGAGTACCGCCACATCCAGGCCGAAATCCACCAGCTGGCCTTTTACGACCCGCTGACCAACCTGCCCAACCGGCGCCTGCTGCTCGACCGCCTGCACCAGGCCCTGGCCACCTTCGAGCGCAACGGCCTGGACGGGGCCCTGCTGTTCATCGACCTGGACAACTTCAAGACCCTCAACGACACCCTGGGTCATGACAAGGGCGACCTGCTGCTGCGGCAGATGGCGCAGCGCCTGAAGGAACAGCTGCGCGAGCAGGACACGCTGGCGCGCCTGGGAGGCGACGAATTCGTGCTGATGCTGACCGAGCTGCACCCCGACCCGCTGGAGGCCGCGCGCCGCGCCGAACACGTGGCGCACAAGGTGCTGCTCACCCTGGCCCAACCCTATGATCTGAGTGGCCACACCCACACCTGCACGGTGAGCGTGGGCGTGGCGCTGTTCTCCGACGCCGGGGGGCTGGTGGAGGACATCCTCAAGCGCGCCGACATGGCCATGTACGAAGCCAAGGCCCAGGGCGGCAACACGGTCCGCTTCTTCAACCCATTGATGCAGCAGCACGTGGAGGTCCGCGCCGCGCTTGAGGCCGATCTGCGCGAGGCCCTGGCCCAGGGACAGTTCCGCCTGCACTACCAGCCGCAGGTGGACGACCGGGGACGGGTGCTGGGCGTCGAGGCCCTGCTGCGCTGGAGCCACCCGCAACGCGGTGCCGTGCCACCGGCCCAGTTCATCGGCGTGGCCGAGGCCAGCGGCCTGATCCTGCCCATCGGGCAGTGGATTCTGCGCGAGGCCTGCGCCCAGTTGCTGCGCTGGGGCGGCCATCCCGACACCGCGGCCTGGCGCGTGGCGGTGAACGTGAGCGCGCGCCAGTTCCGCCACCCCGACTTCGTGGCCGACGTGCTCGCCGCCCTGCGCGACAGCGGGGCCGACCCGCGGCGGCTGGAACTGGAGCTGACCGAAAGCCAGCTGCTCGACGACGTGGACGGCGTCATCGCCAAGATGAGCGTGCTGTGCGCCCACGGCGTCGGCTTCTCGCTCGACGACTTCGGCACCGGCTATTCCTCGCTCAGCTACCTCAAGCGCCTGCCCCTGTACAAGCTGAAGATCGACCAGTCCTTTGTGCGCGAACTGCTGACCGACGCGAACGATGCCGCCATCGTGCGCACCATCGTGACGCTGGCGCGCAGCCTGGACCTGACGGTGATCGCCGAGGGCGTGGAAACCGAACCGCAGCGCCAGGCCCTGCTGGGCGCGGGTTGCCGCGAATACCAGGGCTACCTGTTTGCCCGGCCCATGGCCGCGACCGAGCTGGAGGCCTGGGCCGCGGCGCAGCCACCCGCTGGAGCGGCCGCGGCCACCTGAATGCGGCCGCCGTTCAGGCGCCGCAGCACTTCTTGTATTTTTTCCCGCTGCCGCAGGAGCAGGGGTCGTTGCGGCCGGGCTCCTCGCCCTTGACCACCTGTTCCACGCGCGGGCCGATGCTCTTCCACAAGTCGCGCAGGTCGTACACCGCCCAGATCGCTTCGCCGTAGGCGTTCAGGCGCTCCTGGCTGACGCTGGGCGGGCTGTCCTCGCCGAACATGCTCACGCTGGGTTCGCCGTCGTCGTCCTCGGTCATGGCGACGATGCGGTCCAGCGCGTCCTCCAGCCAGCCAGCGGCTTCCTTGTCGCGCGGGGCGGTCCATTCCTCGGGCCAGGTTTCCACCACGTACATGAAGCCCAGCGCCCAGACCTGGGCGAATGACGGCAGCTCCTCGTTGGCCAGTTCCTCGGCCATGGCGGCGCGTTCCTCGTCCGTCATGGCGGCGATGGCGCCGCGCACGTCCAGCACCTCGGGGGCGTAGGCGCGCTCGTCCTCCAGGCTGTCCACCGGGGCGTCCAGTGCGGTGCGCACCTCGTCCCAGCGGCGCTGCCACAGCGTCAGGAACTGCTCGTACTGCTCGGGGCTGTTGAACAGGCCCGGGCCGAAGGCGCCGCCGGCGTCGTCGCCCAGCAGGGCGCCCAGGTACTCGCTGGCCGGGATCTCGCGGCGGCAGCAGACCAGGGCGGCCATGAAGCCCTCGCAGAATTCCCACTGCGGCACCTCGTCCAGGCGCTCGCGCAGGTCGTCGAGGATCTGGTCGATCGCGTCGAAATCGGTGTCGGTCAAGGCAGTGGGGGCGGGAGTCGGGGTGTTCATGGCGGCAGTGTAGCCGCTGGGCGTGGTGTGGATGTGACGCCCGCTGGCCCCGCTGGCGTGGCTTGAACGAGAATGTGTCCGAGGTCGCCGTTTCTTCCGTTCCGATCCTGGAGGCTGCGCATGTTCTTCTTTGCCACGACGGTTTTCCTGTCGGCCTTCCTGCTGTTCCAGGTCCAGCCCATCGTGGCCAAGATGATCCTGCCGTGGTTCGGTGGGGCGTCGTCGGTCTGGAGCGTGTGCCTGGTGTTTTTCCAGGCCGAGCTGCTGCTGGGCTACGCCTACGTGCACTGGATGCACGAGCGGCTGTCGGTGCGCCGCCAGATGCTGCTGCACGGCGGTCTGCTGTTGGCCAGTCTGCTGACCCTGCCGGTGCTGGCCGACCCGGCCTGGCGCGTGCACCTGCCCGCCGCGCCCAGCCTGGCCGTGCTGGGGGTGCTGGCCGCCACGGTGGGGGCGCCGTATCTGCTGCTGTCCACCACCGGCCCTTTGATGCAGACCTGGTATGCGCGCTCCGGCTGGCGCCGGGCCGCGGGTGTCGAGCCCTACCGCCTGTACGCCCTGTCCAACCTGGCGTCCATGTTGGGTCTGCTGACCTACCCGGTGCTGGTCGAGCCGATGCTGGCGGTGCGGTCCCAGGCGCTGGCCTGGTCGGCGGGGTACACGGTGTTCGTGTTGACCTGTCTGGCCACCGCCGCCCTGACCTGGCGCGGCCTGCGCGCCGCGACCGACGCCGACGCGCCCCCACCGGCCGACGGCGCCGACCGCCCCGGCCTGGGTGAGCGCCTGTTGTGGGTGGGGCTGGCGGCCACCGCCACGGTGCTGCTGTTGTCCATCACCCGGCACCTGACGCAGGACGTGGCGCCGGTGCCCTTCCTCTGGGTGCTGCCACTGAGCCTGTACCTGCTCAGCTTCATCCTCTGCTTCGACGCGCCGCGCTACTACGTGCGCCCGCTGTTCCTGGGCGCGCTGCCGCTGGCCCTGGCGGCGCTGGACCACGTGATGAACGAGGGCACCTCCGTGCCCTGGCTGATCGCGCTGCTGTGCGGCTCGCTGTTCGTGTTCTGCATGGTCTGCCACGGCGAGTTGGTGCGGCGCAAGCCGCCGGTGCGCCACCTCACCCTGTTCTACCTGATGCTGTCCATCGGCGGCGCCCTGGGCGGGGCGTTGGTTGGCCTGGTGGCACCCGCGGTGTTCAACGCCTATTACGAACTGCCCCTGGGGCTGTGGGCCTGCGCCGCCCTGGTGGTCGTGGTGCTGTGGCCCGCCCTGCGGGGCCGCTGGCGCGGGCTCCTGCTCGCCGCCCTGCTGCTGTACGGCTGGCGCCTGTTCGACATCTCGCTGGGTTATGTGCAGGGCTACGAGGCGGTGATGCGCAACTTCTACAGCCAGTTGCGTGTGGAGGCGTCGGTGGACGACACGCTGGGCCCCGTGCGCAGCCTGGTGCACGGTCGCATCAACCACGGCGAGCAGTACCTGGCCGAGCCGCACCGCCGCCAGCCCACGGCCTACTACTGCGAGCGGTCGGGCATCGGCCGGGCCATCCGCAGCCTGCCCCCCGAGCGCCCCTGGCGCCTGGGGGTGGTGGGCCTGGGCACCGGCACGCTGGCCACCTACGGGCGCCCGGGCGACGTGATGCGCCTGTACGAAATCAACGACCAGGTGCTGACGCTGGCGCGCAGCCACTTCAGCTACCTGGGCGACAGCGGTGCGCGCACCGAAACCGCGCTGGGCGACGGCCGCTTGGTGCTGGAGGCCGAGCCCCCGCAGGGCTTCGACCTGTTGGCCATGGACGCTTTCTCGGGCGACTCCATTCCCACCCACCTGCTCACGCTCGAGGCCTTGCGCACCTACCTGCGGCACCTGGCCCCCGGCGGCTGGCTGGCCGTGCACATCACCAACCGCTACCTCGACCTCCAGCCCGTGATGGCCGCCGCCGCGCAGGCCCTGGGCCGGGTCGCCGTGGCCTACGCGCTGGAGCCGCCGCCGGGCGACCTGTACTGCCGCCGCTCTCTCTGGGTGCTGCTGGTGACGCCCGAGCAGGCGCAGGCCCTGCCCCCCGGGCTGGCTGAGGGGGTGCGGCTGTCGGCGCCCGCGGGCTTCCGGCCGTGGACGGACGCGTTCTCCAACCTGCTGGGCATCCTCAAACCTTGAACGGGTGGACGGCGCTGTCCTGCACTAGACTGTCCTTCACCCCCGCGCAGTTCGCCTGGAAGGTGCCATGACCGATTCCGCTTTGCCCCCCGTGCCGGCCGAAGCCGCCGGCCCCGCCCCGCGCCTGGAAGCCGCCGCCCTGCGCCACCGCGTGGACCCCGACGGCCTGGGCTTTGCCGACACCGCCGAGCTGGCGCACGAGCCTCTGCCCTGGATCGGCCAGGAGCGCGCCCACACCGCCGCCCGCTTCGGCCTGGGGCTGGACCAGCCGCACTACCACCTGTTCGTGCTGGGCGACGTGGGCACCGGCCGTTCCACCCTGCTGCAGCAGGCCATGGACGCCGCCGCCGCCGCCCGCCCGGTGCCGCCCGACCTGTGCTATCTGCACAACTTCCAGACGCCCGAGCGCCCGCGCGCCCTGCGCCTGCCGGCCGGCCAGGGGCGCCAGCTGCGCCAGCACATGGCCGAGCTGGTGCGGGCGCTGCAGGTCGACATCCCCAAACGCTTCGCCGAGCCCGACTTCAAGGCCGAGCTGGACGCCCTGGAAAAACGCTACAGCGACCAGGAGACCGAGGCCTACGCCGCCCTCTCCACTTTCGCCGACGAGCGCCATTTCTCGCTGCGGCGCGACAGCGGCCAGCTGGTGTTCACCCTGGTCAACGCCCAGGGCGAGGGTCTGAGCGCGGCCGAGATGAGCGCCCTGCCCAAGCCCGAGCGCGACGCCTTCGACCAGGGCGAGCGCGAATTGCGCGCGCAGATCCTGCACTTTCTGGAGGTGACCGCGCCGCTGGAGCGCGCTTTGCGCGAAGGCGTGGTGGCGCTGCGCATCCAGGCCATCAAGCCGCTGCTGGACCGGGCCTTTGGCGCCGTGCGCCAGGAGCTGAAAAAGCAGTTCAAGGACACCCGCAAACTCGGCACCTGGCTGGACGAGGTGACGCACGACCTGCTGGAGCACCTGGAGCTGTTCGAGCCCGCCGCGCCCGAGGACGACGAGGACCGGCGCGAGGCCCTGGCGCAGCAGCTCGCGCGCTACCGCGTCAACCTGGTGGTGGACAACGCCGACGCCCAGGGCGCCCCGGTCATCGTCGAAAACAACCCGCTGTACCGGCCGCTGTTTGGCAGCATCGAATACCAGTCCGACAACGACGTGCTGGTGACCGACTTTTCGCGCATCCGCGCCGGCAGCCTGCTCAAGGCCCACGGCGGCTACCTGATGCTGCACCTGCGCGACCTGTTCACCGACGAGCTGGTCTGGGAAAAGCTGCGCCGCTTCCTGCGCAGCGGCCGGCTGCAGATCGAGGAGCCCGGCACCATGTTCAGCGCCCTGGCCACCACCTCGCTCGAACCCGAGGCGGTGGACGTGGAGGTCAAGTTGGTGCTGATCGGCGCCAACGAGCACTACTACGCCCTGCAGGAGGGTGACCCGGAATTTGCCCGCCACTTCCGCGTCAAGGTGGACTTTGCCGACGCCTTCCACGCCAGCGACGACACCCGCTACGCCACCGGTGTGTTCGTGGCGCACACCTGCCGGCGCCTGGGGCTGCCGCACTTCAGCGCGGCGGCGGTGGCGCGCTTGATCGAAGACACCCACCGCGAGGCCGAGGACCAGACCCGCCAGAGCGCCGCCTTCGCCCGCACCGAGGCGCTGGTGGTGGAAAGCGCCGCCACCGCCCAGGCGCGGGGCGCGCGCCGGGTGGAGCGCGCCGACGTGGACGCCGCCCTGGCTGCGCGCAACCACCGCCACGATTACCCCGACCAGCGCCTGCGCGAGGCCATCGCCGAGGGCGACCGCCTCATCGCGCTCGGTGGCGCGCGGGTCGGCCAGCTCAACGGCCTGAGCGTGATCGACCTGGGCGACTACCGCTTCGGCCTGCCGATGCGCGTGGCCGCGCGCACCGTGGCTGGCTCCGAAGGACTGCTCAACATCGAGCGCGAGGTGGCGCTCTCCGGCCCCATCCACGACAAGGCGGTGCTGATCCTGCACAGCTATCTGTCGGCCCTGTTCGGCCACCTCGCGCCCCTGGCCTTGTCGGCCTCCATCGTGTTCGAACAGGAGTACAGCGGCATCGAGGGCGATTCGGCCTCCTGCGCCGAGCTGTTCGCGCTGCTGTCCTCGCTGTCGGGCGTGCCGCTGAAGCAGGGCATCGCCGTCACCGGCGCGCTCAACGCGTTTGGCGAGGTGCTGCCCATCGGCGGGGTGAACGAGAAGATCGAGGGCTTTTTCCGCGTCTGCCAGACCGAGGGCCTGACCGGCACCCAGGGCGTGCTGATCCCGCACCGCAACCGCCGCCACCTGATGCTGAGCGACGAGGTCTGCGAGGCGGTGGCGCAGGGGCGTTTTCACATCCACACCGCGCGCCATGCGCTGGAGGGCCTGGCGCTGCTGACCGGCGTGCCGGTGGGCGAGGCGGGGCCGGCCGACGGCACGCTGGCCTACCCGCCCGACACCCTGCTGGGCCGGGCCGAGGCCACGCTGCACGCCTACCGCCGCGCCATGCACCGCGCGGGCAACCCCAAGGCCTGGCGCCGGCGCGGCTGAGCCACCGCTCGGGGCCGGGTCAGGCGTGGGGCGCGGCCCAGTCCCGCGCCTTGTCCAGCACGAAGTCGATCAGGGTCCGCACCGCCAGCGTCTGGTAGCGGTCGGGCATGCGCAGCAGGAACAGCCGGGTGCCGAACAGGCTCAGGCGCCAGTCGTCCAGCGCGGTGACGACGCGGCCGGCCGCCACGTCGGCGCGCACCAGGTAGTCGGGCACCAGGCCCACGCCCAGGTCGGCCAGGATGGCCTCGTGCAGGAACTGGAAGTTTTCCGACGCCAGCGTGGGCTGCAGCGCCAGTTCGCGCCGTTCCTCGCCGCGGTAGGCGGCCAGACGCAGCTCGCGCCCCACCACGGTGGAGGTGACGATGGGCAGGTGCTGCAAGTCCTCCAGCCGCTGCGGCAGCGGGTGCCGCGCCGCGAAACCGGCCGAGGCGCAGGCGATGTGGCGCATCGGCGCCAGTTCGCGCGCCACCAGGCCGGGCGGCGGCTCGCTCATCACCCGCACCGCCACGTCCACCTCGTCGCGCAGCAGGTCGTCCACCCGGTTGTCGAACACCAGCTCCAGCGTGATGCTGGGATGCAGGCGCTTGAACGCGATCAGCCAGCCCGACATCACCAGCTGCCCGAAGCCGGTGGGCACGGCCAGCCGCACGTGGCCGTGCAGCCCTTCGGCCAGGCTGGCCACCGACTCCTGCGCCGCCAGCAGCTCGTCGCGGATGGCGCGGCCGTGCTGGCACAGCTTGCGCCCGGCCTCGGTCGCTTCGATGCGCCGCGTGGTGCGGCGCACCAGCTGCAGCCCCACGGCTTTTTCCAGCTGGCTCAGGTGGTAGCTCACGTTGGCGCGGCTCATGCGGCGCTTGCGGGCGGCCTGGCTCAGGCCCCCGCTGTCCACGATGTCCACCAGCAGCAGCAGGGCGGTGGCGTCCATCATTGTTCAGCCTGGTTTGACAGAATGTTCATGGTGTTTGGGATTGTCAAGGAATCAGCGCTGTTGAACAATCCCGCTCACCCCGCCGCCCGCGCGCGGCCCCCTGTTTGCCCTGGCCCCACCCATGACCCTGTATGCCCTGCACGGCGGCGTCGCCGTCGTCGCCCTGAACCAGCCCCCCGTCAACAGCCTGGGCCACGCGCTGCGCCGCTTCATCGTGCAGGCGCTGGACGCGGCCGAAGCCGACCCGGCCGTGCGCGGCGTGGTGCTGGCCGGCAGCGACAAAGCGTTCTCTGCCGGTGCCGACGTGGCCGAGTTGGGCACACCGGCACAACTGGCCGAGCCGATTCTGCTGACCGTGCTGGCGCGGGTGGCGGCCTGCCGCAAGCCGGTGGTGGCGGCCCTGACCGGCGTGGCGCTGGGCGGCGGGCTGGAACTGGCCATGACCTGCCACGGCCGTGTGGCACTGGCCAGCGCCAGGGTCGGCCTGCCCGAGATCAACCTGGGCCTGATCCCCGGTTCCACCGGCACGCAACTGTTGCCGCGCCTGGTGGGCGTGCCCCAGGCGCTGGCCATGATGCTGACCGGCCAGCCCCAGACCGCCCAGGCCTGGGCCGACAGCGGC
>NZ_NWMV01000070.1 GCF_002837145.1 Macromonas nakdongensis | reverse complement strand
CCCCGCGCCCGGCCAGCCGCCGCAGATCGCCGGCCAGACCGGCGCCCTGCTGTCGCTGGAGCCCACCGAGCGCGGCTGGCTGCACGCGCGCATCGCCCAGCGCTTCGACGCCATGCTGGCCGACGGGCTGGTGGCTGAAGTGCAAGCCCTGCGCGCGCGCGGCGACCTGGGCCCCGAGCTGCCGGCCATGCGCTGCGTCGGCTACCGCCAGGCCTGGGAAGCCCTGGACCACGCCAGCGCCGACAGCCGCACCGCCCCTAACGCCGCCGAGCTGCGGCAGCTGCGCGACACCGGCATTTTTGCCACCCGACAACTCGCCAAACGGCAACTGACCTGGTTGCGCGGCATGCCGCAACGCCACACCGTGGCGTGCGACGCCCCCGACGCCACGGCCCAAGCCCTGCAACGCATGCGCCATCTGCTGACCTGAACCCGGTACACCCGCACGGGTTTTGCGCGTAGGATGATCGCACTGCGATTGCATCCTCACCATGCCCGCACCCCAGCCCACCCCCGAACCCACGCTGCCCCGCTGGCTGCGCCCCCTGCCCGTGCTCCTGTTGCTGCTCGGTGCCGGGCTCACCGGACTGGCCCACCGCCAGGAAACCACCACGCTGGACGCCTTGCGCCAAGCCCGATTCCAGGCCCAGGCCCGCGAGGTGATCGCCGCGCTGGAGCGGCGCATGCACAGCAATGCGGCCTTGCTGCGCGGGGTGGCAGGCCTGTTCGCCAGCAGCGACAACGTCGACGGGGAAGAATTCCGCACCTACGTGCAAGGCTTGCAACTGGCCAGCAGCTACCCCTGGATCCAGGGTGTCGGCTTCGCCCAATGGCGCCCAGCGCCGTTCCACAGCCTGGCCTCCGGCAGCAGCCCTGTCGTTTACCTGGAACCCTTGGACTGGCGCAACCAGCGCGCCCTGGGCCGCGACATGTACGGCGAACCGGTGCGCCACCGGGCCATGGCACAGGCTGCCGCCTCCGGCTTGCCGACCTTGTCCGGTCGGGTCACCCTGCTGCAGGAAACCGCCACCGCCCCCCAAAGCGGCCTGCTGATGTTCATGCCGGTCTACCACAAGTCCCCTGCCCGCACCCCGACCCGGGTGTTGCTCGGGTGGGCCTACTCACCCCTGCGCGCTGGCGACGTGGTGGCCACCCTGAAAAGCCCCGGCAGCCCCCTGGAGCAAGGCCACCTCCACCTCGAATGGTTCGCCAGCGCCGAGCCCGACCCCCAGCAATTGCTGCTCGACACCGGGGCCAGCCCTCGCTCGCCCCCCGCCGGCCTGCGCCACACCGAAACCCTGTCGCTGTACGGGAGCCAGTGGCGGTTGCAACTCAGTCCCACGCCCGCCGGCCTGGCCGCGCTCAACGCAGCCACCCCCCGCCCCAACGCCCTGCTCTACGGGGGGGCACTGACCCTGCTGGCCGCGGGCATCGCCCATGCCATGCTGCGGGGCCGTCGGCGCATCGCCCAGGCGCTCTGGCTGAGCCAGCGCAGCAACGAACAACTGCTGGCCCAGCAGAACGAACTGCGCCTGGCCGGCACGGTCATGGCGGCCAGTCCCATGGGCATCGTCGTGACCGACGCCCAGCGCCGCATCGTCTCGGTCAACCCGGCCTTCAGCCGCATCACCGGTTATGCCGCCGACGAAGTCATGGGCCAGACCCCGCGCATGCTCTCGACCGAGCGCCACCCCACCCCGACCCATGACGCGCTGCTGGCCAGCTTGCAGGCCAGCGGCCGCTGGGAAGGCGAGTTGCAGAACCGCCGCAAGGACGGCGCGATCTACCCGGAGTTCCTGTCCATCTGTGCGGTGCACAACCCGCAAGGCCAGTTGGTGAATTACGTGGGCCTGTTCCAGGACATCACCGAGCGGCGCCAAGCCGAAGACCGCATCCGCCAACTCGCCCACCACGACTACCTCACCCAGTTGGCCAACCGCGCCCTGCTGGTCGAACGGGCCACGGTGGAACTGTCACTGGCCCAGCGCTACGGCCGCCACCCGGCCCTCCTGTTCATCGACCTGGACCGCTTCAAGCCCGTCAACGACACCTACGGCCACGAGGCGGGCGACGCGGTGCTGATTGAAGTGGCCCGGCGCCTGACCGCGCTGCTGCGGACCACCGACCTGGTCTGCCGCCAGGGCGGCGATGAATTCGTGGTGCTGCTGCCCGACGAACCCCACCCCGATCAGGTGCTCGCGCTGGGCGAGCGGGTGGTGCACACCATCGAAATGCCCTACACCGTGGGTCTGCACAGGATCGGGCTCAGCGCCAGCGTGGGCGTGGCGCGCTTCCCGGAACATGGGGACACGGTGGACCGCCTGATCCAAAGTGCCGACGAGGCCATGTACCACGCCAAGCAGCAGACGGGCGGCCGGGTCTGTCTGGCCGCACCGTCCAACGGGCCCACGCCCGGCCCGCAAGCCACGGGCACCGACGCCTGAGCGCCGGCCCCCGCCCGCCTCAGGCCAGCAAGCGGGCCTTGGCGGCGGCGTACTCGCGCTGCAGGCGCGCCACCAGTTCGGCCGCTGGCACCACCGCCTTGATCGCACCGATGCCCTGGCCGCAGCCCCAAATGTCCTTCCACGCCTTCTTCGCATCACCGCCGAAGTTCATCTTGCTCGGGTCGCTCTCGGGCAGATGGTCCGGGTCCAGGCCTGCCGCCTGGATCGACGGTTTCAGGTAGTTGCCATGCACGCCGGTGAACAGGTTGCTGTAGACGATGTCGTCGGAGTTGCTGTCCACCACGCACTGCTTGTACGCGTCGGAGGCGCGGGCCTCCTCGGTGGCGATGAAGGCCGAGCCGATGTAGGCGAAGTCCGCCCCCATGGCCTGGGCCGCCAGCACCGCATCCCCGGTGGCCATGGCGCCGGACAGGGCCAGCGGGCCGTCGAACCACTGGCGGATTTCCTGCACCAGCGCGAAGGGGCTTTTCACCCCGGCGTGGCCGCCGGCACCGGCCGCCACCGCGATCAGGCCATCGGCCCCCTTCTCGATCGCCTTGCAGGCAAAGAAGTTGTTGATGATGTCGTGCAACACCACGCCGCCCCAGCTGTGCACCGCCTGGTTCACGTCTTCGCGCGCGCCCAGGCTGGTGATGACGATGGGCACCTTGTACTTGGCGCACAGCGCCATGTCGTGCTCCAGCCGGTCATTGCTCTTGTGCACGATCTGGTTGATGGCGAACGGCGCAGCCGGGCTGTCCGGGTGGGCCCGGTCGTGCGCGGCCAGCGCTTCTGTGATTTCGGCCAGCCATTCGTCGAGCTGGGCCGCCGGGCGGGCGTTGAGGGCGGGCATGGAGCCGACCACGCCGGCCTTGCACTGGGCGATCACCAGTTTCGGGTTGCTGATGATGAACAGCGGCGAGCCGATCACCGGAAAGGGCACGCGCTGCAGCGCGCCGGGCAGTTTGGACATGGTGTCTCCTGATGGGTGTGTTGGAATTGTGGGTGCCCCAATGAAAACGCCCTGTCTGTGAAGCGACAGGGCGTGTGGTCCGGGGAAGGGCGTGGGCTCCGTGCCCGGCCCCGGCGGCATCAGCCCGTCGTCAGAACGCCTCCAGCGCCATGGCGTTGACGCCGAACTCGCCCTCGACGATGGCCTCGCGCAACGCGGACGTTCGCGTCAGGATGTGGTCGCCGTAGAAGCGCGCGGTCGTGACCTTGGCCTGCATGAAGGCCACGTCGTTGCCGGCGGCCAGCTCGCGCTCGGCCACCAGCAGGGCGCGCGCGAGTTGCCAGCCAGCCACCAGGTTGCCGGCGAGCATCAGGTAGTTCACGCTGCCGGCGTACGCGGCGTTGGGCTGCGCCTTACCGGTGCGAGCGATGAAGTCGACCGCGTCAAGGAAAGCCTGGCGCGCAGCCGCCAAGCGCTGGCCCAGGGCCCGGGCGTGTTCGCTGCCGCTGGCTTGCAATTCGGCCACGGTGGACGCGATCTGCTGGGCCAGGGCCTTGGCCACCTGGCCGCCGTCGCGGGCGGTCTTGCGGCCGACCAGGTCGTTGGCCTGGATGGCGGTGGTGCCTTCGTAAATGGTGAGGATCTTGGCGTCGCGGTAGTACTGGGCCGCGCCGGTTTCTTCGATGAAGCCCATGCCGCCGTGCACCTGCACACCCAGGGAGGTGACTTCCAGGCTCATCTCGGTGCTGTAGCCTTTGACCAGGGGCACCAGGAATTCGTAGAAGGCCTGGTTCTGGGCACGGGTGTCGGCGTCGGGGTGGTGGTGCGCGGCGTCGTAGGCGGCAGCGGCGACGCTGGCCATGGCGCGGCAACCTTCGGTCAGCGCCCGCATGGTCATGAGCATGCGCTTCACATCCGGGTGGTGGATGATGGGCGCGGCGCTGTTCAGCGAGCCATCGACCGGGCGACTCTGCACGCGGTCGCGGGCGTACTGCACCGCGTGCTGGTAGGCGCGCTCGGCCACGGCAATGCCCTGCACCCCCACGGCGTAGCGGGCCGAGTTCATCATGATGAACATGTATTCGAGGCCGCGGTTTTCTTCGCCCACCAGGTAGCCGATGGCGCCGCCGTGGTCGCCGAACTGCAACACGGCGGTGGGGCTGGCCTTGATGCCCATCTTGTGTTCGATGCTGACGCAATGGGCGTCGTTGCGCGGGCCCAGGCTGCCGTCGGCGTTGACCATGAACTTCGGCACGATGAACAGGCTGATGCCCTTGACGCCTTCGGGCGCACCGGCCACGCGCGCGAGCACGAGGTGGACGATGTTGTCGGCCATGTCGTGCTCACCGTAGGTGATGAAGATCTTGGTGCCGAAGAGCTTGTAGCTGCCGTCGGGCTGGGGCTCGGCGCGGGTGCGCACCAGCGAGAGGTCGGAGCCGGCCTGCGGCTCGGTCAGGTTCATGGTGCCGGTCCACTCACCCGAGATCATCTTGGGCAGGTACAGGGCTTTCTGCTCGTCGGAGCCCGCTGTCAGCAGGGCTTCGATGGCGCCGTCGGTCAACAGCGGGCACAGGGCGAAGCTCAGGTTGGCGCTGTTGAGGATCTCGACGCAGGCCGCGCCGATGGTCTTGGGCAGGCCCTGGCCGCCAAAGTCCACCGGGTGCTGCAGTCCCTGCCAGCCGCCTTCGGCGTACTGCTTGAAGGCCTGCTTGAAGCCAGGCGTGGTGGTGACGACGCCGTCCTTCCACGACGAAGGGTTCTTGTCCCCCTCGAAATTCAGCGGAGCGACCACGCCTTCGTTGAGCTTGGCGCACTCTTCCAGCACGGCCTCGGCGGTTTCCAGGCCCGCGTCTTCAAAACCGGGGATCTGGGCCACTTGCTCGAGCTGGGCCAGGTGTTCCATGTTGAACACCATGTCTTTGAGCGGGGCTTTGTAGGTCATGGGGGTCTCCTCTTGAAATGGGGTGGGCAAACGCGGACGCGGAGTCGCACGCAGATACAAAAAGGGCATCGCGAACGATGCCCGGGGAAGCGGTCAGGGCCTCAGAGCGCCTTGACCAACTCCGGCACGGCGGTGAACAGGTCCGCCTCCAGGCTGTAATCGGCCACCGAGAAGATCGGGGCCTCCGGGTCCTTGTTGATCGCCACGATCACCTTGGAGTCTTTCATGCCGGCCAAGTGCTGGATCGCCCCCGAGATGCCCGCGGCGATGTACAACTGCGGCGCCACGATCTTGCCGGTCTGGCCCACCTGCAAGTCGTTGGGGGCGTAGCCCGCGTCCACCGCTGCACGGCTGGCACCGATGGCCGCGCCCAGCTTGTCGGCCAGCGGGGTCATGACTTCGTTGAACTTCTCGGCGCTGCCCAGGGCGCGGCCACCGCTGACGATGATCTTGGCGGCGGTCAGTTCGGGGCGTTCGCTCTTGGCGATTTCGCTCTTGACGAAGCTGCTCTTGCCGCTGTCGGCGGCGGCGGCCTGGGTTTCGATGGCTGCGCTGCCACCCAAGGCGGCGGCGTCGAAACCGGTGCTGCGCACGGTGATGACCTTCACCGGGTCGGCGCTTTGCACGGTGGCGATGGCGTTGCCGGCGTAGATCGGGCGCTCGAAGGTGTCGGCGCTGACGACTTTGGTGATGTCGCTGATCTGGGCCACGTCGAGCTGGGCGGCCACGCGCGGGGCGACGTTCTTGCCGCTGGCGGTGGCGGGGAACAGGATGTGGCTGTACTGGCCGGCGATGGCCAGCACCTGGGCCGCGACGTTTTCGGCCAGGCCGTGGGCCAGGGACTCGCCGTCGGCGTGGAGGACTTTGGCAACGCCGGCGATCTGGGCGGCGGCCTGGGCGGCGGCACCGGCGTTGTGGCCGGCCACCAGCACGTGCACCTCAGCGCCCAATTGGGTGGCGGCGGTGACGGTGTTGAGGGTGGCGCCTTTGAGGCTGGCGTGGTCGTGTTCGGCAATGACGAGGGTGGTCATGATGGAATACCTTGAATACTGAAAGAAGAAAGGGCGGCTGGCTGAAAGGGCTTACAGCACCTTCGCTTCGTTTTTCAGTTTGTCCACCAGGGTGGCGACGTCGGGCACCTTGATGCCGGCCTTGCGCCCGGCGGGCTCGGCCACCTTCAGGGTTTTGAGGCGCGGGGTCACGTCCACACCCAGGTCTTCGGGTTTGACGTTCTCCAGCGGCTTCTTCTTGGCCTTCATGATGTTGGGCAGCGTCACGTAGCGCGGCTCGTTCAGGCGCAGGTCGGTGGTGACGATGGCCGGCAAGGTCACGCTCAGGGTTTCCAGGCCACCGTCGATTTCGCGGGTGACTTCGGCGTTGTTGCCGGCCACTTCGACTTTGGAGGCGAAGGTGGCTTGGGGCAGTTGGGTCAGGGCGGCAAGCATCTGGCCGGTCTGGTTGGCGTCGTCGTCGATGGCCTGTTTGCCCAGGATGACCAGGCCCGGCTGCTCTTTGGCCACCAGGGCGGCGAGCAGCTTGGCCACGGCCAGGGGCTGCAGTTCGACGTCGGTCTCGACGTGGATGGCGCGGTCGGCGCCAATGGCCATGGCGGTGCGCAGGGTTTCCTGGCACTGGGCCACGCCGCAGGAGACGGCGATCACTTCGGTGGCCGCACCCTTTTCTTTCAGGCGCACGGCTTCTTCCACCGCGATTTCGTCGAACGGGTTCATGCTCATCTTGACGTTGGCGATGTCCACGCCCGTGCCGTCGGCCTTGACGCGCACTTTCACGTTGTAGTCCACCACGCGTTTGACCGGGACCAAAATCTTCATGCCATGCTCCTGAGAGGGGTTTGGGGGGCTGTTCTTTACGTTTACGTAAACGTCAAGATTGTACGTGGAAAAAAAAGAACGATCGTTCTATTTTGAGCAAAATTATAGAGGCCTTTGCGGCGGTTTGGACAGGCCTGCGCCGGCACATTTGTCGCCTGCTCAACAGGTGCTCAGTGGCGGCACGGCGGGCGCTGGGCCGGTCACGTGCAACACGCGCTGCGGGAAGGGAATCTGGATGCCGTGGACGTTCAGCGCCTTCAGAATGGCCTTGTTGATGTCCGAACGCAAGCCCAGTTGGCCGTTCTCGGGGTCGGCGATCCAGTAACCCAGGGTGAACTCCAGTCCATCGGCGCCGAACGCCGACAAGGCCGCCGCCGGGGCCGGATCGCGCAGCACGCGCGGCTGGGCCAGGGCCGCCTCTTCCAGCAGGCGGGACACCAGTTCCACGTCGCTGCCGTAGGCCACCCCCAGCACGGTCGATTGCCAGACGCGCGGGTCGGCCAGCGACAGGTTTTCCACCCGGCTGGTGATCAGGATTTCATTGGGCACAATGGACTCGCGCCCACTGAAATTGCGAATCACGGTGAAGCGCGCCTTGATGTCGGTCACCCGTCCCTCGAAGTTGTCGACGCGCACGATGTCGCCGATGCGCATGCTGCGTTCGGTCAAGATGACAAAGCCGCTGACGTAGTTGGCCGCCAGTTTCTGCAGGCCAAAGCCGATGCCCACGCCGATGGCCCCGCCGAGCACCGACAAGGCGCTCAGGTTGATGCCGACCGAAGACAGCGCAATCATCAGACCGACGAACAGCAGCAGCGCCCGGGTCGCGTTGCTGACCGCCTTGCGCAGCGACAGCTCGCTGCCCACGGCCGAGCGCAGCAGGCGCGCTTCGATGGCCGAAGACACCCAGAGGGACACGATCAGCACCGCGCCGGTGGTCAGGGCCCCTTCCAACAGGGTGCGCATGGACAAGGTGGTGCCGCCGAGCTTCCAGCTGATCTGGTCCAGCTCGTTCAGGATGACCGGCAACAGGCCGGTGACCCACAGCACCATGGCCAGCCACGCCACCCAGGAGATGCTGCGCTCGATGGGGCGCAGCCAACGCGCGTCCTGGAACGCCACCTGCAGCACCTTAACCCCGACCCGGATGGTGACCAGCGACACCAGCACCGGAATGGCGACGCGGAACAGCGCCAGCTCTTGGTACTGCGACAGCACGCTGCGGCTGGCGTACCCCAGGGCCAGCAACAGCGCCGGAAACAGGACCCCGTCGATCAGGCGCCGACCGAACCAGATGGAGGCGCCGTGGTCCAGCTCCAGCCCGCGGCGCAAGGCCCAGACCAGGCCCAGGGCCAGACCGACGCAGCCGAACAGGACCGTCAGTTCGACCAGCGCGTCGGGTTTGAGGAAGGCGTCAAGCCATTGGGAAAAATCGTGGAGCGGGAACGGGGGTTTCGTGTCGATCATGCAGGTCAGGTGCGCCAGGCCGGCGCGCGTTTGTCGATGAAGGCTTGCACGCCTTCCTGGGCCACCTCGTGGACCATGTTGCAGGCCATGGTCTGGCCGGCGAGCTGGTAGGCGGCTTCGATACCGGTTTCGCGGTGCTGGTAGAACACCGCCTTGCCCATGGCAATCGCCTCGCGGGGTTTGGACAGGATGGCCACCACCAGGCGCTCCACCTCGGCGTCCAGCCCCTCGGGCGGCACCACTCGGTTCACCAGGCCACGCTGTTGGGCTTGCTGGGCCGAAATAAATTCCCCGGTCAGCAACATTTCCATGGCCACCTTGGCCGGCACGTTGCGCACCAGGGGCACGCTGGGCGTGGCGCAGAACAGGCCGACGTCGATGCCGTTGACGCCGAAGCGGGCGTCCTCCACCGCCACGGCCAGGTCGCACTGGGCCACCAGCTGGCAACCGGCGGCGGTGGCCAGGCCCTGCACCCGGGCGATGACCGGCACCGGCAACTTCTGGATCTGCAGCATCATGCGCGAGCACTGGCCGAACAGCTGCTGGTAATAGTCCAGCGTCGGGTGGGCCTTCATTTCCTTGAGGTTGTGGCCGGCGCAAAAGGCCTTGCCGGCCGCGGCCAACACCAGCACCCGAGCGGTCGGGTCCTGGGCCACCTGCTCCAGCGCGGCCGACAGCGCGCTCAACATCGCCTCGCTCAGGGCGTTGAAGGCCTTGGGCGTGTTCAACGTCAGGGTGTGCACGCCACGCCCGTCGCGGCTGTGCAGCAAGATCGGTTCGTCGCTCATGTGGGGTTGTCTCCTGCGGTGTTCACACGTCGGCCAGCACGCGGATGTGGGCTTCCACGCTGCGCGCCAGCGCGCTCAGGTTGTAGCCCCCCTCCAGCACGCTGACGATGCGGCCGCGCGCGTGGCGGTCGGCCACCTGCTTGATCTGCTGGGTGATCCAGACGTAATCCTGTTCCACCAGGCCCAACTGGCCCATGTCGTCCTCGCGGTGGGCGTCGAAACCGGCGCTGATGAAGACCATTTCGGGGCGGTGCGCTTCCAGCCGGGGGATCCAGGTCATGTCGATCAGTTCGCGGATGTCCATGCCCTTGGTGTAGGCCGGCACTGGCATGTTCACCAGATTGGCGGCGCTGGAGTGGCTCCACTCCGGGTAGAACGGGTGCTGGTAGAAGCTGCACATGAGGATGCGCTCGTCCCCGGCCACGATGTCTTCGGTGCCGTTGCCGTGGTGCACGTCGAAATCGATGATGGCCACGCGCTGCAGGCCGTGGCGTTCGACCGCGTACTTGGCCGCCACCGCCACGTTATTGAAGAAGCAAAAGCCCATGGCCTTGTCGCGGCAGGCGTGGTGGCCGGGCGGGCGCACCGCACAGAAGGCGTTTTCGAGTTCGCCGGCGATCACCGCGTCGGTGGCGTTCAGCGCCGCACCGGCCGACATCAGCGCGGCCTCCCAGGTGTAGGCGTTGATGGCGGTGTCGGGGTCGAGCTGGCTGTAGGGCGGCCCCCCGGCCTGGATGGCTTCGCGCAACTCGTCGTTGAGGCCGCGCAGCGCGGCGATGTGCATGCGCCCGTGGGCCAGTTCCAGTTCGGCCACCGACGCCGGCGTGGGCTCGCGGCGTTCCAGCGCGTCGGCCACCCCGGTGATGAGCAGGCGGTCTTCGATCGCCCCCAGGCGCTCGGGGCATTCCGGATGACCGGCCCCCATTTCGTGCTTGCTGCACACTTTGTGGGTGTAATAGCCTGTCGGTTTCATAGATGTCGTTTTCCGGTATCGTCGGTGGGTATGGACGCCCCCCAACACACTATCTCCTCGTTGTTGCGCCAGCTTACCACGGTCATCGTGGGCAAAGAGGCCCAGTTGCGCGACTGCGTGACCTGCCTGCTGGCCGGCGGCCACCTGCTGATCGAGGACGTGCCGGGCGTGGGCAAGACCACCCTGGCCCACACCCTGGCACGCAGCTTCGGGCTGGGGTTTTCGCGGGTGCAATTCACCTCCGACCTGATGCCCAGCGACCTGACCGGCGTGTCGGTGTTCGAGCGCGAGCGCCAGGGCTTTGTCTTCCACCCCGGCCCGCTGTTCACCCAGTTGCTGCTGGCCGACGAGATCAACCGCGCCAGCCCCAAGACGCAAAGCGCGCTGCTGGAGGCGATGGAAGAACGCCAGGTGTCGGTCGAAGGCGAAACCCGGCCGCTGCCCCGGCCCTTCTTTGTGATCGCGACCCAGAACCCGCACGACCAGCTGGGCACCCACGCCCTGCCGGAATCGCAGCTGGACCGGTTCCTGATGCGCATCCACCTCGGCTACCCGGGGCGCGCGGCCGAACGCGAACTGCTGCGGGGCCAGGAACGCCGCGATTTGCTCAACGCCCTGCCCGCCGTGCTCAACCCGGAGCAGTTGCGCGCCTTGCAGCAAGTGGTGCAAGGCGTGACCGTGGCCGGACCGGTGCTGGACTACCTGCAGGACCTGCTGGAAGCCACGCGCAACGGCCGCTGGTTCGTACAAGGCCTGAGCCCGCGGGCCGGCCTGGCCATTCTGCGGGCGGCACAGGCCCGCGCCCTGGTCGAAGGGCGGCGCTACGTGGCGCCGGACGACATCGCCGCCATCCTGCCGCAAACGGCGGCGCACCGGCTGGTGGCGCTGGGGACGGCGGGGCTTGGGGCGGAAGAACAGGTGCGTGCACTGGTCGCGGCCACCCCCCTGCCCTGAACGGCGCCGCAGCCGCCGAACTTCGCCCCGCCCACCGACTCGGACCGACATGCGCCCC
The DNA here is from genome assembly GCF_002837145.1 of Macromonas nakdongensis. Lineage (GTDB taxonomy): Bacteria > Pseudomonadota > Gammaproteobacteria > Burkholderiales > Burkholderiaceae_C > Macromonas_B > Macromonas_B nakdongensis. The sequence continues at coordinate 3,129 of NZ_NWMV01000070.1, read as the reverse complement.
CCCGCACCGACCCCACCCAGCCCCGCGGGCCAAGCCCCTTGGCGCGGCCGCTGGCAGCGCTGGTGGCTGCGGCGTCTGCCGCGACAGGACCAGACCCGGCTCACCCACCGCAACCTCTACATCCTGCCAACGCGGGCCGGGCTGATGCTGGGCGTGACCCTGCTGCTGCTGTTGGTCGGCAGCATCAACTACCAGCTCAACCTGGGGTATCTGCTCACCTTTCTGCTGGCCGGCTGTGCCGTGGTCGCCCTGCACCAGACGCACCAGAACCTGCGCAGCCTGGCCTTGCAACTGCGCCCGCCCGACCCCGTGTTTGCCGGACAGGCCGCACCGCTGCAGGTGCTGCTGCACAACCCCAGCAGGCGCCACCGCCACGGCGTCGGCCTATCCTGGTGTGCCGACACAGAGGGGGCTAGCGCCGCACCCAGCGCACCCGCCGAGCCGGTCTGGGCTGACGTGCCGCCCCAAGCCGACACCCCAGTGCAACTGGCCTACCCCACGCTGCGCCGCGGCCGGCAGGCGGTGCCCCCGCTGCGGGTGGAAACGCGCTTTCCCTTGGGCACCGTGCGGGCCTGGCACTGGTGGCGGCCCGCGGCCGAATGGCTGGTCTACCCCGCACCCGAAACGCCGGAGCCCCCCCTGCCCTGGGCCCAGCGTCAAGGCCAGGCGGACACCCGGCACACCCCACCCGTGCGCCATGGCGACGAAACCGACGGCCTGCGCCCCTACCGCCGCGGCGATCCGCTGAAATGGGTGCTCTGGAAAAAAGCCGCACGCCAGGCCGAGGGTCCAGCACCCAGCTGGGTCAGCCGGGAATTCCAGGGCAGCCCCGACGCGCGGCTGTGGCTGGACCACGCCCACTGCGGCTTGAGCGACCCCGAGGCACAGCGCTCACGCCTGTGTGCCTGGGTCCTGCGCGCCGAACAACTGGGGCTGGACTACGGCCTGCGCCTGCCCGGGTGCGAGCTGCCGCCCGGCCAGGGCCCCGCGCACCAGCGCCGTTGCCTGGAGGCCCTGGCATGCGCGTGATGCCCCGGTCCGTCCTGGGCGGCCAGTTGCCGCGCGAGACCCGCGACACCTGGTTCCTGCTGGCCGTGATCGGCTGGATCGTGCTGCTGCAAACCCCCTACCTGCCCGCCTGGTGCAGCGCCATGGCGCTGGCCGTGCTGGCCTGGCGGGCGTGGCTCGCCGCGCGCAGCCGCCCCTTGCCGGCTTGGCCCTGGCGCCTGGCCCTGCTGCTGGGCGCCCTGGGCGGCGTCTGGGCCAGCCACCGCACGCTGCTGGGACAGGACGCTGGGGTCACCCTGATCGTCGTGCTGCTCGCGCTCAAGACCCTGGAACTGCGCGCCCGCCGCGACGCCTTCGTGGTGTTTTTTCTGGGCTTCTTCACCCTGCTGACGCATTTTTTCCACTCCCAGTCGCTGCTCACCGCCCTGGGCATCGTGCTGGCCCTGCTGGGCCTGCTCAGCGCCCTGGTCAACGCCCACATGCCGGTGGGGCGTCCGCCGCTGTGGCACTCGGTCCGGCTGGCCGCTGGCATGGCTCTGCTTGGCGCGCCGGTCATGGTCGTGCTGTTCCTGCTGTTCCCCCGCTTTGCGCCGCTGTGGGGCATTCCGGCGGACGGCCCGCTGGGCCGCAGCGGCCTGTCGGGCGAAATGCAGGTTGGCCAGATCGCCCAGCTCGCGCAGGACGACAGCATCGCCCTGCGCGTCGAATTCGAAGCCGGCCGGCGCCCGCCCCAGCAGGCGCTGTACTTCCGCGGCCCGGTGCTGAGCCAGTTCGACGGGGTGCAGTGGCGGCCCCGCCACAGCGGCCGCGGCAGCACCCGGTCCGCTGCCGCCCCGGGGTGGGCCGTCGAGGGCGAGCCGGTGCGCTACCGCCTGACGATGGAACCCAGCCAGCGCCCCTGGGTGCTGACCCTGGAACTCACGCCCGAGCTGCCCGCCCTGGGCCAGAAGACCGCCTACCTCACCCCCGACCTGCAGTGGCAGGTGCCGCGGCCGCTGACCGATACCCTGCGCTTCGACGCCCTGGCCTACCCGCAGCACCGCCACGGCCCGGTGGCGCGCGAACTGTCGCTGCAGGCCGACCTGGACCTGCCCCCCGGCTTCAACCCGCGCACCCTGCAACTGGCGCAGGACCTGCAGCGCCAGCTGGGCCCCGACGCCAGCGCCCAGGACTACGTGGACGCCGTGTTGCAACGCCTGCGCACCGGCGGCTACCGCTACACCCTGGAGCCCGGCGTTTACGGCCGCCACACCGCCGACGAGTTCTGGTTCGACCGACAGCAGGGCTTTTGCGAACACATCGCCTCCAGCTTCGTCGTGCTGATGCGCGCGCTCGACATCCCGGCACGGGTCGTCACCGGCTACCAGGGCGGCACGCTCAACCCGGTCGATGGCGTGTGGACCGTGCGCCAGAGCGACGCCCACGCCTGGGCCGAGGTCTGGGCCACCGGGCGCGGCTGGGTCCGGGTCGATCCAACGGCCCACGTCATGCCGAGCCGGACCGACACGGTGCAGCGCCTGCGCCCGCCTCCCGGCCTGCTGGCGGGCACCATCGTGCGCTTCAACCCCACCCTGCTGGCGCAACTGCGCGCCGTCTGGGAGGCCTCCAACAACCGCTGGAACCAATGGGTGCTGAACTACACGCAGACCCGCCAGTTCGACCTGCTGCGGCAACTGGGCGTGAGTGCCCCCGACTGGACCGACCTGGTCCGCCTGCTGGCCGGCGCAGTGGCTTTGTTCGGCTTGGGCGGCGGGCTCTGGATCTGGCTGAGCAGGCCACGACAAGACCCGTGGCTGCGCCTGCTGCAGCAAACCCGGCAACGGCTGCAGCGCCACGGACTGACCCTGCCGGCGCACGCCACGCCGCGGCAAATGGCCGCCGCCCTCGACGGCTCGCTCCCCGCCCACAGCGCCTGGCAGGCCTGGTTGCTGGACCTGGAAGCCTGGCGCTACGATCCCCACCTGCGCGACCCGCAAACGGCGCCGTCCCTGCACCCGCTGCGCGCGCGTTGGCGCCGCTTGCCGGCGCTGGGCCCGACCACCCCACACCCCTGACCCCGTGCCCCGATTCACTTTGCCCCTTTCCCCGCCGCCGCGCCTCGCGCCTTGGGCCGTGGCCAGC
>NZ_NWMV01000007.1 GCF_002837145.1 Macromonas nakdongensis | reverse complement strand
CTGCCCCCACAGCAGGCCCATGACCTGGCGCGCGCGGTCCAGGTCGCCGCTGCTCCAAAAATGGGTCTCGCCGTGCGTGGCCGGGCAGCGCAGGCCGAGCGCGTCCAGCCGCCGCGCCAGCTCGCGCGCCACGGCCGCTGCCGGGTCCAGCACCGCCACCCCAGGGCCCGCCACCCGTTCGATGGCGCCGCGCAGGAAGGGGTAGTGGGTGCAGCCCAGCACCAGCGTGTCGGCCCCCTGTTGCAACAGCGGGGCCACGTGGGCCTGCACCGCCGCTTCGGTTTCGGGGCTGCCCATGTCGCCGCGTTCCACCCGCTCCACCCAGCCGGGGCAGGCCTGCGGCAGCACGCGCACGCCCTGCGCGTGTTCGCTGATCAGTCGGGCCAGGCCCGGGCTGCGCACCGTGTTCTGGGTGGCCAGCACGCCCACCACGCCGCTGCGCGTGCGCGCCGCCGCGGGTTTGACGGCCGGTTCGATGGCGACGATGGGCGTGTCGGGAAAGCGTTCGCGCAGGGGGCGGATGGACAGGCCGGTGACCGTGTTGCAGGCCACCACCACGGCCTTGCAGCCCTGGGCCAGCAAGGCCTGCACCAGGGCTTCGGCCCGGGCCTGCACGTAGGCCGGGGTTTTGTCGCCATAGGGCGCGTGGCCCGAATCGGCCACGTAGTGCAGGGTTTCGCCCGGCAGCAGCGTGCGGATTTCGCGCAGCACCGACAGGCCGCCGACGCCCGAGTCGAACACGCCGATGGGGGCGCAGGCGTCCACGCTGCGGGCCTCAGCCGGCCAGGGCGGCTTTGACGGCGGCCGACACCTGGCCCATGTCGGCCTTGCCCGCCAACTGGGCCTTGGCCGCGCCCATCACCTTGCCCATGTCGGCGGCGGCGGGCGCGCGGCCCAGTTCGGCCGCGAGTCCGGCGACGATGGCCTGCACCGCGGCCAGCACTTCCTCGGCGCTCAGGCGGGCCGGCAGGTAGGCTTGCAGCACCACGGCCTCGGCCTTTTCCACATCGGCCAGGTCGGTGCGACCGGCCTGCTCGAAGGCGGCGATCGAGTCCTTGCGCTGCTTGAGCAGCTTGTCCACCACGGCCACCACACCGACGTCGTCCAGTTCGATGCGTTCGTCCACCTCTTTTTGCTTGATGGCGGCCAGCAGCAGGCGAATGGTGCCGAGGCGGGTGGTTTCCTTGGCGCGCATGGCGGCCTTCATGTCGTCGGTGATCTGGGTTTTCAGGGACATGGTCGGGGCTCCGGGTGGGGGCGAAAGCAGCAAAGAAAAAGCCCGCCTGAGCGTCCTCGAGCGGGCTTGGGTACGAGTGGGCAGCCAGGGCCGCCGGGACTCAGTACAGGCGCTTGGGCAGCTGCATGGAGCGCACACGCTTGTAGTGGCGCTTGACGGCAGCGGCTTTCTTGCGCTTGCGCTCGGCGGTCGGCTTTTCGTAGAACTCGCGGGCGCGCAGGTCGTTGAGCAGGCCCAGTTTTTCGATGGTGCGCTTGAAGCGGCGCAGAGCGACGTCGAACGGTTCGTTGTCTTTAACGCGGATGGTGGTCATTAGCTAATGGTTTCCAGTTTGCGCCGCGTCGGTGTCCAGGGAAGATCGGGCCCCAAAACCGCGCCGCGGCAAGTTTTCCCCGTCTTCAAGGTGATCACGGCCGACGGGGGTTTGCCAGCAAAGTCAAGCATTATAGACCGGTCTTGGGGTGTTGCCCAGGGGTTTTTGCCGCTACAGTGGCAGCACCGCCGGGACGCAGGAGATGTGCGCATGTTTGAATCCGCCGAAATTGGCCACCAGATCGACAAAAAAACCTTCAAGCGCGAGGCCCCGGTGCTGCGCGCGGCCTTGCTCGAAGCCCAGTACCGCCTGCTGCACGAGGCCCGGACGGCGGTGGTGATTCTGGTCAACGGGGTGGACGGTGCCGGCCGCGGCGAGACCGTGAACGTGCTCAACGAATGGATGGACCCGCGCCATATCCGCACCGAAGCGTTTGGTCCGATGACCGAAGCCGAGCGCAAGCACCCGGAGATGTGGCGTTTCTGGAACGTGTTGCCGCCCAAGGGGCACATCGGCATTTTGTTCGGTTCCTGGTACACCGACCCCATTGTGGCCCTCACGCGCGAGCACGATGCGCACGACCGTTTCGTGCACCGGCTGGAACGCATCCGCCAGTTCGAGCGCATGCTGGCGGCCGAAGGCGTGGTGCTGGTGAAGTTCTGGTTCCACCTGTCCAAAAAGGCGGCCAAGGCGCGCATGAAGGAGCTGGAGGCTGACCCGAAAACGGCCTGGCGCGTGACGCCTCAGGAAAAAGAGGACCTGAAGCAGTACGACGATTTCATCCGCGCCAGCGACGAGGCCTTGCGCAAGACCAGCCTGGGCGAAGCGCCGTGGCTGGTCGTCGAGGGCGGCGACGCCAACTACCGCTACCTGACCGCCGGGCGCCACCTGCTGCGGGTGCTGGAGCAGCACTTCGAGCAGCCGGTGGACCGGCGCAAGCCGCACCGGCCGCCCCTGAGCGCGCCGCTGGACGTGCCGATCGACCGCCGCAGCCTGCTGGCGGCGCAGGACTACACCCGGCGCCTGTCGCGCAAGCACTACGAGGACGAACTGGAAACCCTGCAGGGTCGCCTGAACCTGCTCAGCCGTAACCCGCGCATGCAGGACCGCGCCCTGGTGGTGGTGTTTGAGGGCATGGACGCTGCCGGCAAGGGCAGCACCATCCGGCGCATCACCCAGGCGCTGGACGCGCGTTTTTACCGCGTGGTGCCGGTGGCCGCGCCGAACGAGAACGAGCGTGCCCAGCCTTACCTGTGGCGCTTTTGGCGCTACATCCCGCGCCACGGCCGGGCGGTGGTGTTCGACCGCTCCTGGTACGGTCGCGTGCTGGTGGAGCGGGTGGAGGGCTTTTGCAGCGAGGCCGACTGGGGCCGTGCCTACGGCGAGATCAACGAGTACGAAGAAGAACTGACCGAGGCCGGTGTGGTCATCGTCAAGTTCTGGCTGGCCATCACGCCCGGGGAGCAGCTGCGCCGCTTCCAGGAGCGCCAGGACACGCCGCACAAGCACTACAAGATCACCGACGAGGACTGGCGCAACCGCGACAAGTGGCCGCAGTACGAACCGGCGGTGGGCGACATGATCGACCGCACCTCGACCCAGGTGGCGCCGTGGCACGTGGTGGCGTCGGACGACAAGTTGTGGGCGCGCATCGAGGTGCTGCGCACCCTGTGCGAGCGGTTGGAGGCGGCGCTGGGCCACCCGGCCGGTGCTTGACCGGGGCCCGGCGCGGGCGCGGGCCGGCGGCGGGTTGCGTGGTTCAGGCCGGGGCTTGGGCCAGCGCCTGGGCGCAGGCAAAGCCGCTGGCCCAGGCCCACTGGAAGTTGTAGCCGCCGAGCCAGCCGGTCACGTCCACCACCTCTCCAATGAAGTGCAGCCCGGGCTGCGTCGATGCCATCGTCTGTGACGACAGTTGTTTGGTGTCCACCCCGCCAGCCGTCACTTCCGCCTTGGCGTAGCCTTCGGTGCCGGTGGGGGTGAGCGTCCAGCGGTGCAGGCTGTCGGCCAACTGCGCCAGCGCCTTGTCCGGTGTTTCGTTGACCGGGCGTTGCCAGTCGGCACGGGGGGCGGTCCAGGTGTCGGCCAGGCGGCTGGGCAGCAGGTGCGCCAGTTCGTTGGGCAGCAATTTGCGCGAGCGGGCCTTGGCGTCTTGCAGCAGCGGCTCCAGCGCGGCGTCGGGGTGCAGGTCGATGCGCAGCGCGGTGCCCGGTTGCCAGTAGCTGGAAATCTGCAGCACGCCGGGGCCGCTGAGGCCGCGGTGGGTGAAGAGCAGGTCTTCGTCGAAGGCCTGGCGCTGTTTTTTCTCGCCGGTTTCGATGCGCACCGGCAGCGCCAGGCCAGACAGGTCGGCGAACGGTGCCCAGGCCTGCGGGTCGAAGGTCAGCGGCACCAAGGCTGGGCGCGGCTCCACCACCTTCAGGCCGAACTGGCGCGCCAGGCGGAAGCCGAAATCGGTGGCGCCGATCTTGGGGATGGACAGGCCACCGGTGGCCACCACGAGCGAGTGGCCGCTCACCGTGCCCCGGTCGGTCTGCAGGGTGTAGCGTGCGGCCGGCTCGGCGTCGGAAAACGCCACGCCGTGCACGCCGCAGGGCTGCCAGCGGGTCACACCACCGGCGTCGCATTCCCGCAGCAGCACGTCGATCAGGTCTTGCGCCGAACGGTCGCAGAACAGCTGGCCCTTGTGTTTCTCGTGGAAGGGCACGCCGTGGCGCTGCAGCAGTTCGGTGAAATCGGTCGGGGTGTAGCGCGACAGGGCCGAGCGGCAGAAATGCGGGTTGTTGCCCAGGTAGTGTTTGTGCGGTTGGCGCGGGTCCAGGTCGCGGTTGGTGAAATTGGCACGGCCGCCACCCGAGATGCGGATTTTCTCGGCCACCTTGGGCGAGTGGTCGATCAGCAGCACCCGCAGGCCGCGTTGGCCGGCCACACCGGCGCAGAACAGGCCGGCGGCACCGGCGCCGACGACGATCGCGTCGAAGAGGGGGGAGGACTGGGAGGCGGGCATGTCGGTGGGTGGCGTCCGAGTCAGCCCACCTGCAGGCCTGCCACCGGCGGCAAACCGTGCCGCGCCCGGGCGCGGTCGCAGGCGTCGCTGCCCTCGTCGAATTCCCGGCAGGGCGAGGGGCGCCATTCGTAAATGCCGCAACCCACGCGTGTGCCGAGCTGGCCGGTGAGGGCCGCGCAGCGGATGGGCACGTGGTCGGTACCGCGCATGCGGCAGGTGTTGCCGTTGACTTCCACCGTCAGACCGGAAGGCACCTGGCCGCCTTCGGTGTCGAGTTCGTAAATCGAAAAATCCACACGGAAGTTGGCGCAGCAGGCGCCGCAGCTCTGGCAGGCACTCATGGCGTTGGCCGGTTTACAGCCGGCCCAGCAGCAGGTACTCCATCAGGGCCTTCTGCACGTGCATGCGGTTTTCGGCCTCGTCCCAGACCACGCTCTGCGGGCCGTCGATCACGTCGGCGGTGACTTCCTCGCCGCGGTGGGCGGGCAGGCAGTGCATGAACAGGGCGTCGGGCTGGGCCTCGGCCATCATGGCGGGCGTCACGCACCAGGCGGCGAAAGCCTTCATGCGGGCCTCGTTCTCGGCCTCGTAGCCCATGCTGGTCCACACGTCGGTGGTCACCAGGTCGGCGCCGCGGCAGGCGGCCATCGGGTCGCTGAACACCTGCCAGCAGTCCGGGCAGCTCACGCCGGCCACGGCCGGGTTCACCTCGTAGCCGCTGGGGGTGCTCACGTGCACCTTGAAGCCCAGGATCTCGGCCGCCTGCAGCCAGGTGTTGGCCATGTTGTTGCCGTCGCCCACCCAGGCCACGGTGATCCCCTTGAGCGCATTCACGTCCAGCGTGCCGTTAGGGCGCTGCCCACGGTGTTCCAACCAGGTGAACAGGTCGGCCAGGATCTGACAGGGGTGGAATTCGTTGGTCAGGCCGTTGATGACGGGCACGCGCGAATGCGCGGCGAAGCGTTCGATCTTCTCCTGCCCAAAGGTGCGGATCATGACGATGTCGGTCATGCGGCTGATGACGCGCGCGCTGTCTTCGATCGGCTCGGAGCGGCCCAACTGGCTGTCGCCCGTGGTCAGGTGCACCACGTTGCCGCCGAGCTGGTACATGCCGGCCTCGAAGCTGACGCGGGTGCGGGTGCTGGCCTTCTCGAAGATCATGGCCAGGGTGCGGTCGGTCAGCGTGTGGTGCTTCTGGTAGGTCTTGAACTTGGTTTTGATCAGCCAGGCGCGTTGCAGCAGGTAGGCGTAATCGTCGGCCGTCAGGTCTTTGAACTGCAGGTAGTGCTGAACCGGCACCGGCGGGGTGATGGAGGCGTGCATGGCGGGCAGGGGCTCAGGCCTGTTCGGCCAGGAAGGCCTTGATCAGCGGGACCAGGGTGGCGGCGATTTCGTCGGCTTCGGCCGTGGTGAGGATCAGCGGCGGCACCATGCGCACCACGCTGTCGGCGGTCACGCTCAGCAGCAGGCCGGCGTCGGCACAGCGCTGCACCAGCACACCGCAGGGGCGGTCGAGTTCCACGCCGATCATCAGACCCTTGCCGCGCACCTCTTTCACGCCGGGCACGTGCATCAGCTGCGTCACCAGCGCGGTCTGCAGGTGCAGGCCCACTTGGGCGGCGTTGGCCAACAGGCCGTCTTCTTCCATGATGCGGATGGTTTCCAGCCCCGCGCGCACCGCCAGCGGGTTGCCGCCGAAGGTGGTGCCGTGGTTGCCCGGCGCGAAGATGTGCGCGGCCTTGGGGCCGGCCACCACCGCGCCGATCGGCACGCCCGAGCCCAGGCCCTTGGCCAGCGGCATCACGTCGGGGGTGATGCCGGCCCATTGGTGTGCGAACCACTTGCCGGTGCGGCCCATGCCGCACTGCACCTCGTCGATCATCAGCAGCCAGTCGTTGGCGTCGCACAGCGCGCGCACCTGCTGCATGTAGTCGGGCGTCATGGGGTTGACGCCGCCTTCGCCCTGGATGGCTTCAAAGAACACCGCCACCACATTGGGGTTGCCGGCCGTGGCCTTGCGGATGGCTTCGATGTCGTTGACCGGTACGCGGATGAAGCCTTCGACCAGCGGGCCGAAGCCGGCCTGCACCTTGGGGTTGCCGGTGGCGCTGAGCGTGGCGATGGAGCGGCCGTGGAAGGCCTTTTCGTAGACCACGATCTCGGGCTTGGCGATGCCCTTGTCGTGCCCGAACTTGCGTGCCAGCTTCAGCGCGGCCTCGTTCGCCTCCAGCCCGGTCGAGCAGAAGAACACGTTGCTCATGCCCGAGCGTTCCACCAGCATGCGGGCCAGTTCTTCGGTGGCCGGGTTGTAGTAGTAGTTGCTGATGTGGATCATCTTGGCGATCTGATCCTGCAGCGCCGGCACCAGCTTGGGGTGGGCATGGCCCAGGGTGTTGACCGCAATGCCGCCCAGGGCGTCCAGGTAGGACTTGCCGTTCACGTCCCAGACGCGGCTGCCTCGGCCATGCGACAGCGCGATCGGCACGCGGCCGTAGGTGGTCATGACGTGGGGTTCAACCGGAGTGGCGGTGTGGGGCATGGGAGGTTCCCGAAAAAACGAATCCTGAGACAGGGCCAAAAAACGGCGGCCCAACGCGAGTCGGGCCGTTGAGCGCACATTTTAGGCCCAGTGCTGGGCCGGGTTGGTGACGGCCGCTGTGCTGCGGTATGCTAGGGTAAATACCAGCCTCAAGTCTTATATAAGATACAATAGTTGTTGAGCCGTCGCGGGCCGGAGCGATCCTCCAGGCCTGTGCATTTCACCCCCACCCAGGGCCTCCACCAGATGGTCTCTCCCAACGCCAAAGAAGTCTTCATCCAGGGCATCACCCACGCGGGCAAGACCTTTCGACCCAGCGACTGGGCCGAGCGCCTGGCCGGTGTGATGGCCCAGTTCCACCCGGCGGGCAAAACGCCGGGGGCGCACCTGAGCTATTCGCCCTGGTGCATCCCGCAGGTGCTCAATGGCATCAAGTGCGTGGTGGTCAACCGCGCCCTGCGCGACTACGACGTGATGGCCTGGGACTTCGTCATGAACTTCGCCCGCGACAACGACCTGCAGGTGGCCGAGGCCTGCCTGATCCCAGATCCGTCGACGCGCTGAAGCCCTGCTTTCCAGATGCCCAAGAAAAAACCCACCGATTGCTCGGTGGGTTTTTTCTTGGCCGTGAGGCCGGTTTTGCTGGCAGCGCACCCGGTACAAACGGCGGGCCTGGGCGATGCCCGGGCCCGGGCTTGGGTGGCAGCTTAGGCTGCGACGGCCAGGGCCTTGACCTTGGCGGACAGGCGGCTCTTGTCGCGAGCGGCCTTGTTCTTGTGGAAGATGCCCTTGTCGGCGATGGTGTCGACCACAGCCTGCATTTTGGCAAACAGTTCGGTGGCTTTGGACTTGTCGCCAGCGACGACGGCCTTTTCCACGTTCTTGACGGCGGTGCGGTACTTGGAACGCAGCGAGCTGTTGGCGGCGTTCAGTTTGACGTCCTGGCGGGCGCGTTTGCGGCCAGACGCCAGGCGGGGATTCTTTTTCTTCGGCTTGGTTGCCATGATTTGTATTCCTTGTGGTTTGTGGATGATGCCAGCAAAGCCGAAGATTATAGCCCGCAGCCGCGGGTCTGGCAAAGAGGGAGTTTCTCCCCTGGTCTTGACCTGGGTCAATGCCGGGGTATGCCGACGCCGTTACCATCCAGCCCAGTTTGATTGGCCGGCCGCCCGTCGTGGGCCGGTGGTTTTTGGGTATTGCCATGTCCCCCTCCGACATTTCTTCGACCGAACGCGCCGCCGTTCAGCCCGCCGTTTTCGATTCCACCCCCATTCCCCCGGACGCTCCGATGCCGCACCGCAAGGTGATCCGCGGCTGGCTGGTGCCCATCGTGCAGCGCCAGACCTGGCGTGCCTTTGCCTTGCTGGCCATCGATTACGCGCTCTGGGGCGCGCTGGTGACCGGGGCGGTGCTTGCCGAGGCGCTGTGGCTCAAGGTGCTGTGCGGATTGGCCGCCGGTTTTGTCATCGGCCGCTTGTTCATCATCGGCCACGACGCCTGCCACCAAAGCCTGACCGAGCACCGCCAGCTCAACAAATGGCTGGGTCGCATCGCCTTCCTGCCCTCGCTCACGCCCTACAGCTTGTGGGACGTGGGGCACAACGTGGTCCACCACGGCTACACCAACCTCAAGGGCGTGGATTTTGTGTGGGAGCCGCTGACGGCGACCGAATTCCAGGCGCTCAGCCCCTTGCAGCGCTTCATGCAGCGCCTGTACCGCAGCGGCTGGGGCCCGGGCTTCTATTACATGATCGAGATCTGGTGGAAACGGGAGTTCTTCCCCAGCGCCAGCCACATGCCCACGCGCCGTGCCATTTTCACCCTCGACAGCCTGCTGGCCGCGGCCTTTGGCCTGCTGTGGCTGGGGGTGGTGCTGGCCGCGGCCCAGTTCACCGGCCAGAGCGCCTGGACCCTGGTGCTGACGGCGGTGCTGCTGCCCTTCTTCATCTGGAACTGCATGATCGGTTTCGTGGTGTACGTGCACCACACCCACGTGCGTTCGCAGTGGCACGACAACAAGGCCGCCTGGGCCAAGGCCGCGCCTTTCGTGTCCACCACCGTGCACCTGATCTTCCCGCTGCGCATCGGCGCGCTGGTGCACCACATCATGGAGCACACCGCCCACCACGTGGACATGAGCGTGCCGCTGTACAAGCTCAAGCAGGCGCAGAAGCTGCTGGAAGACAAGTTGCCCGGCCGCATCATCATTCAGAACTTCAGCTGGCGCTGGTACTTCGACACCGCGCGCAAGTGCAAGCTGTACGACTTTTCCCGCCGTTGCTGGACCGATTTCCAGGGCCGGCCGACCAGCGATCCGGCCCCGCTGCACGCTTGAGCGGCCCCGAAATTCGGTGTGCATGCAACGCCTGGCGGCCGACCGCCAGGCGTTTTTCTGTGCTTTTCACGCCAAGGTGCGACAATATCCGGCTACATGACACAAGCTTTCTCTGAACTGTCCCTGGCCGAGCCGTTGCAGCGCGCCATCACCGAAATGGGTTTTGCGGCGATGACGCCGATCCAGGCCCAGGCCATTCCCGTGGTGTTGCAGGGCCGCGACGTGATGGGCGCGGCCCAGACCGGCACCGGCAAGACCGCCGCCTTCTCGCTGCCGCTGCTGCAGCGCATGCTCAAGCACGAAAACGCCTCCACCTCGCCGGCGCGGCACCCGGTGCGTGCTTTGGTGCTGTTGCCCACGCGCGAACTGGCCGACCAGGTGGCGCAGCAGATTGCGCTCTACGCCAAGCACACCCAGCTACGCAGCACGGTGGTGTTCGGCGGCATGGACATGAAGCCGCAGACCCTGGAGCTGAAAAAGGGGGTGGAGGTGCTGGTGGCCACGCCCGGTCGCCTGCTGGACCACATCGAGGCCAAAAACTGCGTGCTCAACCAGGTCGAGTACGTGGTGCTGGACGAGGCCGACCGCATGCTCGACATCGGTTTCCTGCCCGACCTGCAGCGCATCCTGAGCTACCTGCCCAAGCAGCGCACCACGCTGCTGTTCTCGGCCACTTTCTCGCCCGAGATCAAGCGCTTGGCGTCCAGCTACCTCCAAGACCCGGTCACCATCGAGGTGGCCCGCTCCAACGCCACGGCGTCCACCATCGAGCAGCGCTTTTACCGGGTGGAAGAGGACGACAAGCGCCAGGCGCTCAAGCAGATCCTGCGCGAAAAGGGCATCAAGCAGGCTTTCGTGTTCCTCAACAGCAAGCTGGGCTGTGCCCGCATGGCGCGCGCGCTGGAGCGCGACGGCCTCAACGCCGCCGCCTTGCACGGCGACAAGAGCCAGGACGAACGCCTCAAGGCGTTGGAAGCGTTCAAGAAGGGTGAGGTCGAGTTGCTGATCTGCACCGACGTGGCCGCCCGGGGCCTGGACATCAAGGACGTGCCGGCGGTGTTCAACCTGGACATCCCGTTCAACGCCGAAGACTACGTGCACCGCATCGGCCGCACCGGCCGCGCGGGCGCCTCGGGGCTGGCGGTGTCTTTCGTCAGCGGCAAGGACGCGCGCAACCTGGCCGACATCGAAAAGCTCATCGGCAAAAAGGCCGAGGTCGAGTCGATCGAACTGGAAGCCGACCGGCGCCGCTTCGGCGGCCCCACCGGTCGCCTGAACGACGGCCAGCGCCACTGGCACGATGAGCGTTCGCGTGACGAGGTGCGGCGTGAGCGTCCGGCGCGGCCGGTCCGGTCCGCGGCGCCGGTGGACCCGTTCTTTGACAAGCCCTACGAACCCACCGCCCCGACCGGCATCCAACCGGCCTGGGAGGCGAACGCCAAGCCCGCGGCCGTGCGCGGTTTGTCGCCGTTCATCAAACCCCGCAAGAAAACCGCGGCCCTGTTCAAGGCCGCCCCTCCGCCGGAGCCGGAATCGGTCGGTTGAGCGTGGGTTTCAGCCGCCGGGCCGTTGCGCCTGGGGGCAGGGCACTTGCACGATGTCCAGCGCCCCCGAGGCGTGCCGGCTGCCGGGTTTGCGCAGCCGGGCCGCGCTCAGGCAGCCGCCCCAGACGCAGCCGGTGTCCAGGGCCAGCAGCCGGTCGCGCTGGAGCAAACCGAGGGTGGACCAGTGGCCAAAAGCCACGGGGGTGTCGGCGGTGCGCCGGCCAGGCACCTCGAACCAGGGCATGAAGCCGGGCGGTGCGGCGCCGGCGCTGTCCTTGGTGGCGAACTCCATCACCCCGTCGGCGTTGCAAAAGCGCAGGCGGGTGAGGGCGTTGACCACCACGCGCCAGCGGTCCGGGCCGTGCAGGCCGTCGTCCCAGCGGTCGGGCTGGTTGCCGTACATGCTGCGCAGCCAGTCGGGGCCTTCGGCGCTGCGCAGCAAGCGTGAGACTTCGTCGGCCAGGGTCAGGGTCTGTTCGGTGCTCCACTGCGGCAGCACGCCGGCGTGCACCAGCAGCCAGCCGCGCACCTGCAGGGCCAGCGGGCGTTGGCGCACCCAGTCCAGCAGCGCACCGCGGTCGGGCGCGGCCAGGATGCCGTCGAGCGTGTCGGAGCGGTGTGCCGGGCGCACGCTCTGGGCCACGGCCAGCAGGTGCAGGTCGTGGTTGCCCAGCAGGCAGTGGGCGGAGGTGCCCAGGGCCATGAGCCGGCGCAGGACGGCCAGGGAGTCAGGCCCCCGGTTGACCAAGTCGCCCAACACCACCAGGGTGTCGCGGCTGGGCGAGAAGCCGATCGTGTCCAACAGGCGCTGCAAGGGGCCGTCGCAGCCCTGGATGTCGCCAATCAAGTAAAGTGCCATCCACGTATTATGGATATCCTGCTCATCGTCTTTCTCACCCTGCTCAACGGCGCTTTCGCCATGTCGGAGCTGGCCCTGGCCGGCAGCCGCAAGGCGCGGCTCAACGCCATGGCCGAAAGCGGCGACAAGGGCGCCGCGGCGGCCTTGAAGCTGCTGGACAACCCGACCCAGTTCCTGTCTTCGGTGCAGGTGGGCATCACCTCCATCGGCATGCTCAACGGCATCGTCGGCGAGGCCGCCTTCAGCGACGGTGTGGCCGCCTGGCTGGGGACCTGGGGCGTGTCGGACACCACGGCCAGCGTCAGCGCCACCGCGCTGGTGGTCACGGTCATCACCTTCGTCACCATCGTGTTCGGCGAACTGGTGCCCAAGCGCATCGGCCAGATGTACCCCGAGACGGTGGCGCGCTGGGTGTCGCGCCCGATGGCCGGGGTGGCCCAGGGTGCCAAGCCCTTCGTGATGCTGCTGTCGGTGACGACGCAGGGGGTGCTCAAGCTCATGCGCATCGACAACAACGCGGTGCAGCACGTGACCGAGGAAGAGATCAACGCCAGCCTGGAGGAGGGCGTGGGCGCCGGCATCATCGAGGCGCACGAGCACCGCATGGTGCGCAACGTGTTTTTGCTGGACGACCGGCCGCTGACCAGCATCATGCTGCCGCGTTCGGATGTGCAATGGCTGGACGTGTCCGACACGCTGGACGCCGCCCTGAGCAAGGCCTGGGCCAGCGGCCATTCGTGGTACCCGGTGTGCCGCGGCGGTCTGGACGAGGTGGTGGGCGTGATCCACGTGCCGCGCCTGATGCAGTTGCAGGACGAGGGTCAGGCCGAGTCTTGGCCGCGCCAGGCCCAGCCCGCGGTGTTCGTGCCCGAAACCCTGAGTGGCATGGAGATGCTGGAGCAGTTCCGCGCCCACGCGACCCGGCTGGTGTTCGTGGTGGACGAGTACGGCGAGGTGCAGGGCATGCTGACCCCACTCGATCTGCTCGAAGCCATCACCGGCGAGTTGTCGCCGGAAACGCCGCAGGACGCCTGGGCCACGCCGCAGGCCGACGGCTCCTGGCGGGTGGACGGCGCCATGCCCGCGCACGAACTGAAGGCGCGCCTGGACATCGACGCCCTGCCGGACGAGGACAAGGACCGCTACAACACCGTCGCCGGCCTGATGCAGACGGTGGCCGGCACCTTGCTGGCCCAGGGCGACACGGTGGAGGTGGCGGGTTGGGCCTTCGAAGTGCTGGCCCTGGAGGGGCGGCGGATCGACCAGGTCCTCATCCGCCGCCTGCCGTCGGCGGACGGCGGCGGCCTGGACGCCGCGCTGTGGTCACCGGGCGGGACGGTGCTGCCGGCGCCGCACGGTGATCGTACAACCAGGCCTTGAAGGCCTGCGCCGCCGCTGACAGGCGCTTGCCGCGGGGGTAGACCACGTACCAGTGGCGCACCAGCGGGAAGCCCTGCACGTCGAGCTGCACCAACTCGCCCAGGGCAAGTTCGGCCACCACGGTGGAGGCCGAGACCACCGCCAGCCCCAGGCCACCGGCCACCGTCTGCTTGATGGCTTCGTGGCTGCTGACCTCGAGCCGGGTGCTGGGGTGGACGGCGTGGCTGGCAAAAAACCGTTCCGAGGTCAGCCGGGTGCCGGAGCCGGGTTCGCGCACCACGAAAGGCTCCCCGGCCAGCCGTTGCGGCGGGATGGCGGTCTGCCCCACCAGCGGGTGCCCGGGCGGGGCCACCAGCACCAGCGGGTTGTCGGCAAAGGGCTCGCAGACCACGTCCATGTGCTCCGGCGGCTGGCCCATGATGTAGAGGTCGTCCTGGTTGCCGGCCAGGCGCTGCAGCAGGTTTTCGCGGTTGCCGACCTGCATCGCCACCTCGATGCCGGGGTGGGCCACGCAGAAGCTGCCCAGCAGCTTGGGCACGGTGTACTTGACCGTGGTCAGGATGGCCACCCGCAGGCTGCCTTTTTCCACGCCGCGCAGGGCGGCCAGGTCTTGTGACAGGCGTTCAAGGCGCTGCTCCACGTCCTGGCAGGCCTCGGCCAGCGCCTGGCCGGCGGCGGTGAGGTAGATCTTTTTACCCAGCTGCTCGAACAGCGGCTGCCCCACCGTGCCGGCCAGTTGCTTGACCTGCAGCGACAGCGTGGGCGGTGACAGGTGCAGCGCTTCGGCGGCGCGGGCAAAACTGCCGTGGCGGGCCACGGCCCCGAAGATGCGCAGTTGGTGCAAGGTTGCGTGGCGCAGGTGCATGGCCAGTATTTGTTTTATTAAAGTAAAAGAAAACAGTAAAAACATTTTACTTTTACTTATTCAAGCGCGCTCCCACAATCGGTTCCAGTTCGGTGCATACCCCACGGGGCACGGCGCCAACCGACCGATTCACGAACCCCCAACGAGGAGCAGCCATGGCCACCAAGACCTACCACGCCGGTGTGAAGGAATACCGCAGCACGTATTGGGAACCCCACTACACCACCAAGGACACCGACATCCTCGCGTGTTTCAAAATCACACCGCAACCGGGCGTGGACCGCGAGGAGGTGGCCGCCGCCGTGGCCGCCGAGTCGTCCACCGGCACCTGGACCACGGTCTGGACCGACCTGCTGACCGACCTGGACTACTACAAGGGCCGCGCCTACCGCATCGAGGACGTGCCGGGCGACGACACCTGTTTCTACGCCTTCGTGGCCTACCCGATCGACCTGTTCGAAGAGGGCTCGGTGGTCAACGTGCTGACCTCGCTGGTGGGTAACGTGTTCGGCTTCAAGGCCCTGCGCGCCCTGCGCCTGGAGGATGTGCGATTCCCGATCGCCTACGTCAAGACCTGCGGCGGCCCGCCCCACGGCATCCAGGTCGAGCGCGACATCATGAACAAATACGGCCGGCCGCTGCTGGGCTGCACCATCAAGCCCAAGCTGGGCCTGTCGGGCAAGAACTACGGTCGCGCGGTGTACGAATGCCTGCGCGGCGGCCTGGACTTCACCAAAGACGACGAAAACGTCAACAGCCAGCCCTTCATGCGCTGGCGCCAGCGCTTCGACTTCGTGATGGAGGCCATCCACAAGGCCGAGCGCGAAACCGGTGAACGCAAAGGCCACTACCTGAACGTGACCGCGCCCACGCCCGAAGAGATGTACAAGCGCGCCGAATACGCGAAGGAACTGGGCGCGCCGATCATCATGCACGACTACCTGACCGGCGGTCTGTGCGCCAACACCGGTCTGGCCAACTGGTGCCGCGACAACGGCATGCTGCTGCACATCCACCGCGCCATGCACGCGGTGCTCGACCGCAACCCGCACCACGGCATCCACTTCCGCGTGCTGACCAAGGTGCTGCGCCTCTCGGGCGGCGACCACCTGCACTCCGGCACCGTGGTGGGCAAGCTCGAAGGCGACCGCGCCTCCACCCTGGGCTGGATCGACATCATGCGCGACCGCTTCATCGCCGAGGACCGCAGCCGCGGCATCTTCTTCGACCAGGATTTCGGCTCCATGCCCGGCGTGATGCCGGTGGCCTCGGGCGGCATCCACGTCTGGCACATGCCGGCGCTGGTCAACATCTTCGGCGACGACTCGGTGTTGCAGTTCGGCGGTGGCACGCTAGGCCACCCCTGGGGCAACGCCGCCGGTGCCGCGGCCAACCGCGTGGCGCTGGAGGCCTGCGTGAAGGCCCGCAACGAAGGCGTGGCGGTGGAAAAAGACGGCAAGGCCGTGCTGACCGAGGCCGCCCAGCATTCGCCCGAACTCCGGATCGCCATGGAGACCTGGAAAGAGATCAAGTTCGAGTTCGACACCGTGGACAAGCTCGACCTGGTGCACCAGTGAGCCTCCCCCCCATTTCACCAAGGAAACACCATGACCATGCAGGACTACCACAGCCGCCTCTCCGACCCGGCCAGCCGCAAGTTCGAGACCTTTTCCTACCTGCCGGCGATGAGTGCCGGCGAGATCCGCAAGCAGGTGGCGTACATCGTGGGCCGGGGCTGGAACCCGGCCATCGAGCACACCGAGCCGCAGTACCTGATGGACTCGTATTGGTACATGTGGAAGCTGCCGATGTTCGGCGAAACCGACACCGACCGCATCCTGGCCGAGGCCGAGGCTTGCCACAAGGCCAACCCCGACAACCACGTGCGCCTGATCGGCTACGACAACTTCAGCCAGTCGCAGGGCGCGTCGATGGTCATTTACCGCGGCAAGACGGTCTGAACGGCAGGGGCCCCCATGAGTGCCACACTGGACACCTACCGCATCGCCGCGCGGCCCTACTACCGCCCCGTCGCCGACGAGGTCGAGCTGTTCGAGGCGGCGTATTCGGTGCGCATGCCCATGATGCTCAAGGGCCCCACTGGCTGCGGCAAGACCCGCTTCGTCGAGCACATGGCCTGGAAGCTCGGCAAGCCGCTGATCACCGTGGCCTGCAACGAGGACATGACGGCCTCCGACCTGGTCGGCCGCTTCCTGCTCGACGCCAACGGCACCCGCTGGCAGGACGGCCCGCTGGCCATGGCCGCCCGGCACGGCGCCATCTGCTACCTCGACGAGGTGGTCGAGGCGCGCCAGGACACCACAGTCGTCATCCACCCACTGACCGACAACCGCCGCGTGCTGCCGCTGGAAAAGAAGGGTGAACTGATCCAGGCCCACCCGGATTTCCAGATCGTCATCTCCTACAACCCGGGCTACCAGAGCCTGATGAAGGACCTCAAGCCGTCCACCAAGCAGCGCTTCGGTGCGCTCGATTTCAACTACCCCGAACCCGGCATCGAGGCCGAGATCGTGGCGCACGAAACCGGCGTCAAAACCAACGTGGCCGACAAGCTGGTCGGCATCGCCGGGCGCGCGCGCAACCTCAAGGGCCATGGCCTGGACGAAGGCATCTCCACCCGCATGCTGATCTACGCGGGCAGCCTCATCGCCCAGGGCGTGGCTGCGCAGGCCGCCTGTCGCGTGGCCCTGGTGCGCCCGATCACCGACGACCCGGACATGCGCGACGCGCTCGACGCCGCTGTTTCGACGTTCTTCTGACCTTGCCATGAGCGTCCACCTGCACGACCACGCTGAGTGGATCGACCAGCTCGATCCGACCTCGCGCGAGCTGTTGACACGCAGCTGGCCGGACGCCACCAAGGTGTTTTCGGCCCGCGGGCTGGACAACTATGTGAAAGGCGGGGCCGCGCTGCGCGGCCTGGGCCGGGGCGATGAACTGGTCAACGCGTGGATAGCCTCTGCGCCGCAGGTGGCCCAGGAGATCGGCGAAGACGTGGTGGGCGAACTCGCCACCGCCGCGCTCCTGCTCGCGTCCAAGACCTCGGGCGCGGTGATCGAGAGGGTGCTGGCCACCGCGCCCACGGCCGCGCGCCGCCTGGCCGATGGCGCACTTTTTTTGCAGTACCTGCAGTTCCTCAACACGCTGGTGGCGCAGGCGCCGCGTGGCCTGCGGCCCATGTTGGGCCAGCTCGATGCCCTGTTTGGCCAGCTCACGCTGGGCGGCCTCAGGCGCTGGGCCACCTGGGGCGCACAGGCGCACCGCACGAACTACGAAGAACAGATCGCCTACTTCGGCCTGCAGTCCAAAGAGTCGCTGGCCATGCTGCAGCAGGAGCGCAAGGGCACGCTGCTGGTGGACGTGCAGCGGCGCATCAACATGTACCTGCGCGCGCTCTGGGGCCGGGATTTTTACATGCGATCCACGGCGGGAGACTTTGAATCCCGCGAGGGCCTTCGGCCCTTCATTGAGGACCACTTCATCCACCTGCCGGACGCCTACGACGCGGTGGACGGCAACGCCGGCACCGTGGACGCCACGCAGCTCTACCGCGCCGCCGCGGCACACGCCGCGGCCCACATGGTGTTCACCCGCCAGCCGATTTCCGCCGAGTCTCTGAACCCCTGGCAGATGGCGCTGATCGGCCTGGTGGAGGACGCGCGGGTCGAAGCGCTGACGCTGGCGCGCTTTCCCGGCCTGCGCCCTTTGTGGGCGCAGCTGCACACCGTCAGCGCCGCGCAGGACAGGACCGCGGGCGACTGGCTCAACCGCCTGGCGCGCGCGCTGCTCGACCCCGGCTACGACGACCCCCACCCCTGGATCGCCCAGGGCCGTTCCCTGCTGGCCGAGGCCCTGCCACGCCTGCAGGCCGACCCGCACGATCACACGGTGTCCTGGGAAATCGGTGTGCAGCTCGCACACCGCTACCGCGAACTCACGCAGGGCCCGGTATTCCAGCCCCGCACCGACGGGCAGACCGCCCCCTACCGCGACGACAACCGCTACTTCTGGGCCTTTGACGGTTTCGACTGCGAGCGCGGCCTGGCCGCCGGCGACGCGCCGCCCCGGCAGGTGCGCAAGCAGGTGGACCTCATGGCATTCGTCAACGAACTGGAGGTGGAAGGCGCCGGCGACGACGCGCAGGAAATCTGGGTGCTGGGCACCGAGCTGTTTCCCTACGAAGACCTGGGCGTGTCCTTCAATGAGAGCGAAGGCCGCGAGCCGGTGCTGCCGCCGGTGCACTACGGCGAGTGGGACCACCTGATCCAGCTCGAACGACCGGCCTGGGCCACGGTGCAGGAGCGCCGCCCCAAGGCCGGCGACGCGGCGGTGATCGACGGCATCCTGGCCAAGCACCGTCGCCTGATCGGCCGCATGAAGTTCATCCTGGACGCGATGCAGCCGCAGGGCGTGCAGCGCATCCGCAAACTGGAGGATGGCGACGACATCGATCTGAACGCCGTGGTCTCGTCGGTGATCGAGATGCGCATGGGCCGCCAGCCCGACCCACGCATCATGATGCGCAGCGTGCGCAAGACGCGCGACATTTCCGTGCTGGTCTTGCTGGATCTGTCCCACTCGACCAACGAAAAGGTGACTGGCCAGGACCACACGGTGCTCGACCTCACCCGCTCGGCCTGCGCGCTGCTGGCCGATGCCATCCAAAAAGTGGGCGACCCGTTTGCCTTGCACGGTTTCTGCTCCGACGGCCGGCATGATGTGCACTACTGGCGCTTCAAGGACTTCGACCAGCCCTACGACGACCTGGCCAAGGCGCGCCTGGCTGGCATGGAGGGGCAACTCTCCACCCGCATGGGTGCGGCTATTCGCCACGCCACCGCGGCGCTGAAGGCACAGCGCAGCCGCAAGAAGCTGCTGCTGGTCATCACCGACGGCGAACCGGCCGACGTGGACGTGTGCGACCCGCACCACCTGCGGCAGGACACGAAAAAGGCGGTGGAAGACGCCGGCCGCCACGGCGTGACGACCTTTTGCCTGAGCCTGGACCCGCGCGCCGACCCCTACGTAGGCCACATTTTCGGCGCGTGCCATTACCTGGTGCTGGACCGGGTGGAGCGCCTGCCGGAAAAACTGCCCTTGCTGTACGCCGGGTTGACGCGTTAGCGGCGTTCAGCGCTGGGTGATGAGCTTGAGCCCCAGCCCGACGAACACCAGGCCGGCCACCCGGTCCAGCCACAGGCTGGCGCAGGGGCGGCGGTTGAGCCAGTCACCGATGGCGCCGGCAAAATAGCCCAGCAGCCCGAACAGCAGCGCCGCCTGCAAGGTAAACAGCCCGCCCAGTTGCGCCAGTTGCCAGCCCACTTGTCCCTGTGCCTGCACCACGAACTGCGGCAGGAAGGACAGGAAGAACAGCACCACCTTGGGGTTGATGGCGTTGGCCAGCATGCCTTTGAGGAACAGGGTGTGCGGCGCTTGGCGCGGCAGGGTGGCGGCCACCGGGCCACCCCCGCTGCTGCGCAGCGCCTGCACGCCCAGCCACACCAGGTAAGCGCCCCCGGCCCACCGCAAGGCGGTGAAGGCCCAGGGGGAGGCCGCGATCACCGCGCTCACCCCCACCACTGCCAGCAGCGTGTGGCTCAGGCAGCCCACGGCACACCCCAGGCCGAAGGCAATGCCCTGCCAGCGCCCCTTCGACATGCCCATGCCCAGCACCATCAGGTTGTCCGGTCCGGGTGAGGCAGTGACCAGCAACGCGGCCACGAGAAAGGGAAGGGCTTGGTCGAGGGTGAGCATGTACCATCATAAAGCGCGCACATGCCCGGCCAGCCCGGCCCGGGACTCAGGCGCTGACGCGGGCCAGGTAGGCCTCGAATTCCCCGACCAGGTCGGCGTAGTAGTTCGAGGTCCAGGCCGACTGGCGCACGAAATCCTCGATCAGGAAGCGCCATTGCCCGTCGTCCAGCGCCTGGCGCAAGGCGGGGTGGTGCGACGCGATCATCTGCGAGGCGCCCAAGTAGACCAGGTAGCGGTAGGCGCGCAGACCGGCTTCGGTGTAACCGGCGGGCACGGCGTCGCTGCGGCCCCTCACGTAGTCGTAAAAGCCTGCAGACACGCGAGTTCCTCGTTGAGGGTGGCCTGGCTGGGGAAGTCGTTGTCCCATTCCAGCAGGATGGCTTTGCCGTGGCTGCGCGCGACGCGGGCGGCGGCTTCGGCGGTGGGGCGTTCCACCCGGTCGCTGTGGGTGTCGATGTAGAGACCGAAACGGGCGTCGAATTCGTGCCCGGCCACGTGTATGTAGCTGACGCGGTCGAGGTCGATTTGGGCCAGGAAATTGTCCAGATCGGTCAGGCCGTGGTTCTTGTGGTTGACGGTGACGTTGTTGAGGTCGAGCAGGATGCCGCAGTCGGCCCGCTCCACCACACGCATGAGGAAGTCGGCCTCGGCCAGGGGGCCGATGTTGGTGTAGTAGGTGGTGTTTTCCACCGCGATGCGCCGGCCCAGCAGGTCCTGCACCTGGCGGATGCGGTCGCTCACGCGCAGCACCTCCTCCTGGGTGAAGGGGATGGGAAACAGGTCGTAGAGCTGGTGGGCGTCGCCGCTGGCAGCCAAGTGGTCGGAGTAGTGCTCGGCGCCCAGGTCGTCCATCAGGGCGCGCACGTCGCGCAGAAAACCTGTGGGCACTGGGGCTTGGCCCCCGAGGTTGAGCGACACCCCGTGCAGGCAGAGGCCGTGGCCGGCCTCGCGCAGCCGGTACAGCGGCGCGCGGTCGCGGCGCACCCAGTTTTCGGGCGCGACCTCGTAGAAGTCGGCGCGCACGTCGGCGGGGTTCCAGTCCAGCATCTCGCTGCGAAAACCCACGCCGATCATGCGTTCACCTCGGGGCTGTTGGTCACGCGCCCGCCGGGCTCACTTCTTGGAGCAGCTGGCTTCTTTTTTGCTGCAAGAAGCTTCCTTTTTGGAGCAGGAGGCTTCTTTCTTGGAGCAGCTGGCCGGCTGCTCTTTTTTGCCGCAGGAGGCGGCGCCGCACTTCTGTTCGGCCGGGGCCTGGGCGTGGGCGGCGGTGGCGATCACGGTGGCGGCGATGGTGGCGAGGGCTTTGAGGTTCATGGTCGTTCCTGGTGGAGGGTGGAATGCCCGGGGGCATGGGCGGCCGGTATCGACTACCTAAAAAGCTATACGCACCGGCCGCTGATTTGGATACACCCCACCTGAAAAAAAGTGGATGCCGTTCACAGGTTGAGCGAGCGGATCAGGCTGCCGCTGAACAGCACCGGCCCGGTGGGACCGCCTTCGCCGGGCACGCCACCCTTGGGTTCCAGGCTGATGGCCAGGGCCGGCACCGCCTGCACCGCTTCGGCCGCCGTGGCCAGTTGCAGCAGCGGCGCTTCGCCCAGCACGCCGAGCGAACGCGGCTTGCCGTCGGGTGGCAGGGCCCAGAGCTGCAGCGACTTGTCGGACGCTTCCTGGTAGCCGCCCACGCGCTGCAGCGTCAGGCGCTGGTGCTGGGCGTCGAAGGTGACGAGGATTTCCGGCCCCCGGGCCTGGCCCTGCGCGTCGGAGAGCACGGCCACGTACTCGATGCGCTTCTGGCTGGCGACCTGGGTTTGCAGCTCGGTCTGCAGCTGGGCGATGCGGGCATCGCCTTGCTGCTGCACGCCCACCGCCACCCAGCCGCCCAGCACCGCCGCCAGCGTGGCCGCGCCGGTGGCGCCACGCCAGAAGCCCAGCCGGCCCCACCAGCCCGTGGTGGCGGCGGGGGGGGCGGCGCGCTGGCGCGCCAGCGCGGCCCGTTCGCGGTC
>NZ_NWMV01000069.1 GCF_002837145.1 Macromonas nakdongensis | reverse complement strand
GCAGGGTGCGGTCCAGCTGGTCCGCCAGGGCTCGGGCACCCTGGCCCACGGCTTGCGCCGCCTCGGGGGTGGCGGCCGCCGGCCGCTGCACCAGGCGCTGCACCAGCGCCTCGAGCGCGCGCAGGGTCTGGGCCGGGGCGGCCAGCTCCACCATTTCCAGGGCCCCCACGGCCTGGTGCAGTTGCTGGCGCAGCATGCGCAGGGGGGTGGCATCGACCTCGGCCAGGTCGGTGGCACGGGCAGTGGCGTTGTCGGCCACGAACTGGCGCACCGCCAGCACCGCGTCGTCGAGCGCGCGGCGCACCTCGTCCATCACCCAGGCCAGCGGGCCGAGGTCGCGCACCGGGGAAAGGGAGGGCGTGGTGGTCACCGACGTGGCCTCAGGCGATCTTGAAGCGCGCCACCGACTGGCGCAGCTCGTCGGCCACGCGCGACAGTTCGCGCACCTGCTGCACCGTGGAGCGGGTGCCTTCGCCGGTCTGCTCGGTCACGGCGAAGATGTGCTGGATGTTGCCGGCGGTCTGCCCCGCCAGTTCGGCCTCGCGGGTGGCGGTGCTGGCGATCTGCTCGATCAGCTCGGTCACCTGGCGCGAGAGGCGGTCGATGTCGGCCAGAGCGGCCCCGGCGTTGTCGGACAGGCGCGCGCCGGCCACCACCTCGCGGGTGGAGCGCTCCATGGCCAGCACGGCGTCCTGGGTGTCGGCCTGGATGGCGCGCACCAGCGCGGCGATCTGGCGGGTGGCGTCGGCCGAGCGTTCGGCCAGGCGCTGCACCTCTTCGGCCACCACCGAAAAACCGCGCCCGGCCTCGCCGGCGGACGCGGCCTGGATGGCGGCGTTCAGGGCCAGCACATTGGTCTGTTCGGTGATGTCGGAAATCAGCTCGGTGATCTCGCCGATCTCCTGCGAGGACTCGCCCAGGCGTTTGATGCGCTTGGCCGTGTCCTGAATCTGCTCGCGGATGGTGTTCATGCCGCCGATGGCGTCCTGCACGGCACGGGCGCCGGTTTCGGCCGCCAGCAGAGCCTGGCGCGCCGCGTCGGCCGAGCCCTGGGCCTGCACCGACACCAGGTTGATGCGGGTGGACATGTCCAGCACCGACTGGCCGGTTTCGCGGATCTCGCGCAGCTGTTCGGTGGAGGCGGCCAGCAGTTCGATGGAGGTGTTCTCGACGCGCGAGGTGGTGTCGGCCACGCGTTGCACCGTGCCTTGCACCTGGCCCACCAGCGAACGCAGTTCTTCCACGGTGTAGTTGACCGAGTCGGCAATGGCGCCGGTGATGTCCTCGGTCACCGTGGCCTGCTGGGTCAAGTCGCCTTCGGCCACCAGCTGCAATTCGTTCATCAGCCGCAGGATGGCGGCCTGGGTGGCGTCGTTGATGCGCTTGGCCTCTTTTTCCTGGGCCTGGGCCTCGGCCCGTGAGCGTTCGACCTCCTGCTGCTGGCGACCGGCCCGGTGGCGCTGCTGCTGCACCAGCCCCAGGGCGCACAGCACCGCCAGCGCACCGAAGACGGCGGGCAACAGGGCCCAGGCCGGGTGTGGCACCTCCCCCAGCCACCCCTGTACGGCGGTGGCGGTCATCGCCGCCAGACAGGCGAGCAGGCCCAGCGTCCAGGTCCGCTGGGCGCCGCCCGCACCGCGGGCCACGGCAGCGGGATCGCGCCCGGCCCGCGCCGCCGGCGCGCCGGGCTGGTCCTGTGAGGCTGGGACCCGGGCCGGTGGCAACGGCGCCGGTGCGGTCAGGGCACCGCTGCCGTACTCCGAATCGCCGAGCGATGAGCCGACCTCGCTCAAGGCCGAATCCAGGCTGGAAGGCGGATCGTCCGGCAGGACCGAGCGGGAAGCTTTCCAACGTTGGCGCAGGGAATCGAACATCGGGGTCCTCAAACGGTGGCGGCGTGGGCAAAGGCCGGCAGGCGCGGATCCAGGAACTGGGGCGACTGGGTCAGGGCCAGCAGGTCGAGTTCGACCCAATGCTGACCCTGGGCGTCGCGGCAGCGGTGCTTGACGCCCCACTCGGGGTCGGCGGACGGTTCCACCACCATGTCGTGGGCGGCGCGCAGGCCCAGCAACTGGTCCACGCACAGCGCCGCATGCACCCCCAGGGCCGGGTTCAGGTGCAGCCAGTACACGGTGTCGTCGCCACCGGCCACCGGCGCCTGGCCCGGGAAACCGAGCAGACGCACCCAGTCCAGCACCAGGGTCAGCCCGCCGCGCAGGCTGGCCACGCCCAGCACCCAGGGCTGGGTGTGCGGCAGGCGCTGCAGCGCGACGGGGTTGAAGATTTCGGCGGCCTGCGTCAGCGGCACCAGGGCGCGCACGCCCTGCCACGACACGCCCAGCCAGCCCGCCGCCAGCGGCCGCTCGGCCGATTCGGCCAACTTGCGCGCCAGTTCGGCCTGGAAGGTTTGCAGGGACAGGCGGGTGGCCATGCGGTCTGCGCGGGGGCTCAGCCCACGGCCTCGATCTTGGCCAGCAGCAGCTGCGGGTCCACCGGCTTGGTGATGTAGTCGCGCGCACCCTGGCGCAGGCCCCAAACGCGGTCGGTTTCCTGACTCTTGCTGGAGCAGATGAACACCGGCACCTTGCCGTATTCCGGGTGGCGCACGATGGTGCGGGTCAGCTGGAAACCGTTGGTGCCGGGCATGACCACGTCCATCAGGATCAGGTCGGGCAACTGCTCGCCCAGCTCCAGCAGCGCCTGTTCGGCGTTTTCGGCGGTGCGCACGTGGTAGCCGTTGCGCGTGAGCAGGCTGCGCAGGAACACCAGTTCGGTGCGCGAATCGTCCACCACCAGAATGTCTTTCACACCGGGCATGGCTGGCCTTCGCTCATGGGGACGTGTGGCGTTGCACCGCGTCCAGCAACTGCTCGCGGGTGAAGGGTTTGGTCAGGTGCTGTTCCGAGCCCACCATGCGCCCGCGGGCGATGTCGAACACCCCGTCCTTGGACGACAGCATCACCACCGGCAGCGCGGCGTGGCGCGGGTGGCGCTTGATGATGGCACAGGTCTGGTAACCGTCGAGCCGCGGCATCAGGATGTCGCAGAACACCAGGTCGGGGGCGAAATCGTGGATCTTGGCCAGCGCCTCGAAACCGTCTTCGGCCAGCAGCACCTCGTGCCCGCCCTGCCGCAGGAACAGCTCGGCGCTGCGGCGCACCGTCTGGCTGTCGTCCACCACCAGCACCTTGCGCGGCGTCTGAACGGTGTCGGTCATCGGCGGGCTCCTGTGCGGTGGCTGGGCGGGGGCGGGGCTCGGTCAGAGCTGGACCATCTCGAAGTCTTCCTTGCGCGCGCCGCACTCCGGGCAGGTCCAGTTCATCGGCACATCTTCCCACTTGGTGCCCGGCGCGATGCCCTCGTCGGGCGAGCCGGCTTCCTCGTCGTAAATCCAGCCGCAGATCAGGCACATCCAGGTTTTGTTGGCACTCATGGTCGAAAAAACGCTTGTCTTAGAATGGGTTCATTGTATCGATGCCTGCGCGGCCCGCTCAGCGAATGCCCCCCTCTTTCGACCTGCCCCCAGCGGACGCCCCCGCCGCAGACGACGCCCCCCTGGCCTCCCTGCCCTGCGTGATGGCTTTCAACGCCAACGACCCCAGCGGCGCCGGTGGCCTGGCGGCCGACCTGACCGCCATGTCCAGCGCCTCCTGCCACGTGCTGGCGGTGGTCACCGGCAGCTACGTGCGCGACACCCGCAGCGTGCACCAGCACATCGCCTTCGACGACGACGCGGTCGACGAACAGGCCCGTTGCGCCCTGGAAGACATGGCGGTGCGCGGCTTCAAGGCCGGCTTCGTCGGCAACGCCGAGAACGTCAGCAAGATCGCCGAAATTCTGAGCGACTACAGCGAGGTGCCGGTGGTGACCTACATGCCCGAGCTGGCCTGGTGGGACGAGGTCGAACGCGAGGACTA
This sequence comes from Macromonas nakdongensis, assembly GCF_002837145.1. Classification (GTDB taxonomy): domain Bacteria; phylum Pseudomonadota; class Gammaproteobacteria; order Burkholderiales; family Burkholderiaceae_C; genus Macromonas_B; species Macromonas_B nakdongensis. The sequence goes on along the minus strand of NZ_NWMV01000069.1, from coordinate 3,514 downwards.
CCTCGACGCCTGCGCCGAACTGCTGCTGCCGCAGACCACGGTGCTGGTGGGCAACCACAACACCCTGTGCCGCTGGCTGCTGCCCGACTGGAGCGAAGAACGTGCACCCGGCCCGCGCGAGGTGGCCCGCGCCGCCGCCGCACACGGCGTGCCCTACACCCTGGTGACCGGCTTCAACGCACCCGACCAGTACCTCGAAAGCCACCTGGCCTCGCCCGAGGCGGTGCTGGCCACCGCGCGATACGAGCGTTTCGAAGCCACCTTCCACGGCGCCGGCGACACGCTGTCGGCGGCGCTGTGCGCCCTGCTGGCCGCCGGCAACGACCTGCAGGAAGCCTGCGCCGAGGCCTTGACCTACCTGGACCAGTGCTTGGACGCCGGCTTCCAGCCCGGCATGGGCCACGCCGTGCCCGACCGCCTGTTCTGGGCCCACGACGACGGCCCGGCCGACGAAACCGATCCGGGCGCCAACCCGCTGGCCGACTTCCCGCTGCCCGACACCCACCATTGACCCGGGCCCCACGGCCCCCCTTCAGAACGACATGACCGACCGCAACCAAACCCTGTTCGACCGCGCCAAGCAACTCATCCCCGGCGGCGTCAATTCCCCCGTGCGCGCCTTCAAGGCCGTGGGCGGCACCCCGCGCTTCGTGCAACGCGCCCAGGGCGCCCACTTTTGGGACGCCAACGGCCAAAAATACATCGACTACATCGGCTCCTGGGGCCCCATGATCCTGGGCCATGGCCACCCCGCCGTGCTGGAAGCCGTGCAGAAAGCCGCCATGGAAGGCTTCAGCTTCGGCGCCCCGACCGAGCGCGAAGTGGAGCTGGCCGAAGAAATCGTCAAGCTGGTGCCCAGCATCGACATGGTGCGCCTGGTCAGCTCCGGCACCGAGGCCGGCATGAGCACCATCCGCCTGGCGCGGGGCGCCACCGGCCGCAAGACCATCGTCAAATTCGAAGGCTGCTACCACGGCCACGCCGACGCCCTGCTGGTGAAAGCCGGCTCGGGCCTGGCCACCTTCGGCAACCCCACCAGCGCTGGCGTACCACCCGAGGTGACGCAGCACACCCTGGTGCTGCCCTACAACGACATCGAAGCCCTGGAAGCCGCCTTCCAGGCGCACGGCGCCGACATCGCCTGCCTGATGATCGAACCCATCGCCGGCAACATGAACTTCGTGCGCGCCAGCGTGCCCTTCATGAAACGCTGCCGCGAGCTGTGCACCCAGCACGGCGCCCTGCTGGCCTTCGACGAGGTGATGACCGGCTTCCGCGTGGCCCTGGGTAGCGCCCAGAGCGTGTACGCCCAACTGATTCCCGGTTTCGAGCCCGACATGACGGTGATGGGCAAGGTGATCGGCGGCGGCATGCCACTGGCCGCCTTCGGCGCCAAGCGCGCCGTCATGGAGCAGCTCGCCCCGCTGGGCGGCGTGTACCAGGCCGGCACCCTGAGCGGCAATCCGGTGGCCACCGCCTGCGGCCTGGCCACGCTGAAGGAAATTCAGAAACCTGGCTTCTTCGAAGCCTTGTCGGCGCGCACCCAGCAGCTCACCGCCGGCCTGCAAGGCGCCGCCGAAGCGGCTGGCGTGCCCTTCGCCACCGACAGCCAGGGAGGCATGTTCGGCTTTTTCCTGATGAACGAGCTGCCGCAGAACTACGCCACCGTCATGACCACCGACAACGCCCGCTTCAACCGCTTCTTCCACGGCATGCTGGACCGTGGCGTGTACTTCGCGCCGGCGCTGTACGAAGCCGGGTTCGTGAGTGCCGCGCACAGCGAGGCCGATGTGGCCGCCACGGTGGCCGCGGCCCGTGAGGTATTTGCCACGTTCTGACCGCCGATGCCCGTGCCCCGGCGTCCGACCGGGGCACTCACAAGCCGGCCGGGTGCCGCGTCAAGCGGTCTGGAACACGAAGCTGTCGCTGTAGAGGTGCTCCAGGCTGGCGCCACGACCCAGAAAATCCGCCTTGGCGGCTTCGATCATCAGTGGCGATCCGCACAGGTAAATGGCGTGCTCGGACAGGTCCGGCCAGTCGGCCAGCACGGCGTCCTGCACATAACCGCGGCGCCCGGTCCACCCTTCGTCTGCACGCGAGAGAACCGGCACGTACTGGAATTCATACAGGCGTTCGCCCCAGCGCTGGATTTCGTCGTGCAGATACAGGTCTGCCGCGGTGCGCGCGCCCCAGTACAGGCTGACTGGGGGACAGTCCGGATCGTCCATCAAGGACTCCAGAATGCTCTTGATCGGCGCCAGTCCGGTGCCGGTGGCCACCATCAGCAGGGGACGGTAATCCTGTGGTCGGAAACGGAATCGGCCATGGGGCAACTCGATGTCCAGCGTTTCACCGGGCTGCAAACCGCTCAGGCGGCGGTCGGTGAACGCGCCCCCTGGAATGCGCCGCACGTGGAAATCCACCACCCCGCCATTGGGTTTGGACGCCATGGAAAAGCTGCGGTGTCGCCCATCGCCCAGTTGCACGTTGCCATACTGGCCAGGCAGGAACTCCAACCCCTCTTGCAACAGCCGCAGGCGCAGGTGAGTCACATCGGGACCCAGCGGCCGCACGCCTTCGACCGTGGCTTGCACCCGGGTCGGGGGTGAGCCCAATTGCAGCGGCTCGGCGCTGACCACCAGATCGCTCTGTGGCAGGGCCTGGCAGGCCAGGGCGTAACCCGCCTCGGCCTCTTCGGGGCTCAGGCCCATGGGCAGTTCGTCCTCGTATCCCACCCGCCCCTCCAGCACCCGCACGCGGCAGGTCCCACAGCCGCCGAAACGGCACTCGTGGGGCAATTCGACCTGACCGCGCAGGGCGGCCGTCAGCACGGCTTCGCCGGCTTCGACTTGAAAGCTCTGGCCGGTTTCCAGCCAAACGACGCGGTGGCTCATGTTGCTCTCCGGGAGCGGGCGTGCCCTGGGTTCATTTCTTGATGTCGGCCTGGACCAGCACCTCGTGGCCGGCCGCGGCCAAGGCGTCTTTCAGGGCTTGCAGCGCGGCCAGGCCACAGGCGGTGTCCTGTTCGCCATTGCCGCCACTCAGACCGACACCACCGACCACCTCGCCGTTGACCACGATGGGAAAGCCCCCGACAAAAACGGCAAATTTGCCCTCGAAGCTCCACTGGATGCCAAACGCCTCGTTGCCGGGCAAGGCCGGGCCATTGGGCGCGGTGTTGAACAGGTGGGTGGAGCGCTTGTGGCCAGCCGCGGTGAAGGCCTTGTTCCAGGCGATTTGGGGACCGGTGACGCGGGCGCCATCCATGCGCTCCAGGGCCAGGGGAAAGCCCCCTTCATCGGTGATGCACACGGTTTCGAGCACTCCGATTTCCTGTGCCTTGGCCAGGGCCGCACGGGCCATCAGGCGGGCTTCGTCGAGTTGCAGTTTCAAAGCGGATTTCATGGTGGTTTCCTGGTGTGAGAGGACCGCTCAAGCGCGGTAGATGATTTTGGTGGAGGAGAAGAATTCGAGGCCGACGCGGCCGGACTCACGGAATGTGGAGGTGGAAGAG
>NZ_NWMV01000068.1:18016-67949 GCF_002837145.1 Macromonas nakdongensis | reverse complement strand
GACGTGACGGGGGATCGCACGGCGTGCGGATTCGATCTGGCGTGCCGTCAGACGGCCACGGTCGGTGGACTTCAGGCCGAAATCGCCAAAGGCCTCGGTGTTGCCGGTGGTTGCAATCCCTGTGTTGCGGCCTTTTTGCTCTTTACGGTCTTTACGGCTAGCCGGTTGCAACATTTTCTATTTCTCCTTAGGCCTGGGGCTTGTCGCTGCCATCGGCCGGGGCGGCACAGGCCCTGTGCGAGCAACTGCGCGCCCAGGGCCACCTGGCCACCCCGCTGGACGGCGACCTGACCACCGACGCCGGCCGCGACGCGCTGATGGACGCGGCCCGCGCACTGGCCGGGCCGCTGCGCTGTCTGGTGAACAACGCCTCGGCCTTCGAGCCCGACACCGGCGCCACGTTCGACGCCGACCTGGCCCGGCACCAGCTGGAGGTCAACCTGATCGCCCCGCTGGCGCTGGGCCGCCGGCTGGCCGCCGACTGGCCCGCCGCCGACAGCGACGCCGCCCACGGCAGCGCCTGCATCGTGCACGTGCTGGACCAGAAGGTCTACAACCTCAACCCCGACTATTTTTCATACACGCTGACCAAGCTGGCCCTGGAACGCGCGGTGGCACTGCAGGCGCAGGCGCTGGCACCCCAGGTGCGGGTGTGCGGCGTGGCGCCGGGGCTGATGTTCCTCAGCGGCCCGCAATCGCCCGAGAATTTCGAGCGCGCCAGCCGCGTCAACCTGCTGCGCCGCCCCATCGACCCGGCCGACGTGGCCCGCACCTGCCTGTTCCTGGCCAGCACCGCCGGCCTGACGGGCACCACGCTGTGCGTGGACAACGGCCAGCACCTGGTGCCGCTGGCGCGCGACGTGATGTTCGCCGTGGACAACGGCCACCCCCCTTTGATGCCATGAACGACCTGACCCTGCCCATGCACCACAGCCTGATGGACGAGCTGGCCCTGACCTGCCGCCGCCTGTTCCTGCGCAACCACGAGGTGCAAGCCCACATCGGTGCGCACGATTTTGAAAAAGGCGTGGCCCAGCGCTTGCTTGTCAACGTGGAATTGTGGGTGCCGCTGGCGCGCTCGACGCCGTCGCTGGACCGCCTGCACGAGGTGGTGGACTACGACTTTGTGCGCACCGAGGTGGCGCTGCGGCTGGCGCAAGGCCACATCGAACTGCAGGAAACCCTGTGCGACGACCTGGCCGACCGCTTGCTGGCCCACCCGGGCGTGCGCGCGGTGCGCCTGTCCACCCGCAAACCCGACGTCTACCCCGACTGCGAAGCGGTGGGGGTGGAAGTGTTCCGCCTCAAGCCCGACTCGCCATGAACCACCCCGCCTCCAAAGCCGGCACCCAGATCCTGACGCTGACCGGCCTGCGCTTCGACGCCAACCTGGGCATCCTCGACCACGAAAAAACCGGCCCCCAGCCCATCCAGGTGGACGCCGAGCTGAACCAGGGCACCCAGCCGTTGATGCCGCACGACGACGACATCAGCCACGTGCTGGACTACCGCAAAGTGCGCGAAATCATCATCGACGAATGCACCGCCGAACACGTCAACCTGCTGGAAAGCCTGATCGGCAAGCTGGCGCACCGGCTGATGCAGCTGCCCGGCGTGATTGGCGTGCGGGTGAAAATCGCGAAACTGGAAATTTTTGACGACTGCGAGGTCGCCATCCGCATGGAAAGCGGGCAATGGTGAACCCGCCACAGGACCCCGACATGAGCACCGATACCCCCACCCCAGACAGCGCCGAGGCGAAAAAGGCGCTGAAGATCGAACGCGAAGACCACAAGCTGGAAAAGCGCCTGTGCCGCCAGGTGGGCGAAGCCATCACCGACTACCGCATGATCGAGGCCGGCGACCGGGTGATGGTCTGCCTGTCGGGCGGCAAGGACAGCTACACCCTGCTCGACATCCTGATGAAGCTGCGCCAGCGCGCGCCGATCGACTTCGAACTGGTGGCCGTCAACCTCGACCAGAAGCAACCGGGCTTTCCGGCGCACATCCTGCCCGAGTACCTGTCCAAACTCGACCTGCCCTTCCACATCGAAACCCAGGACACCTACAGCGTCGTCAAAAAGGTGATCCCCGAGGGCAAGACCATGTGCAGCCTGTGCAGCCGGCTGCGCCGCGGCATTCTGTACCGCGTGGCACGCGAGCTGGGTTGCAACAAGATCGCCCTGGGCCACCACCGCGACGACATGCTGCAGACCCTGTTCCTCAACATGTTTTTCGGCGCCAAGCTCAAGGGCATGCCGGCCAAGCTGGTCAGCGACAACGGCGAATTCATGGTCATCCGCCCGCTGGCTTACGTGGCCGAAAAAGACATCGTCCGCTGGGCGCAGGTGCAGGCTTACCCCATCATCCCCTGCACCCTGTGCGGCAGCCAGGACAACCTGCAGCGCGTGCAGGTGGGCAACATGCTGCGCGAATGGGACAAGAAATTTCCCGGCCGGCTCGACAACATGCTGCGTGCCCTGCAGAACGTGGTGCCCAGCCACCTGATGGACCGGCAGTTGTTCCCGTTCGAAACACTCCAGACCACCGGCGTGGCCGACGAAAACGGCGACACCGCCTTCGACGAGGAGCCCCTGCCCAGCGCCCCCGCCCTGCCGGCGGAGCAGGTCATTGCCCTCACTCCCCTGGCCTGAACCGCTGCGCACCATGGGCACACCAGACCGCACCACCACCGCCCGGGACCGGGGGCGCCGCAGCGGCTGGGCGGCGGGCCTGCTGGGCCTGGCCCTGCTGCTGGGCGGCTGCGCCAGCGTCATCCGGCTGGACCACGAGGTGCAGAGCTACCCGCGCTGGTCGGCCGGTGCCGTGCCCGGCCCCGGCGACCGTTTCCGTTTTGAACGCCTGCCCTCGCTGGCGCAAGCCACGGCCGAACAGACCGCCCTGGAAGCGGCGGTGGGCCGCCGGCTCCAGGCCACGGGGCTGCAGCCGGCCAGCGACGCCGCACCCGCCCGCTGGCTGATCGAAGTGAGCGCACGCTCCCAAAAATTTCCTTATGCGCCCTGGGATGACCCGCGCGAACGCTGGCCCTTCGGTGGCTTGGCCGGGCGCGATTACGTGGTCACGGGCAACGGCAAAGTGGTGCGGATGCCGGGCTTCCCCGGCATGACCCCGCCCTACTACCAGCGCGAAGTGTCGGTGCTGGTGCGGGACGCACGCAACGGCCAGGCGGTGTACGAAAGCCGGGCCGCCCACGACGGCCCCTGGCACGGCACCCCCGCCATCTGGGAGGCCCTGGTGCAGGCGGCCCTGGACGGCTTTCCCCAGGCCCCCAGCGGTCCGCGCCGCGTCACCCTCGACGTGCCGCGCTGACACCCCGCCCGGCCGGGCGGCGTCCGTTCAGGCGGGGAGGTGGCCGTAGCGGGCCAGCACGGAACGCAGCACGTCGGCCAGTTCCTTGGCCGCGAACTTGGCCACATAGGCATCGGCCCCTGCGCTGCGCACGTGGTTCTCGTTGGTGTCGCCGGTCAGCGAGGAATGGATCACCACCGGCAGGCCGCGCATGCGCGGGTCTTTCTTGATGTTGCGCGTCAGGGTGAAACCGTCCATCTCGGGCATTTCCAGGTCGGTCAGGACCACCGCCACCTTGTCGTGCATGGGAATGCCCTGGGCCTCGCAGTCGGCGGCGATCTCGAGCAGCTTGTTCCATGCCTCCTGGCCGGTCTTGCCCATCAGGAAAGGCAGGTCGAGCACGCGCAGCTCCTGTTCGATCATGCTGCGCGCCACGAAGGAATCGTCGGCCGCCACCACCACGCTGCCGGGCTTGATGGCCACGGTCGGACCCACGGTCTCGGCCTTGACCTCCACCGCCTCGTTCGGCAGCACGCGCTGCAGGATGGACTCCACGTCGAGGATCTGTGCCAGGCGGGTGCTGTTCTGGTCGCCGTCCAGGCGGGCGATGCTGGTCACGTAACCGCGCGCCACGGTGCCGTCGGCCGACAGGATCTGGTTCCAATCCAGGCGCACGATGTCTTCCACCGACTCGGCCGCGAAGGCCTGGGTCGTGCGCGCGTACTCGGTCACCAGCATGATGTTCAGGCCGGTCTGGGGCGTGCAGCCGACCACGGCGGGCAGGTCGATCACCGGAATCACCTGGCCGCGCAGGTTGACCACGCCGAGCACGTGCTGCGGCGCGCCGGCCATGGCGGTCACCGGCGGCATGGCCACGATCTCGCGGATCTTGAAGACGTTGATGCCGAACAGTTCGGAGCGTTCGCTGCCGGCCGAGAGCCCCAGACGGAATAAGAGCATCTCGAACTTGTTGGAGCCGGTGAGGTTGGTGCGTTCGTCGATGTCCTTCTGGATGGAAGAGGCGCTCATGGAGGTTTCCTGGTGCTTGGCGGGCCCACGGCCCACCGGTTGTTACCATTCTAGGCACAACCGTCGCCCACACAAGGAGTTTCGTTTGCACTGCACCCGCATCCTGGCCATCCGCCACGGCGAAACCGCCTGGAACAAAGACACCCGCATCCAGGGCCAGCTCGACATCCCCCTGAACGACACCGGCTTATGGCAGGCCCAGCGCACCGCCGAGGCCTTGCGTGGTGAAGCGGTCAGCGCCGTCTACGCCAGCGACCTGCAACGCGCCGCGCAAACCGCCCAAGCGATCGGGGCCGCCCTGGCGCTGCCGGTGCAACACCACCCGGGCCTGCGCGAACGGCACTTCGGTGATTGCCAGGGCGCGACCTGGGCAGAACTGGAAACGCTGCGCCCGGAGGTGGCCGAGCCCTGGCGCCGCCGCGTGCCCGACTTTGCCCCGCCCGGCGGTGAATCCCTGCTGACCCTGCGCGAGCGGGTGGCGCAGACCTTTGCCGAACTGGCCGCCCAGCACCTGGGCGAGCAGATCGTGGTGGTGGCCCACGGCGGCGTGCTCGACATCCTCTACCGCCTGACCACGCGGCTGGACCTGCAGGCCCCGCGCACCTGGCTGCTGGGCAACGCCGCCATCAACCGGGTGCTGTGGACCCCCGAAGGCCTGACCCTGGTCGGCTGGGCCGACACCGCGCACCTGGCCGACAGCACGCGCGACGAACTCACGTCCTGAAACGCGAGCGCCCGGCGCTCAGGCGAGGGGACTCAGGCCGCGGCGCCTGGGTCAAACAGGCCGGGCTCCACCTGCGGCGGCTGCAGCCCCAGGTGCCGGAATGCCGCCAGCGTGGCGATGCGTCCGCGCGGCGTGCGCTGCAAATAGCCCTGCTGGATCAGGTAGGGCTCGATCACGTCCTCGATGGTGTCGCGCTCCTCGCCGATGCTGGCGGCGATGTTGTCCAGCCCCACCGGCCCGCCGTCGAACTTGTGGATCACCGCTTCCAGCAGCTTGCGGTCCATCAGGTCGAAGCCCACCGGGTCCACGTCCAGCATCGCCAGCGCGCGGTTGGCCATGTCCAGGGTGATGGTGCCGTCGCCCTTGACCTCGGCGTAGTCGCGCACCCGGCGCAGCAGGCGGTTGGCGATGCGCGGGGTGCCGCGCGAACGGCGCGCCACCTCGAACGACGCGTCGGGTGCGATCGGTGCGCCCAGCAGCCCGGCACTGCGTTTGACGATGCGGGCCAGCTCCTCGGGCGTGTAGAACTCCAGCCGCCCGACGATGCCGAAACGGTCGCGCAGCGGGTTGGTCAGCATGCCGGCGCGGGTGGTGGCCCCCACCAGGGTGAAGGGCTGCAGGTCCAGCTTGATGGAGCGCGCGGCAGGGCCTTCGCCGATCATGATGTCGATCTGGTAGTCCTCCAGCGCGGGGTAGAGGATTTCCTCCACCACGGGCGACAGCCGGTGGATCTCGTCGATGAACAGGACGTCGTTGGGCTCCAGATTGGTCAGCAGGGCGGCCAGGTCTTTGGGCTTTTCCAGCACCGGACCGCTGGTTTGGCGCAAATTGACGCCCAATTCGTGCGCGATGATGTGCGACAGCGTGGTTTTGCCCAAGCCCGGCGGGCCGAACAGCAGCACATGGTCCAGCGCTTCCTGGCGCTTTTTGGCTGCGCCGATGAAGATTTCCAGCTGCTCGCGCACCTTGGCCTGGCCCACGTACTCGGTCAGGCCCTTGGGCCGCAGGGCGCGCTCCAGCGCCTCCTCGCGGCTGCTTTCGGGCACGGCAGACACCATGCGCTTGGGCGCGGGGGCAAAGTCGTCGGTTTCGATCGCCATGCGGGTCCCTTATTTGGCCAGCGCCTTCAGTGCCAGCTTGATGCCTTCGCTCACGCCCACCTCGGCCGGCAGGGCCTTCAGGGCAGCCGCGGCCTCCTTGTCGTTGTAGCCCAGCGCCAGCAAGGCCTGCTGGATGTCATTGTGGGCGTCGCTGTGCGCCGCGCCGCCCACCGGCCACAAATCGGCACCGATCTTGCCTTTGAGCTCCAGCAGCAGCCGCTCGGCCGTCTTTTTGCCGATGCCCGGCACCTTCACCAGCCGCCCCACTTCCTGCGCGGTGATGGCCTGCGCCAAGTCCTGCACGCTCAGTCCGGACAACACGCTGAGCGCCATGCGCGGCCCCACGCCGGTGATCTTGATCAATTGCCGAAAGGCCTCACGTTCAGACGGCGTGGCAAAGCCGTAGAGGATCTGCGCGTCCTCGCGCACCACAAAATGCGTCAGCAGCGCCACCTTCTCGCCACTGGCAGGGAGGTGGTAGAAGGTGCTCATCGGCACGTCCACCTCGTAGCCCACGCCGTGGCAGTCGATCAGGATTTGCGGGGGGTTCTTTTCCAGCAGCGTGCCGGTCAACTTGCCTATCATTGGAAGATTCCTTTTTTCGGATTATCGGTTTGATTCTTCGCCACACCTTCTCCCCGCCCGACAACGTGCGCATGGCGCACCTGTGCGGCCCCATGGACGCGCACATCCGCACCGTCGAAGCCGCGCTGCAGGTCAAGGTGGCGCACCGCTTCGAGCAGTTCCGCGTCGAAGGCCCGAAGGCCAAGGCCGAACAGGCGATGGAGGTGCTGCAGGCGCTGTACGAGATGGCGCGCAGCCCCATCCCGGCGGAGCAGGTACAACTCATGCTCAGCGGCGACACCGCCCTGCCCGACGCTGGCGTGGACGCGGTGGTGGTGCAGACCCGCCGTGGCGAAGTGCAGGGCCGCACCGCCAACCAGCAGCGCTACCTGGCGAACATGGCCACGCACGACATCACCTTCGGCATCGGCCCGGCGGGCACTGGAAAAACCTATTTGGCCGTGGCCTGCGCGGTGGACGCGCTGGAGCGCAGCGCGGTGCAGCGCATCGTGCTGACCCGCCCGGCGGTGGAAGCCGGCGAACGCCTGGGCTTTTTGCCCGGCGACCTGGCGCAAAAGGTGGACCCCTACCTGCGCCCGCTGTACGACGCGCTGAACGACCTGATGGGCTTCGACAAGGTACAAAAAGCCTTCGAACGCCAACAGATCGAGATCGCCCCGCTGGCCTTCATGCGCGGGCGCACGCTCAACCACGCCTTCGTCATCCTCGACGAGGCGCAGAACACCACGCCCGAACAGATGAAAATGTTCCTCACCCGCGTCGGCTTCGGCAGCAAGGCGGTGATCACCGGCGACATCAGCCAGATCGACCTGCCACGCACGCAGTTGAGCGGCCTGATCGACGCCGAGCGGGTGCTCAAACGCGTCAAAGGCATCGCCTTCAACCGCCTGACCAGCGCCGACGTGGTGCGCCACCCGCTGGTGGCCCGCATCGTGGACGCCTACGACAAACACGGCCCGAAAGACTAGGGATGCGCAAGCCCCCACGCCCATTTCATTCGCTGCCCCCCAAGGGGGCTTCAGCCTCCTTGAGGCGGCTCCACGGAAGCTGACATGGCCCTGCCCCCACTCACCCTGTCCCTGCAATTCGGCCGCTTCGACGGCGTGGCCGAGCACCGCGCCGCCCTGCCCCGCCACAAAGTGGAACGCTGGCTGCGCCACGCGCTCGACGCCGACGGCGAAATCACCGTGCGCATCGTGGACGCCGAAGAAGGCCAGGCCCTGAACCGCGACTACCGTCAGAAAGACTACGCCACCAACGTGCTGACCTTCGACTACGCCACCGACCCTGTGGTGATGGCCGACCTGGTGCTGTGCGCCCCGGTGGTGGCGCGCGAGGCCGCCGAACAGGGCAAGACCCTGCAGCAGCACTACGCCCACCTGCTGGTGCACGGCGCCTTGCACGCACAGGGTTGGGACCACGAAACCAGCGAGGCCGACGCGGAAGAAATGGAGGCCCGCGAAATCGAGATCCTGGCCGGGCTGGGGCTGCCCAACCCCTACTGAGCGCGGCAGCCGACACACCGGCTGCCGGCCCCGGTCAGCTCAAAGCAGGCGCACCTTCACGCTGCGCCCCTTGATGCGCCCGGCCGACAGCCGGGCCTCGGCCTGCCGGGCCACCGAGCGCTCCACCGCCACGTAGGTGGAAAACTCGTTGACGTTGATCTTGCCGATCTGCTCCTTGGCGAAGCCGGCCTCGCCGGTCAGCGCGCCCAGCACGTCGCCGGCGCGGATTTTTTCCTTGCGCCCGCCCACGATCTGCAGCGTGGCCATGGGTGCGCGCAACGGTTCGCGGCTGGCGGCGGTCAGCTCGGCCAGCGGGGTCCAGCGGGTTTCGCGGCCCTGCAACTGCTCGATGCGGCCCACGCTGCCCATCTCGTCCAGGCTGACCAGGGTCACGGCCAGGCCCTCGGCGTCGCCGCGTCCGGTGCGCCCGATGCGGTGCACGTGCACCTCGGGGTCGGGTGTCACGTCCACGTTGACCACACAGCCCAGCTGCGCGATGTCGATGCCGCGCGCGGCCACGTCGGTGGCCACCAGCACCGAACAGCTGCGGTTGGCGAACTGCACCAGCACCTGGTCGCGCTCGCGCTGCTCCAGCTCGCCGTACAGCGCCAGCGCGCTGAAGCCCTGGGCCTGTAGCACCGCCACCAGGTCGCGGCACTGCTGCTTGGTGTTGCAGAACGCCAGCGTCGATTCCGGCCGGAAGTGGTTGAGTACCTGCGACACCGCGTGCAGGCGCTCGCCCTCGGCCACCTCCACCCACACCTGGCGGATCTTGGCCGCGTCGTGCTGGGCCCGCACCTTCACCGTCTGCGGCTGGCGCATGAACTGCGCGGCCAACTGGGCGATGCCGTCGGGGTAGGTGGCGGAAAACAGCAGGGTCTGGCGCTGCGCCGGGCAGCGGCGCACCACTTTGGCGATGTCGTCGAAAAAGCCCATGTCCAGCATGCGGTCGGCCTCGTCCAGCACCAAGGTGCGCACCGCGTCCAGGCTCAGGCTGCCGCGCTCCAGGTGGTCCAGGATGCGCCCGGGCGTGCCCACCACCACGTGGGTGCCGTGCTCCAGGCTCAGGGTCTGGCCGCGCAGGGCCACGCCACCGCACAGCGTGACCACCTTGAGGTTGCCCACCGCCCGCGCCAGTTTGCGGATCTCGGCGGTCACCTGGTCGGCCAGTTCGCGCGTGGGGCACAGCACCAGCGCCTGCGCCTGCCACTGGGCCGGGTCCAGCTTTTCGACCAAGGGCAGGCCAAAGGCCACGGTTTTGCCGCTGCCGGTGCTGGCCTGGGCGATCAGGTCCTGCCCGGCCAAGGCCAAAGGCAGGCTGGCCGCCTGGATGGCGGTCATGGCGGTGTAGCCCAGTTGGGTCAGGTTGTCGAGCGTGGCCGGTGTTAGGGGCAGCGCGGTGAAGGCGGCCCCGGCCGCGGCTTGTGCAGATGCGTTCATCGGGCGATTATCCGCCCGATGCCTCCGGTGCCCGCTGGGCGTGGGCGCGGATGGCGGGCAGGGATTGCAGGTAGTGGTAGGCGGTCTGCGCCTCGGGGTAGCGGTGTTCGGCGCCCACGGGGCAGGCGTTGCGCGCCAGGCAACGGTCCTGACAGCCCGAGTCCGCTTGCAAGCGGTGGCTCAGGCAGGCCTGCAAGCGCCACGGGCCGGTGGCCTCGCTGGCCAGGGCACCAGCCGGGCAGGCGCGCACACAGGGCTGGTCGACACAAGCCAAGCAAGGCGACTCCAGCTCCCGTTTCGGCGTCAGCGGCAAGGCCGTGTCGGTCAGCAGCACCGCGCGGTAGGCGAACCAGCTGCCCCACTCGGCGTCCACCCCCACCCAGAAGGGCGACGGCCGGTGCCAGCCGGCCAGGGCACCCAAGGCCTGCAGCCCCACCGGGTGCGGGCCGGGAAAGACCTGGCGCCAGGCGTGACCGGCCAGCGTGCCGTCCATCCAGGCCTTCACACACTCGCCCACGAAGGTGTCCACCGGGTCGCTGCCGTGCAGGCCGCGGCGTTGCAAAGCGGCCCAAAAATCGCGCCCGCGGTGACCGATCAGGATGAGCTGGGTGAAGCGCCCACGCTCGGCCTCGTTCAGGCCCAGGGTGGCCTGCACGCTGGCGGGCAAACGGTGCAGGTCGAACACCGCGTGCAGGTGCAGGCCCTGGGCAGACAAGGGGGCAAACACATCGGCAATCCCGGCCCGTGGCACCGTGGTCGATGCGCCGATGCCGGCGGCAGATGGGGCGTGCATGGTGTGGGATGGGTTGGCGCTCAGGCGCTCATCTGCAAGGAAATGGTCACCGGCCCGTCGTTGACCAGGTGCACCTGCATGTCGGCCGCGAACCGACCGGTTTGCACCAGCGGGTGCACCGCCCGGGCCTGGGCCACAAAGTGTTCGTACAGCCGGCGCCCTTCGTCGGGCGCGGCCGCGCCGGTGAAGCTGGGCCGGTTGCCGCCCGCCACGTCGGCCGCCAGGGTGAACTGGCTCACCACCAGCAGGCCGCCGGCCACGTCCTGGACGCTGCGGTTCATCTTGCCGGCCTCGTCGCTGAAGATGCGCAGCTTGAGGAGCTTCGCCAGCAGCTTGTCGGCCACCGCGTCGCTGTCGCCGCGCTCGGCGCACAGCAGCACCAGCAGGCCGGGGCCGATCTGGCCGACCACTTCATCGGCCACCACCACCCGCGCTTCGCGCACGCGCTGCAACACGGCCTTCATGCGCCGTCCTCCTGAAAATGCGCCTCGATGCCGGCCGGCAGCAGCTGGATGCTGGCACGCAAACCGGGCACGGCGGCCATCAAGGCGCGCTCAACTTCGGACCGCACCGCGGCGGCCTGGCCCAGCGTCCACTCCGCCGGCACATGCATGTGCACGTCCACAAAACAACGTTCGCCCGCCTGCCGGGTGTACAGATGGTCAAAGCGCACCGCTTCGGTCCCGGGGCGCTCGAAACCCGCCAGGGTGCTTTCAATCGCCTGGCGCACCTCGACCGGCACCGCGCCGTCCATCAGGCCGTGCGCCGATTGCCAGACGAGACGCCCGCCCTCGCGCAGGATGTTGAGTGCCACCCCAATAGCCAGCACAGGGTCCAGCCACCACCAGTCGGTCAGCCACACCAGCCCCAGGCCCAGCACCACGCCGGCCGACGTCCAGACGTCGGTGAACAGGTGGCGGGCATCGCCCTCCAGGGCCACGGAACGGTGCAGGCGCGCCGCCTTCAGCATCACCCAGGCCAAACCGCCGTTGAACGCCGAACTCAGCACCGACAGCGCCAGCCCCCAGTTCAACGCCTCCAGCGGCTGCGGCGTGACCAGACGCTCCACCGCCGTCCACACAATGCCCAGCGCCGCCACGAAAATGAGAATGCCCTCGAAACCGGACGAAAAATACTCTGCCTTGTGGTGACCGAAAGGGTGGTCCTCGTCGGCCGGACGGGCCGCCACCGTCACCATGACCAGCCCGAAGGTGGCCCCGGCCAGGTTCACCAGCGACTCCAGCGCGTCCGACAACAAGCCGACCGAGCCGGTGACCCACCAGGCCAGGGTTTTGAGGGCGATCGTTAGGATCGCCACCACCACCGACGCCGTCAGCAGGCGGCGTGGGGTCAGGTGCAACAACAGTTCTGGGGCCATATCAGGGGTGTCCACACATGAGATCCCCACATGATGTCTTCGCCAGATTAACCCAAGGTGACGCGCGCGAACTTGCGCTTGCCTACCTGCACCACGTAAACGCCAGCGTCCAGCTTCAGGCCCTTGTCGCTCACCACGCCACCGTCCACGCGCACGCCGCCGCCGTCGATCAGGCGGTTGGCCTCGCTGGTGGAGGGCGCCAAATTCGCCTGCTTGAGCAAGGCCCCGATGCCCAGCGGTGCGCCGCTCAGGCTCACCTCGGGGATCTCGTTGGGCACGCCGCCCTTGCTGCGGTTGATGAAGTCCTGCTCGGCCGCATCGGCCGCCGCCGCGCTGTGGAAACGCGCCGTGATCTCCTTGGCCAGCGCCACTTTGGCGTCCTTGGGGTTGGCGCCCTGGGCAATCGCCTGCTTCAAGGCGTCGATCTCGGCCAGAGACTTGAAGCTCAGCAGCGTGTACCAGTCCCACATCAGCGTGTCGCTGATGGACAGCACCTTCGCGAACATGGTGTTCGCGTCCTCGGTGATGCCGATGTAGTTGTTCTTGGACTTGGACATCTTGTCCACACCGTCCAGCCCCACCAGCAGCGGCATCGTCAGGATGCACTGCGGCTCCTGGCCATACTCGGCCTGCAGGTGGCGACCCATCAGCAGGTTGAACTTCTGGTCGGTGCCGCCCAGCTCCAGGTCGCTTTTCAACGCCACCGAGTCGTAGCCCTGCATCAGCGGGTACAAAAACTCGTGCACGCTGATCGAGGTGCCGGCGGTGAAGCGCTGGTGGAAATCGTTGCGCTCCATCATGCGCGCCACCGTGTACTTGGCCGCCAGCTGGATCATGCCCATGCTGCCCAGCGGCAGGCACCACTCGCTGTTGTAGCGGATCTCGGTCTTGGCCGGGTCCAGCACCAAGCTGGCCTGCTTGTAGTAGGTCTCGGCATTGGCCTTGATCTGCTCGGGCGTCAGCGGCGGGCGCGTGCTGTTGCGGCCCGACGGATCGCCGATCAGGCTGGTGAAGTCGCCGATCAGGAAGATCACCTGGTGACCCAGGTCCTGCAGTTGGCGCATTTTGTTGAGCACCACCGTGTGGCCGATGTGGATGTCGGGCGCCGTCGGGTCCAGGCCCAGCTTGATGCGCAGCGGCTGGCCGCTGGCCTCGCTCTTTTGCAGCTTCTTGACCCAGTCGGCCTCGGGAATCAGCTCCTCGCAACCGCGCCGGGTCACGGCCAGGGCGTGTTGCACCGCGTCCGACACGGGCGCCGCCGGCGTTTCAGAAACAGCAGATTGGTGATCGTTCATAAGGGTTATTACAGATGTCTGCAGACGCGCAGCCGGTACAATGTCAAATGGTCCGAAGCCAGATTTTAGTTGGCCTGCTTTTTGCAGACACAACCATCTGACGCAGATTGCCCGCGCGCCTGCCGTCGCTTCACCGAATGTAACTTGTTGCCGGCTGACGCGCCCTGGGGCGTGAAGACGGCATTTTGTGCCTCCATCACGCATGAACGAACTGGCCCGCCAACTCCTGTCCACCTTGCAGCGCTACCCCAAGCGCTTCATGGGCGGCCTCGGTGCCCTGCTGCTGGGCACCGGTGTCACGGCCTTCGGTATCGCCCCCATCGACGACGGCATCGAACAACTCCCCGTGCGCCAGCTGGTCGAAGCGGTGCAGCCCACCACCGTGGCGGCACAGGACGCACTCGCCGCCCCCGTGCCCTTCGTGCTGTTCCGCAGCGACGTGACCCGCCGCGACGACAACGCCGCCAGCCTGCTGCAGCGCCTGGGCGTGAACGACACCGAAGCCAGCGCCTTCCTGCGCCGCGATGCCGTGGCACAGGCCCTGCTCCAGGGCCCGGCCGGCAAATTGGTCATGGCCGAAACCGGCGACGACCAGCGCCTGCAGCGCCTGACTGCCCGCTGGCTGCCCAGCGACGACAGCGACAGCTACCGCCGCCTGGTGGTCGAACGCACCGCCGCTGGGCTGACCGCCCGCACAGAAACGGCCGAATTCACCAAAGCAGTGCGCCTGAGCAGCGGCACCGTGCGCAGTTCGCTCTTCGCCGCCACCGACGCCGCCCGCCTGCCCGATGGCATCGCCTCGCAACTGGCCGACCTGTTCTCGGGCGAAATCGATTTCCGCCGCGACCTGCGCGCCGGCGACACCTTCAGCGTGGTCTACGAAGCCCTCGAAGCCGACGGCGAGGTGCTGAAATACGGCCGACTGCTGAGCGCGGAATTCGTCAACCAGGGCAAATCGCACCAGATGTTGTGGTTCGAAGAGCCCGGCCAAAAAGGCGCCTTCTACACCTTCGAAGGGCAAAGCCTGCGCCGCGCCTTCCTGGCCTCGCCCCTGGCCTTCTCGCGCGTGAGCAGCGGCTATGGCATGCGCTTCCACCCCATCTCGGGCGGCCGCAAAGCCCACTTGGGCGTCGATTACGCCGCCCCCACCGGCACCCCGGTGCGCAGCGTGGCCGATGGCGTGGTCGAGTTTGCCGGCTGGCAACGCGGCTATGGCAACGTCATCCACATCCAGCACCGCCAGAACAAGACCACGGTGTACGCCCACCTGAGCCGCATCGACGTGCGCAAGGGCCAGCGCGTCGGCCAGAGCGACCGGATCGGCGCCGTCGGCTCCACCGGCGCCTCCACCGGCCCGCACCTGCATTTCGAGTTCAAGGTCGCCAACCAGCACCAAGACCCCCTGAACATCGCCCGCAACAACGAAGGCCTGCCCATTTCCTCCAGTTCGCGCAAGGCCTTCAGCCAAGTGGCCGGCGCCATGCGGCTCAAGCTCGCCTCGGCCGCCACCCTCGTCCAGGCCAGCGCGGACTGAGCCGCCGCCGGCATCGCGCGTGCGCGAACACTACATCGGCCTGATGTCGGGCACCTCGCTCGACGGGGTGGACGGCGTCCTGATGGCTTTCGAAGCCAACCACGCACAGGTGCTGACTTCGGCCAGCACGGCCATGCCTCCCGACTTGCGGACCGCCTTGGCCGCCCTGAACCAGAGCGGCCCCGACGAACTCCACCGCGCCAGCGTGGCGGGTCATGGCTTGGCCCAGCTTTACGCCGAGGTGGTGCAGCGCCTGCTGCAGCAGGCCGATATGCCTGCATCGGCCATCCGGGCCATCGGCGCCCACGGGCAGACCGTGCGCCACGCCCCACCCGGCCCGCAGCACGCCACCCCCTACACCATCCAACTGAACCAGCCCGCCTGGCTGGCCGAGCGCACCGGCATTGCCGTGGTCGCCGACTTCCGCAGCCGCGACATCGCCGCCGGCGGCCAGGGCGCCCCGCTGGTTCCTGCATTCCACAAAGAGGTGTTTGGCCAAACCGGCCGATCGGTGGCCGTGGCCAACATCGGCGGCATCGCGAACCTCACCGCCCTGCCAGCGGACGGGCGCGTGCTGGGCCTGGACACCGGCCCCGGCAATGCTTTGATGGACGAGTGGTGCCAGCGCCACACGGGCCACTGGTACGACGCCGGAGGCGCCTGGGCCGCGAACGGCACCGTGGCGGAGTCGCTGCTGGGCGTCTTGCTGGCAGAGCCGTATTTTCAACAGACCGGCGTGAAGAGCACCGGCCGCGACCTGTTCCACGCCGCCTGGCTGGACCGGCACCTGGCGCACCACCCCGGACTGAACCCGGCCGACGTGCAGGCCACCTTGCTGCAATTGACCGCCCGCACCCTGGCCGCGGGCGTGCAAGGCACAGACTGGCGCGGACAGGCGCCCGAAACGTTGCTGGTGTGTGGCGGCGGCGCCTTGAACCACACCCTCATGGCCGCCCTGCGGGCCTGTTTGCCGGGCATGGAGGTTGAAACGACCGCCCGCCTGGGCTGGCCGATCGATCAAGTGGAGGCAGCCGCTTTCGCTTGGTTGGCCCGCCGCTGCGTGCAGGGCTTGGCCGGCAACGAACCGCAAGTCACCGGCGCCCGCGGCCCGCGCGTGCTCGGCGCCATCTACCCCGCCTGAACGGGGCCAGCCCCGCTCAGACGCTGAAGCTGGAACCGCAGCCGCAGGTGGTGGTGGCGTTCGGGTTCTTGATCACGAACTGCGCGCCCTGCAGGTCTTCCTTGTAATCGATCTCGGCGCCCACCAGGTACTGGTAGCTCATCGCGTCGATCAGCAGGGAGACGCCGTTCTTGGTCATTTCGGTGTCGTCTTCGTTGACGACCTCGTCGAAGGTGAAACCGTACTGGAAACCCGAGCAGCCGCCGCCCTGGACGAAGACGCGCAATTTCAGGTCGGGGTTGCCTTCCTCGGCGATGAGGTCGGCCACCTTGGCCGCGGCGCTGTCGGTGAAGACCAACGGGGCGGGCATTTCGGTTTCGACGTGTTCAGCTAGAGCGCTCATGGTGCAACTTTCGACTCGGGGACAACGGGCAGAATACTAAAGCAAAATGGTCAGGAATCGAACCGCCTGGCGATTCCCAGCACCACAGGTGGGGTTTTTCACCCGACCAGAAAAAAACCGCCACCGGACAGATCCAGCAGCGGCTTTTGGAGAAACCGCCCACCGACCCAAGGGCCCGAGGCGGTTTCGCAGACCCCAGCGATCAGCGCTTGGAGAACTGCTTGCGGCGGCGTGCAGAACGCAGACCGACCTTTTTACGTTCGACTTCGCGGGCGTCGCGGGTCACGTAACCGGCGGCGCTCAGGGCGGGCTTGAGCGCTGCGTCGTAGTCGATCAGGGCACGGGTGATGCCGTGGCGCACGGCGCCGGCCTGGCCGGATTCGCCACCGCCGTGCACGTTGACTTGAATGTCAAACGACTCGGTGTTTTCGGTCAGCACCAGCGGCTGCTTGGCAATCATGATCGAGGTCTGGCGGCCGAAGAACGCTTCGATGTCCTTGCCGTTGACCGTGATCTTGCCGGAGCCTTTTTTCAGAAACACGCGGGCGACGCTGGATTTGCGACGGCCGGTGCCATTGTTCCAATCACCAATCATGGCAGCTCCTTAGATGTCCAACACTTTGGGTTGCTGGGCGGTGTGCGGGTGCTCGGCACCACCGTACACTTTGAGCTTCTTGATCATGGCGTAACCCAGAGGGCCCTTGGGCAGCATGCCCTTGACGGCCTTCTCGAGTGCGCGGCCAGGGTGCTTGGCTTGCAGATCGCGGAAGTTCGTACCGTAGATGCCGCCCGGGAAACCGGAGTGGCGGTAGTACATCTTGTCCAGGGACTTGGTGCCCGTGACTTTGAGTTTGGCCGCGTTGACGATGACGATGAAATCGCCGGTGTCGACGTGAGGGGTGTAAATGGCTTTGTGCTTGCCGCGCAACCGGAGTGCCACTTCGCTGGCAACACGTCCGAGCACCTTGTCGGTGGCGTCAATCACAAACCACTCGTGCACCACCTCAGCGGGCTTGGCGCTGACGGTTGTTTTTTGCATGAGATTGCTCTGTTCAGAGTTGGTTTGGCGGGTTCTTTTCCACGGTCGGTGTTGCTCTGTTGGCAACCTCTTAGGTGGGACTTCGCCCCAGGGGCGCCTTCGCCGCGGAACCCAAAAATCGCTGCGAAGCTTGCCATTATAAGCCACGCTCGCCTGCGGCGCAAATATCTGCTGCAAGCGGCGGCGGGCGGCAGACAGGGCGGGGCCTACCTACAATGCCAACCCTTGCGGCCCGTCCTTCTCTCCGTACGGACCGTTTTTGACGAAAGACACTGAGCATGCGCAACGAATTCCGACTGATCGCCCTGGCCGCCACCCTGACCGTGGCCGCTTGCGGCCAAAAAGAAGCCTCCACCCCCTCCGCTGCCCCGGCCAGCGACGCTGTGGTGGTCAAGATCGGCCACGTCGGCGCCACCAGCGGCGCGGTGGCGCACCTGGGCAAGGACAACGAGAACGGCGCCCGCATGGCCATCGACGAGCTGAACGCCGCCGGCATCACCTTCGGCACCCAGAAGGTCACCTTCGAGCTGCTGGCCGAAGACGACGCCGCCGACCCCAAGCAGGGCACCGCCGCGGCCCAGAAGCTGACCGATGCGCAGGTCCACGGCGTGGTCGGCCACCTCACCTCGGGCACCACCCTGCCGGCGTCGCAGATCTACAACAGCGCCGGCATCCCGCAGATCACGCCCTCCTCCACCAACCCCAAGCTGACGCGCCAAGGCTACGCCGGCGCCTTCCGCCTGGTGGCCGACGACGTGCAGCAAGGCAGCGCCATGGGCCGTTACACGGCCGAGACGCTGCAGGCCAAGACCGTGGCCGTCATCGACGACCGCACCGCCTACGGACAGGGCCTGGCCGACGAGTTCGAAAAGGCCGCCGCAGCAGCAGGCGCCCAGGTGGTGGCCCGCGAGTTCACCAACGACAAGGCCACAGACTTCAACGCCATCCTGACCAGCATCAAGGCCAAAAAGCCGGACGCCATCTTCTTCGGCGGCATGGACGCCGTGGGCGGCCCGATGCTGCGCCAGATGCGCCAGTTGGGGATGCCGGCCAAGCTGGTCGGCGGCGACGGCCTGTGCACGGGTGAAATGATCAAGCTGGCGGCCGAAGCCCTGGGCGACGGCCAGGTGTATTGCGTCGAAGCCGGCGGCGTGGACGGCGACGAAGTGGCCCTGTCCGAGAAGTTCCGTGCCGACTACAAGGCCAAGTACCAGATGGAAGTGCAAGCCTACGCCCCCTACGCCTACGACGGCGTCAAGCTGCTGGCCCAGGCGATGCAGACGGCCGGTTCCGCCGATCCGGCGCAATACCTGCCGGCGCTCAAGGCCATCCAGTACCAGGGCGCCTCGGGCAAGGTCGCTTTCGACGAGCAGGGCAACCGCAAGAACGCCGCCCTGACCCTCTACACCTTCAAGGCGGGGCAGCGCGAACGCCTGGCCGTGATCCGCTGACCCCCGGCTGACCATGGGGTACCATCCGCCCCATGTTCAGTTACCGCCACGCCTTCCACGCGGGCAACCACGCCGATGTGCTCAAGCACATGACGCTGGTGGCCCTGTTGCACTACCTGGGCCAGAAAGACACGGCCCTGACGGTGGTGGACACCCACGCCGGCGCCGGGGTCTACCGGCTGGACCAGGACCATGCCCGCACCTCGGGCGAATCGGACGACGGCATCTTCCGACTGCAGGCCGCCGCTGCGCAAGCCCAATCCGTCGGGGCAACGCCACCGGACCTGGTGCAGGCCTACCTGGGCCAGGTGGCGGCCTTCAACCCGGGGCTGCCCTGGCGCACCTACCCCGGTTCGCCCTGGATCAGCCAGGCCCTGCTGCGCCCGCAAGACAAGCTCAAGCTGTTCGAAGTCCACCCCACCGACACCAAGGTGCTGGAAAAACAGGTGGCCGAGTTGGGCCGTGGCAAGCAGATCGAGGTGCTGCGCCGCAACGGCTTCGAGGGCCTCAAAGCCCTGCTGCCGCCGCCCAGCCGGCGCGGCCTGGTGCTGATCGACCCGAGCTACGAACTGAAAACCGACTACCAGGCGGTGCTGGACTGCCTGGAGGACGCGCTCAAACGTTTTCCCACCGGCACCTACGCGGTCTGGTACCCGGTGATCGCCCGCCCCGAGGCCCACGCCCTGGCGCGCAAGCTCAAAACCTTGAGCCAGCGCCACCAACGCAACTGGGTGCAGGCCGAACTGAACGTGGGTCTGACCCCGACCGAAGGCACCAGCACCCAGGTGGCGCAAGGGCGCACCGCCACCTCGATGCGCGCCAGCGGCATGCACATCATCAACCCGCCCTTCACCCTGGGCGCGCAATTGCGTGAAGCCCTGCCCTGGGTGACGAATGCCCTGAAAGCCAGCACCGGCTCGGGCTGGACCGTCGAGCACGGCAACGCCTGAAGTCGCCGGCGCCAGGCCGCACCTCAGGGCTGGGGGGTGGCCGGCTTTTCGATCAGCTGCACCTCGGACACCCCATGCCGGCGGATGCCCAAGGCTTCGGCCGCGGCATGGCTCAGGTCGATGATCCGGCTTTTGAGGTGTGGACCCCGGTCGATGATGCGCACCACCACCTCGCGACCGGTGCGCAGGCTGCGCACGATGACCTCGGTGCCAAAAGGCAGGGTTTTGTGGGCGGCGGTGAGCTGGCGGCGGTCGTAGCGCTCGCCGCTGGCGGTGCGGCGGCCGTGGAAACGGTTGGCGTAATACGACGCCGCGCCTTGCTCCAGCACAGACCTGGGCAACGGGAGATCGATCGACTCGGCGTGCAGGGCCTCCACCGCGTCAACCAGGCTCCCGGTGGGCACGGTGGACAGCAACGGCGGCGGCAAGCCGGGCTCTGGCACAGGCTCTACCGCCCAGACCGGCACCGCCCCAGCCACCGCCAGGACCAGCGGACACACCGCTTGGCGCACGCAGCCCCGGACACCCCGGTGCTGGGGCATCCCGCGAAAAGCCCAGATCGTGAAGGTCATGGTGCGGTCAAGGGGCCGACGCCATGTCCTGCTCGGCCACCTGGGCCATCAACCCAGGCCCAAACGCCGCGCCAGCGCCAGCGTGGCCGCGCTCTGGTTCATGGTGTAGAAGTGCAGCGCCGGCACACCACCGCTGCGCAGGCGTTCGCACAGTTCGGCCGTCACGTCCAGACCGAAGGCCTTGATGGACTCGGCGTCGTCGCCGAAAGCCTGCAGGCGCAGGCGGATCCAGCGTGGCACCTCGGCACCGCAGCTGTCGGCAAAGCGCAGCAGGCCCGACGAGTTGATGATGGGCATGATGCCCGGGACCACCGGCACGTCGGCACCCAGCTTGGCCGCCTCGTCGACGAAACGGAAGTAGGCGTCGGCATTGAAGAAGAACTGCGTGATCGCCGAACTGGCGCCAGCCTTGACCTTGGCCACGTAGGCCTGCACATCCGACTCGGGCGACTTCGCCTGCGGGTGCATCTCGGGGTAGGCCGCCACTTCGAGGTGGAAGTGGTCGCCGGTTTCGGCGCGGATGAAGGCCACCAGATCGGCGGCGTAGCGGAACTCGCCCATGCTGCCGTAGCCGCTGGGCAGGTCCCCGCGCAGCGCGACCAGGCGCTTGACACCCATGGATTGGAACAGGGCCAGCTTCTCGCGCACCGAGTCGCGCGAGGCGCCGACACAGGTGAAATGCGAAGCCCCCTGCTGGCCCTCGTCCAAAATGGCCTGCACGGTCTGCAGCGTGCCATCCTGCGTGGAGCCACCGGCGCCGTAGGTGACCGAACAGAACTCGGGCTGGAGCGCGTAGAGCTGCTGGCGCACGGCACGCAACTTTTCGGCACCCTCGGGTGTCTTGGGCGGGAAAAATTCAAAACTCAGGGGCAGGCCCATACAAAAAACTCCCGGTTGCCGTCACCGCCGGTGATCGGACTTTCGAAATAATCCAGACAACGCCAGCCGACCTGCACACAGGCCTGGCGGATGCGCGCCTCCACCAACGCGAGGCTGGCCGGGTCTTTGACCAGACCACCCTTGCCGATGTGCTCGGGCTGCAGCTCGAACTGGGGTTTGACCAGCATCAGCACATGGCCTTGGGGCGCCAGCAGGGGCACCAGCGCCGGCCACACCAGCGTCTGGGAAATGAAGGACAGGTCGCCCACCACCAGATCGAACGGCGGTGCGACCGGCGCACCCCCGGCTTGCGCCAGGGCGTCGGCCGTCAGCTCGCGGGCGTTGCACTTTTCGATGCACCGCACCCGGGCGTCGCCACGCACCCGCGGGTGCAACTGGCCGTGGCCCACGTCCACGCCCACCACCTGGGCGGCGCCGTGCTTCAGCAGGCAGTCGGTGAAACCGCCGGTGCTCTGGCCCACGTCCAGGCAACGCAGCCCCGCCACCGGCTGGCCGGTGTGGCGCAAGGCGCCTTCCAGCTTGAGACCGCCGCGCGAAACGTAGCGCGACTCGGCGGCATCGGCCAATTCCAGCTCGGCACCAACGGGCAGCTCGTCGCCGTTCTTGGCCACGGTACGCCACGCCCCCTCGCCCGCGCCGGGCAGGCGCCAGCGCAAACCGGCGGCGATCAGCCGCTGAGCTTGGGAGCGCGACGCAGCCAGCCCGCGTTCGACGAGGAGCTGGTCCGCCCGCATCAGTAGCGGTAGGTGTCCGGCTTGTACGGACCTTGCTTGGGCACGCCGATGTAGGCGGCCTGCTCGTCCGACAGCTCGGTCAGCATGGCGCCGACCTTCTTCAGGTGCAGGCGTGCCACTTTCTCGTCCAGGTGCTTGGGCAGCACGTAGACCTTGCCCACGTCGTAGCCTTCGGGGTGGCAGAACAGCTCGATCTGGGCGATGGTCTGGTTGGCAAAGGACGACGACATGACGAAGCTGGGGTGGCCGGTGCCGCAACCCAGGTTCACCAGGCGGCCTTTGGCCAGCAGGATGATGCGCTTGCCGTCCGGGAAGATCACGTGGTCCACCTGCGGCTTGACCTCTTCCCACTGGCATTTTTCTTCCAGCTTGGCGACCTGGATCTCGTTGTCGAAGTGGCCGATGTTGCAGACAATGGCCTGGTCCTTCATGGCGGCCATGTGCTCGAAGGTGATCACGTCGCGGTTGCCGGTGGTGGTGACGAAGATGTCGGCCTTGTCGGCGGCCCACTCCATGGTCACGACCTTGTAGCCTTCCATCGCGGCCTGCAGGGCGTTGATGGGGTCGATCTCGGTCACCCACACCTGGGCGCTCAGCGCGCGCAGGGCCTGGGCCGAGCCCTTGCCCACGTCACCGTAGCCGGCGACCACGGCCACTTTGCCGGCGATCATCACGTCGGTGGCGCGCTTGATGCCGTCCACCAGCGACTCGCGGCAGCCGTACAGGTTGTCGAACTTGGACTTGGTGACCGAGTCGTTGACGTTGATGGCGCGGAACATCAGCGTGCCCTTGGCCGACATTTCCTTCAGGCGGTGCACGCCGGTGGTGGTCTCTTCGGTCACGCCGATGATCTGGGCGCTCTTGCGGCTGTACCAGGTGCTGTCCTCGGCCAGCTTGGCTTTGATGGCCGCAAACAGGATGCGCTCTTCATCGCTGCCGGGGTTGGCCAGCACGCTCTGGTCTTTTTCGGCCTGCTTGCCCAGGTGCATCAGCAGCGTGGCGTCGCCGCCGTCGTCCAGAATCATGTTGGGGCCTTCGCCCTCGGTGCCCTTGGCGCCGAAGTCGAAGATGCGGTGGGTGTAGTCCCAGTAGTCGACCAGGGTTTCGCCCTTGACGGCGAACACCGGCGTGCCGTTGGCGGCGATGGCGGCGGCGGCGTGGTCCTGGGTGGAGAAGATGTTGCACGAGGCCCAGCGGACTTGCGCGCCCAGGGCCTGCAGGGTCTCGATCAGCACCGCCGTCTGGATGGTCATGTGCAGCGAACCGGTGATGCGCGCGCCCTTCAGGGGCTGCTTGGCCGCGAATTCCTCGCGAATGGCCATCAGACCGGGCATTTCGGTTTCGGCGATGCGGATTTCCTTGCGGCCCCACTCAGCCAGACCGATGTCGGTGATGGCGCAGTCGGCGTTCACGGGGTGTTTCAGGGATGCGTTCATGGTGGCTCCAAAGCACAGCTTCGCGGACGAAGCGTCGTCAAAAAACCACTGACTCGGGGAAAAGGGACTCACCGCACGGCCAGTGGGTGAGCGTCGTTGCGGATGGAGGCCAAGCGCGGCTTGACCGACTGCCGAGCCTCGCGTCCCGTGGGCCGGATTACCCGGGTGTGGACGCTGCAACGCTCCTCGGCAGGCTTGTATTATAGAGAGAGGTACGGCAGCTTGCCAAGCGAGCGCCGGGGAGTGCCTCTCTATAATCGCCCAAACCCCAGCCGGACCCCGCCTTGAGCCAGCCCACGCCCACTCCCTTCAACGCCTTGTCTCTGGTGGCCGCCGACATGCGTGCCGTGGACGCGGTCATCCAACACAGCCTGAGCAGCGACGTGCCGCTGGTGGGCCAGGTGGCGGAGTACATCATCGGTGCCGGGGGCAAACGCGTGCGCCCCGCCCTGCTGCTGCTGCTGTGCGGCGCACTGGGTTGCACCGACCCGCGCCGGCACAGCCTGGCCGCGGTGGTGGAATTCATCCACACCGCCACCCTGCTGCACGACGACGTGGTGGACGAATCCACCCTGCGCCGCGGCCGCGACACCGCCAACCAGGTGTTCGGCAACGCCGCCAGCGTGCTGGTGGGCGATTTCCTGTACTCCCGCGCCTTCCAGATGATGGTGGACGCGGGCAACATGCGCATCATGCAGGTGCTGGCCGACGCGACCAACGTGATCGCCGAGGGCGAGGTGCTGCAGCTGATGAACATGCACGACGCCTCGCTGGACGAACAGGCCTACCTGCGCGTGATCCGCGCCAAAACCGCCCAGTTGTTCGAAGCCAGTGCCCGCCTGGCCGCCATTCTGGCGGGTGCCGACGCCGATCTGGAAGCCCGCTGCGCCGACTACGGCCAGGCCTTGGGCGCCGCCTTCCAGGTGGTGGACGACGTGCTGGACTACGAAGGCGACGCCACCGAACTGGGCAAGAACCTGGGCGACGACCTGCGCGAAGGCAAAGTCACCCTGCCCATCATCTGCACCCTGCGCCGCTGCAATGCCGAAGATGCCGCCATGATCCGCGCCGCGATCGAACAAGGCGACACCGATCGGCTCGACGACATCTTGCGCGTGGTTCGGGACAGCGGCGGCCTGGAAGACGCCCGCCGCGCCGCCCTGGCCGAGGCGCAACGCGCGGTCGACGCGGCCCGCGCGCTGCCCCCAAATATTTACGCCAAAGGTTTGGTACAATTGGCGGCTGTTCTGTTGGAGCGACGCTCCTGAGAACACATCGGGGTGTAGCTTAGCCTGGTAGAGCGCTACGTTCGGGACGTAGAGGCCGGAGGTTCGAATCCTCTCACCCCGACCAGACAAAAAACGAAAAAGCCTAAGTGAATCAAGCACTTGGGCTTTTTTGCTTTTGATCGCCATGAATGACGATTCGGAGTAAATCTCGATCCTCGATGGCCCAAGAATGGCCCAGAGAATCGATGTAGTTTTGACTCGCGGCGCGTGCTGCACGTCCGCACAGAACAGGCTTACAGCTTGACGGTGCTGTGAATTTCCCCATACTGTCATGCATGGGTGGACGTAACAGCGCTCCTGCCTTGCGCCCTACAAGAACGCTGTGTAGCCCAAGGCGCAAGAGGCAGGTGAGATCAAGTGAAATGAGAGATAGCTTGATCAATAGAGCACGCAACGCTCGGCTGCTTTGAGCAGCCAGGGGGCGCAGACTGGGCCGTAAGCGCACGCGGTCCTTTCGAAACCCCAAGTGACTACGGCACCGTGAGGTGCGGCGACCAGCGCATGAGCTTCGACCACCAGTGGCTCTGCACGCCGCAACCAACAGCATCGGCTCTCGCAAGCGCGTTTGCTTGTGAGACTCCTATGCCGAGATCATCTCCGGTCGCCCGTACTGGCGACTCATCACCCCCCGCACGCTCAAAGAGCACGCCCAGGGCGGTTGTTCAGGCCGTCGCTGAGGGCTTTGCCCCCATATGCCTAGCTCCTGCACTGCCGCCTATAGCCTCGCCCGCGGATCTGCCACGGATTCTGTTCATCGAGCAACTTGCCCCCCTCATTGGCAAGACGGAGACGACGATCAGAACGTGCGCCACCAATGCCAAGTATGCCCACCTAATTCCCCGGCCATTCAAGATGCCGGGATCACGTCGTCTCTGCTGGTACGAAGCCGACGTACTCGCCTGGATCGAGTCCACCCGTCCTGCCGAGCCACCGCCGCCGCGCCGCCCCCGAGGCCGCCCCACCAAAGCCGAGCAGCTCGCTCGGCAGCGCTGGGCCAACACAGCGACGGAAGGGAGGTGAGCCATGTCTGCGCCACACGCCTTCGCCGAGGCCACTCCGAAATCCCAGCAACACCGTCTGGATCAGGCCCTCGAACGACTACGGCAGCGGGTTCTTGAGCGCTCTGCCACAGCCTCGGCAACGCCACGCCCAACCGCAGGGGCGGTCGTCCAGCTTCCTTGGTGGCGTGACCCGGATCGGGCCATTCCCAACCATCTTGCAAGGTCCAGTCTCTTTGCACCCATCGGTCGGGGTGCCCGCGCCATGCATGACGGGAAGATCCTTACGAGCAGGTCGGATGTCCAGCTACGGTACTGGGGGGCACAGCTTGACGAGCCGGACTGCGACGTCTGGATGCATGCGCTCCATGAAGCGCGCCTCCGTCCCATCGGTAGTCCTGTGCCCATCATCCGGTCGCGCTTTCTGGAGTCCATCGGGCGGCACTCTGGCCGTTCGGAATATCAATGGCTGCATGAGTCGTTCCTTCGCCTCAGCCGCGGCATGCTGGAGGTGAAGACCTCGAAATACACAGTGGGCGAAGTACCGCGTGGGGTCACCCCACGCAAGGGCGTTCACCGGGTCCTGCACCTGATCGACAGCTTCGATCTGGACGAAGACCTGGACACCTACGCTCTGCGGATCGACCGCCGCATGGTTCAGTTGTTCGGCGACCGCGAATTTGCACTGGTGGACTGGGAGAAGCGGCTGCAGATCAAACGGCAGCAGGATATGGCCAAGGCGCTGCAGCGCTTGGTTGCCACCTCGTCCGATACGACACAGCGCCACAGCCTCGCCTGGCTCAAAGAAAAGCTCCAGTACAGCAGTCCCATCCGCAAGTTCCGCCGCGCCATCTTGGCCGCTGCGGCTGAGCTGGAACGGTTGGAAGTCATCGTCGGCATACGGCTGGAGCAAAGCACTCACGGGAAGGAGCAGATCGTATGGACACGCCTGTGATAGCAGCCCCCGAAGAACACCGGAAATGGTCTGATGCGGGGGCTGCGACTACCGCGTCACTTCCCGCCGTGGAGCAACTGGTTGCCACTGTTCGCACGTGCCTGGACACCCTCTCCGCGATCAGGCCCAAGGGTGAACCCACGAGCCAATCAGCAGCCACGCAGGCGGAGTACCTGAAGCTGGCCAGGCAACTGATACGGCAGGGTAACAGTGCCGACGGCGGCCTCGTAGCCGTGGTGCGCAACACGGGTAGGCCGACTACGTTTTACAAGCGCCTGGCGGCGCTGCGTTATCACTGCTTTCACAGCATCGACGTGCTTGCCACTGAGCTACCGCAGGCGCTGGACGCCACCATCCAGGAGCGACTGCAGGCCTCCTGCCACGAACTACTGATGACCATGCAGGCGTTGATTAGCCTACAGCGTCAAGGCATGACCCAGCCGAGGCGAAAGCGCCGAAGCAAGCGGCAAGCGCTACGAGGCCTGCCACCCACTTGGCGGGAAGACCTTTGCGCGCGCGGTGTTCGCGGCAAGTATGCCGACGCGCTTCTGATCTCCGCGCTGACTGGCGCTCGTCCGGCCGAGGTGGCTGCAGGCATTGATGCCTGGGTGGAATTCGACGACCTGCTGGGTAGGGACATCCTCTGCTTATATGTGACTGGCGCCAAGGTCAAAGCAAACCAGGGTCAACCGAGCCGCTTCGTGGCCTACTCGGCGAACGACACTCATCCGCTAATCGCAGCCCTTGTAAAGCGGCTTAGCTCGGAGCCCGGCAAGAAGCTACGCGTCCAGATCGCCAAAGCTGGTAACTTCACGACGGAAATCCAGCGACTCGGGCGCAGCCTCTGGCGCGATCACGGTCACACCATCACCGCCACTTGCTTCCGACACCAGTGGAGCGCGGACGTGAAGGCATCAGGTGACGGCGATGCCGCCAGCCGTGGGCTCGGCCATCGCAGCGCCAAAACGCGGCGTCATTACGGCACGGCGCATCAAGCGCGCGGCGGACACGCCTTACGTCCGGTGCGCATTGAGGCCAATTTGCCCGTCAAGGCGCTGCAATCCCAGGCTCGACCAGACGTGCGAGCGCCTCAGCCGGAATGAGGTAATGCCGTCGCCAAATGGGGCAATGTCGCCTTTCATTGCCCCATTTGCACCTGGTGCCGATCAGCCACGGCATACATCCAGAGGGGCAATGGGCATGGTGCAACTTTGCATTGCGCAAATGCATGCAAAGGCAGTACATTTGCGTGACACTATTGACGAGACACCGCCATGTCACGCCTGAAAGACGAAACCCTTTCCATCCGCACCTCTGCCGAGATCAAGCAGCTTTTGCGCTTGGCGGCTGATCGCGAACGCCGCTCGGTGGCATCGATGATCGAAATCCTGGTGCTGGAGTACGCGCGCAGTCATGACTTGACACTGGACCGCCCGAACGGAGAACCGGCCAAGGCGGGCGCTTGACATGGCTGCTCAAACCACAGGGAGCCGCCTGCCCGCCACACCCGCACATCCATGACGGCAGGAACAGATTCATGACGACCACAGAACACCAAATCGAGCTGGACCTGATCAGCAAGCTCGGCGACCTCAAGTACACCTATCGCCCGGAAATCCGCGATCGCGTCGCATTGGAAGCCAACTTCCGCGCCAAGTTCGAAGCGCTCAACCGGGTACATCTGACCGACAGCGAGTTCCAGCGCCTCCTCGATGGCATCGTCACGCCCGATGTTTACAACGCAGCCCAGACGCTGCGCAACATCAACAGCTTTGAGCGAGACGACGGAACGCCGCTGAACTTCACCCTAGTGAACATCAGGGACTGGTGCAAGAACGACTTCGAGGTCGTCAACCAGTTGCGTATGAACACCGATAACAGCCATCACCGCTACGACGTGATGCTGCTCATCAACGGTGTGCCGGTGGTGCAAATCGAGCTGAAGACCCTGGCCGTCAGCCCACGCCGGGCCATGCAGCAGATCGTTGATTACAAGACCGATCCCGGCAATGGCTACGGCAAAACGCTGCTGTGCTTCCTGCAGCTCTTCATCGTCAGCAATCGCACCGATACCTGGTACTTCGCTAACAACAACGCGCGGCACTTCAGCTTCAACGCTGATGAGCGCTTCTTGCCGGTTTACCAGTTCGCCAGCGAGGACAACAAGAAGATCACGCAGCTCGATAGCTTTGCTGAGAAGTTCCTGGCCAAGTGCACCTTGGGCCAGATGATCAGCCGCTACATGGTGCTGGTGGCCAGCGAGCAGAAGCTGCTGATGATGCGGCCGTACCAAATCTATGCCGTCAAAGCCATCGTGGAATGCATCCACCAGAACTGCGGCAACGGCTACATCTGGCATACCACCGGGTCAGGCAAGACGCTGACTTCGTTCAAGGCGTCCACCCTGCTCAAGGACAACCCGGACATCGACAAGTGCCTGTTCGTGGTGGACCGCAAAGACCTGGATCGCCAGACCCGCGAGGAATTCAACCGCTTCCAGGAAGGCTGCGTCGAAGAGAACACCAACACAGAAGCGCTGGTACGCCGCCTGCTGTCCGACGACTACGCCGACAAGGTCATCGTCACCACTATTCAGAAGCTGGGCCTGGCTCTGGACGGCACCAATAAGCGCAACTACAAAGAGCGTTTGGAGGCGCTGCGCGAAGCTCGCATCACGTTCATTTTCGACGAATGCCACCGCTCGCAGTTCGGCGAGAACCACAAAGCCATCAAAGAGTTCTTCCCCAACGCTCAGCTCTTTGGCTTCACGGGCACGCCCATCTTTGAGAAGAACGCCAGCTATCAACAAATTGAGGGGCAGCACGCCAGCTACCGAACCACCGACGATCTGTTCCAGCGCTGTCTGCACCAGTACACCATCACCCACGCCATTGAGGACCGCAACGTCCTGCGCTTCCACGTGGACTACTTCAAGCCCGAGGGCAAGAACCCATCCAAGCCCGGCGAAGGTATTGCCAAACTGAAGGTCATTGAAACCATCATGGCCAAGCACGACGCCGCTACCAATGGGCGCAAGTTCAACGCTGTGCTGGCGACCGCCAGCATCAATGATGCTATCGAGTACTTCGAACTATTTGCCAACGTTCAGAAGCAGCGAGCGGAGCAAGACCCCGAATTCCGCCCGCTGAACATTGCCTGCGTGTTCTCCCCGCCCGCCGAGGGCAACAAGGACGTGCAGCAGATTCAGGAAGACCTGCCGCAAGAAAAGGAGGACAACCAGCAGGACCCTGAAGGCAAAAAAGCGGCGCTCACCCGTATCGTCGCTGACTACAACGCCCGCTTCGGTACCAACCACCGCATTGGCGAGTTCGACCTGTACTACCAGGATGTGCAGAAGCGCATCAAGGATCAGCAGTACCCGAACACCGATCTGCCAGCCGAGCAAAAGATCGACATCACCATTGTCGTGGACATGCTGCTCACCGGTTTCGACTCCAAGTACCTCAACGCGCTGTATGTGGACAAGAACCTCAAGCACCATGGCTTGATCCAAGCGTTCTCGCGGACTAACCGCGTGCTGAACGACAGTAAACCCTACGGCAACATCCTCGACTTCCGCCAGCAGCAGAAGCCGGTCGAAGAGGCGATTGCGCTCTTCTCCGGCGAGAAGATCGACAACCCGCGCGAAATTTGGCTCGTAGACCCTGCGCCCAAGGTCATCGACAACCTGCAGACGGCCACCCAGAAGCTGGCTGACTTCATGCAGTCACAAGGCGTGGCCAATGCGCCGGAAGAGGTAGCCAACCTAAAGGGCGACGCCGCTCGGGCGCAGTTCGTCAACCTGTTCAAGGAAGTGCAGCGCCTCAAGACCCAGCTCGATCAATACACCGATCTTTCCGAAGAACAGAAGGCGCAGATCACCCAGATTGCGCCGCCCGATCAGCTGCAAGGCTTCAAAGGGGTGTACCTGGAGACTGCCAAACGGCTGAAGGAACAGCAGGACCGCGATCAGGCTGTGCCCGAAGTGCAGCAGCTTGATTTCGAGTTCGTGCTCTTCGCGTCTGCGGTGATCGACTACGACTACATCATGGGCCTCATTGCGAAGCTGACGCAGCAGAAGCCCGGCAAGCTCACCATGAACCGGGAGCAGCTCATCGGTCTGATTCAGTCCGACGCCAAGTTCATCGATGAGCGCGAGGACATTGCCGAGTACATCCGGGGCCTGCCGGTCAATGAAGCATTGGACGAGAAGCAAATCCGCAGCGGATTTGACCGCTTCAAGGCAGAGAAGAAAGCACGGGAACTGACCGATATTGCTAACCGCCATGGGCTTGTGCCTGACGCACTGCAAGGCTTTGTCGATGAAATCCTGCGACGCCGCATCTTCGACGGAGAGAAGCTCACCGACTTTCTAGAACCGCTCGGACTCAACTGGAAGAGCCGGCGTGTGAAGGAGTTGGCCCTGATGGAAGAGCTGACTCCACTGCTGCACAAGCTCGCCCAAGGCCGAGAGATCGCCGGCCTGGCTGCGTATGAGGAGGGACGATGATGGGGACCGTCTTTGCACAAGGGGCACAGTGGATTCGTGCAGACTTCCATCTGCACACCCGCGCAGACCGCGAGTTCAAGTTCACGGGCGATGACAACTTCTACAACAGCAACTATGTGGATGCGTTGGAGAACGCGGGCATTCGCCTGGGCGTCATCACCAATCACAACAAGTTCGACTTCGATGAGTTCAAAGCGCTGCGCAAGACAGCGCAGAAGAAGGGGATTGCGCTGCTGCCAGGCGTCGAGCTGTCGGTCAATGATGGGGCCAATGGCATTCATACGCTGGTTGTCTTTTCCGATGATTGGTTGGCCGATGGTCATGACCATATCAATCCCTTCTTGGGCGTCGCGTTCAAAGGAAAAGTCCCAGCGCAGTATGAACAGGAAAATGGTCGATCTTCGCTGTCGCTGGCGAACACCATCGAGGAGTTGGAAAACTACCACCGCGACTTCTTTTTCGTCTTTGCTCATGTCGAAGCGCCGAGTGGGCTTTGGGCCGAGCTGGATGGGGGGCGTCTTGCCGAGCTGGGCCGAAATGAGTTATTTCGCCGCCGCACGCTTGGCTTTCAGAAGGTGCGCACGTACAACAAGGTGCAAGAGAAAAACAAACCCTGCCGGACTAAAGCGCAGCAGCATCTAGGTGACTGGTATCCCGCCGAACTCGAAGGCTGCGACGCCAAATGCATAGAAGACATTGGTCAGGGCAAAGCCTGTTATCTCAAATTGGGCGAGCTGTCCTTTGAGGCGGTCAAGTTTGCCTTGAGCGATCCCGCTGCGCGGGTCGCCACGGAGCCGCCCAAGCATCAGGCGTCGCACATCCGCAGCATCCACTTCGACGGGGGCATCCTCGATGGTCAGACGCTGCACTTCTCTTCCGAACTCAACACGCTGATCGGCATCCGGGGCAGCGGCAAGTCGTCCATCCTGGAGGCGGTGCGCTACGCCCTCGATATTCCACGAGGTGAGAAAGCACAGGACACCAAGTACAAGGACGAGTTGATCCGGCACACCCTTGGCAGCGGCGGCAAGGTCACGCTGACAGCCTGCGACGTGTACGGACAGGAGTTCACCATCTCCCGCATCTTCCGCGAAGCGCCGAACGTCTACCTGGGGGGCAAGTTGCAGCCCGGCGTGTCGATCCGGGAGACTGTACTGCGTCGCCCGATCTACTTCGGCCAGAAAGACCTTTCCAGCACCGGCGAAGGCTTCGAGACCGATCTGGTGGAAAAGCTGGTTGGCGAGAAGCTGCGTGTGCTGCGTGAGGAAATAGATGCCCAACGCCAGCGCGTGCGCGACGCTGCTCAGCGCTGGCTCAAGCTCAGCAACACGGCCGAACTCAAGCGCGACTTCGAGACCCAGCTCAATGATGCCAATTTCCGTCTGACCAAGTTCGCGGAGCACGGCGTCGCCGACAAGCTTCAAAAGCGCCTCGGCTTCCAGCAGGACGCCACTGCGCTCGCGCGCATGAAAGAGCGGGCAGACAGCTTCATCCTCGCCCAGGGGCAATTGATTGCCGAGCATGAGGACGAGTTGCGCAACGCGACGAGTTACGTGTCCAAGCAGAACCCAGATTTCTTCACGGCCTACTACGCCGAGTTCTCCAAGCTCGTTGCCAAGGTCGATCAGCTCAAGCAGATCGAGCAAGACGCGCGAGCCATTGCGGGTCGCCTCCAGGCCAAACAGGGCGAGTTTGAAGGCGCAAGCAAGAACCTTAAGGAGGAGTTCGCACAAGTCGAGCGCCAACTGGCTCAGGAACTCAAGCAGACCGGCATGACAGCCATCCAGCCGGACGACTTCCTCACCCAGCAGCAACGCAAGACCAAGGCGGAGCAAATGCTGGAGGCGTTGACCAAGCAGGAATCACAGCAGACCAGCATCCGCGACACGCTGTTTGCCGAGATCGACAAGCTCAATGAACTCTGGCTGCGCGAGTTCAACACCATCAAGGCGGAGCTGGACCGCGTGAACGCTGGCCACACCGCCTTGCAGATCGAAGCCGACTTCAAGGGCGACAAGGAAGCCGCCATCAGCTTCATGCAGCAACTCTTCAAGGGCAGCAACATCCGCGAAACCACCCTGCGCGCAGTGATGGAGGACTATGCCGATTTCGGCGGCCTCCTGCGTGCCCTTCCGGGAGCCTTGGCCAAGGCCGGCAGCACACCCGAGGTCTTCGAGAAGACCTTCATGCAGAACCTGACCGAGTTCGTCACCTGGCAGGTGCCCAACCGCTTCGTCATCCGCTATCGCGGCAAAGAGTTGAAGCACCACTCGCTCGGGCAGCGCGCTTCGGCGCTGCTGCTGTATGTGCTCAGCCAACGCCAGAACGACGTGATCATCATCGACCAGCCGGAAGACGATCTGGACAACCAGACCATCTACGACGATGTGATCAAGCTGCTGCGTGAGATGAAACCTCACGCCCAGTTCATCTTCGCCACCCACAACGCCAACTTCCCGGTGCTGGGTGACGCCGAGCAGGTGCACGCCTGCCAATACCAGGACGAGAAGGTCGCCACGCGAAGCGGCAGTATCGACGCCCGCCCGGTGCAGGAAGCCATCATCAACATCATGGAAGGAGGCCAGGAAGCCTTCAACCGTCGCAAAGAGGTCTACAACCTATGGAAACCACAGAGCTGATCGACATCCTCAGCCGGGGAGAGGACAGCCGCCATCAGTTCAAAGCGGATATCACCAATGCTAATTCACTTGCGGCAGAGGTGGTCGCCTTCAGCAACTCTTCGGGCGGACGAATTTTCATCGGCGTGAACGATGACGGTTCGGTGCGTGGGCTATCTAACGACGACGTAGCCCGTCTCAATCAATTAATTGCCAACGCTGCCACCAACAATGTGCGTCCGGCAATGGCTCCGCTAACAGAAAACGTGCCCCACCCGAATGGGATCGTGTTAGTTATCACTGTGCCAGAAGGAATCAGTAAGCCCTACATGGTGGCCCAGGACGGCGCCCTCTCTATCTGGGTAAAAAAGGGGTCGGACAAGCGTAGGGTCAATGACCGTGAAGAAATCCTGCGCCTATTTCAGCAAGCCGGTTCGGTACACGCAGACGAAACTCCCGTTGCGAGACTCAGTGCCGGAGATATAGACCTGCCGTACTTCGAAAGATTTTTTGAAGGACAATTCGGCGAGTCACTCGCCCAGCATAACCAGCCGCTGCCGCAGTTGCTGACCAACATGAACCTGATGAACCAGGGGCAGCTCAACGTGGCGGGCGGCCTGCTGTTCGCCAAAACACCGCAGTACGCGCTACCCGCCTTCATCGTCAAGGCCGTCGCTTTTGTCGGCACTGAGATCGAAGACGAGCGCTACATCGACAGCCGCGACATCACCGGCAAGCTGGCCGATATGTTTCAGCAAACGCTGGGCTTCATCGTCGCCAACACCCGCGCCGCGCAGGGCGAGCAGGGCTTCAACACCCAGGGTCAGCCCGAGATTCCGCGCATCGTCTGGGAAGAGCTGGTCGCCAACGCCCTCATTCACCGCGACTACTTCGTCAGCGCGCCGGTCCGTGTTCTGGTGTTTGCGGATCGGGTCGAGATCATCAGTCCCGGCCACCTGCCCAACAACCTGACCATCGAGAACATCAAGGCGGGCAACTCCAATATGCGCAACCCGATTCTGGCGTCCTTTGCCGCCAAGCTCCTGCCGTATCGCGGACTGGGCAGCGGCCTACTGCGCGCCTTGCGGGCATGGCCGCAAATTGAACTCATCGACGACCGGGCGGGAAATCTGTTTAAGGTCACCGTCGCGCGGCCATCGGGGCAAGATGCATGAATAACAGCGAAAAACAATCCTTGGTGCCTCAGCTACGGTTTCCAGAGTTTCTAGATGCGAAGTCGTGGAGTTTTCAGACGCTAGCGAAGCTAGCGAGGCGCTCCACGCAGAAAAATACCGACGGCGAAGTAATCCGCGTTCTAACCAATTCCGCCGAATTTGGCGTGATTGATCAACGTGATTTTTTCGACAAGGATATTGCCACCCAAGGAAATTTAGAGGGATATTACATCGTCGAGGATGGCAGTTACGTCTACAACCCTCGCATCTCCGCCTTGGCTCCGGTCGGACCCATTTCCAAGAACAGGATCGGCTTAGGCGTGATGTCGCCGCTATATACGGTATTCAAGTTTAATGATGCCCGTAACGATTTTTACGCCCATTATTTCAAATCGACGCATTGGCATCAGTACATGCGCCAAGCCTCCAGCACAGGCGCACGACATGATCGCATGAGCATTTCAAACGATGCTTTCATGAGCCTGCCACTCCCAGTTTCCACACCAGATGAGCAACAAAAAATCTCAGACTGTCTGTCTTCCCTCGATGAGCTGATCACAGCGGAAACTCTGAGACTGGACGCCCTCAAGCTCTATAAAAAGAGCCTTATGCAGCAGCTTTTCCCCCGCGTGGGAGAAAATATGCCCCGCCTCCGATTCATCAACGAAGGTGATTGGACTGTAGCAAGTTTGCCTGAGGTCGTGTTCTTCCAAGAAGGCCCGGGAATTATGGCGGTTGATTTTCGAAGTGAAGGAGTACCGCTTGTTAGGCTTGCAGGAGTTGGAGGGATCAACGTCACCCTGGATGGTTGCAATTACCTAGACCCCGAAAAGGTGGATCAGAAATGGGCACACTTTCGTCTTGAGCTCGATGATTTAATCATTTCAACCAGCGCCACCTTTGGCCTCACATCAATTGTGACAGAGGTTGCAGTAGGAGCCGTCTTTTACACCGGACTCATTCGGTTTCGACCAAGCAATGAACGGCTAACCCTTAGCTACTTGAAGGTTTTCTTGGGAAGTCCTCATTTTGAGCAACAAGCTGCATCTGCCGCAGTGGGTGGAGGGATAAAACACTTCGGCCCCACGCACTTGAAGCAAATGGAGATTCCAATTCCACCTTTGGCAGAGCAACGATCTATTGCCGACTGCATGGGAAGCCTCGACGCTAGGATTGCTGCCGACACTCGAAAGCTCGAAACCCTCAAACTTCACAAGCAAGGACTGATGCAGAAGATCTTCCCCGTGCTTGATGGGCTATCGGTATGAGACCAGGCGTACCCTTCGCTAACCT
Organism: Macromonas nakdongensis; assembly: GCF_002837145.1. Taxonomy (GTDB): domain Bacteria; phylum Pseudomonadota; class Gammaproteobacteria; order Burkholderiales; family Burkholderiaceae_C; genus Macromonas_B; species Macromonas_B nakdongensis. The sequence goes on along the minus strand of NZ_NWMV01000068.1, from coordinate 31,814 downwards.
TCCGGTGCTGGCCGCCCATCTGCGGGGAGAGCTAGAAAACAAGAAGGTCATCCTGCTCTATGCCTACAACGGCACCGGCAAGACGCGGCTGTCCATGGCGTTCAAGGACATTGGCAAACAGAATGAGGCCCGCGATACGGTGTATTTCAACGCCTTTACCGAAGACCTGTTCCACTGGAACAATGATTTGGCTGGCGATTCTGATCGTCGCTTGTTGCTCAATAGGGATTCGCGGTTTTTCCAGGGCGTGTTCGAGCTGGAAATGGACAACCGCATCCGCCCGCTGCTGCGGCGTTATGCGGACTTCGATTTCCGCATTGACACACAGGGGCACGAGTGGGCTGTGCGCTTTTCGCGCTTAGTAGACGGGCAGACCGTTGACAACATCAAAGTCTCGCGCGGTGAAGAGAATATCTTCATCTGGTGCTTTTTCTTGGCCGTGGTCGAACTGGCAATGGACCCGGAGATCGAGGCTTACCAGTGGGTGAAGTACCTATATATCGACGATCCGATTTCTTCGCTGGATGAGCACAACGCGATTGCCGTGGCCAACCATCTGGCGCAATTGCTAAAACGGCAGGATAACAAGCTCAAAACGGTGATTTCGACGCACCATACGTTGTTCTTCAACGTGTTGTGCAACGAGATGAAGAGCGCCCGCAAGTACGTTGTCAACAAGCATCCAAACAATGGGGGATACCTGCTGCGCCCCGAAGATGGCGACACACCATTCTTCCACCACGTTGCTGCCTTAGCCGAGCTGTACCAGGCTATGCAGGAAGACCGGTTGTTCACCCATCATTTCAACATGCTGCGCACGATTCTGGAGAAGACGGCCAGCTTTCATGGGCACAAGAATTTCTCGGTATGCATCAAGCAGGATGATGACGACCCGGACGGCATTCTGCACACACGCCTGATCAACATCCTCAGCCACGGCAACTATTCGCTATACGAGCCGCAGCAGATGCTCGATGAGAACAAGGCTTACTTCAAGAAGGTTCTGAACGACTTCCTGAATCGCTACCCCTTCAATCCCGATTTGTTCCCTCAGGCTCCTGAGGCCGCACCAGCAGGCACACCATGACCGATCTCGAAAGACAAAAACTGGGCAAGACCCTCTGGGCCATTGCCGACCAACTGCGCGGCGCGATGAATGCGGATGACTTCCGCGACTACATGCTGGCCTTCCTGTTTCTGCGCTATCTGTCGGACAACTACGAAGCAGCCGCCCAGAAGGAGCTAGGGTCGGACTACCCTCAGCAGATCGATGGTTCGGTCTCCACGCCGCTGCAGCAATGGTATGAAGGCAATCTAGACGATGTGCCCGAGTTCGAGAAACAAATGCGCCGCAAGGTGCATTACGTGATTGAGCCGCAATACCTGTGGCGCAATATCGCCGAGATGGCTCGCACACAGCACGCTGAATTGCTAAGCACACTGCAAGCCGGCTTCAAGTACATCGAGGAAGAATCCTTCGCCAGCACCTTCCGGGGGCTGTTCTCGGAGATCAACCTGGCATCGGACAAGCTGGGCAAGACCTACGCCGAGCGCAATGCCCGCCTGTGCAAGATCATCGCCGAAATCGCCAAGGGCCTGGGCCAGTTCTCCACCGACAGCGACACCCTGGGCGACGCCTATGAATACCTGATCGGTCAGTTCGCGGCAGGCTCGGGCAAAAAGGCTGGCGAGTTCTACACGCCGCAGCGCATTTCAGACATCCTGTCGGCCATCGTCACGCTGGACAGTCAGGAGCCAGCCACGGGCCAGCGTTCGCATCTGGACAGCGTGCTCGACTTCGCTTGCGGTTCTGGCTCTTTGCTGTTGAACGTGCGCCACCGGATGGGGCCACATGGCATCGGCAAGATTCACGGGCAGGAGAAGAACATCACCACCTACAACCTGGCGCGCATGAACATGCTGCTGCACGGGGTGAAGGACTCGGAGTTCGAAATCTTCCACGGCGACACCCTGCTCAACGAGTGGGACATGCTGCGTGAAACCAACCCCGCCAAGATGCCGAAGTTCGACGCGGTTGTAGCCAACCCACCATTCAGCTACCGCTGGGAACCGAGCGAGGCGCTGGGCGAGGACACCCGCTTCAAGAACTATGGCTTGGCACCGAAGTCGGCCGCTGACTTTGCCTTCCTGCTGCATGGTTTCCACTTCCTGAAGCAGGACGGCGTGATGGCCATCATTCTGCCTCACGGCGTGCTGTTCCGTGGGGGTGCTGAGGCGCGCATCCGCACCAAGTTGCTCAAGGATGGGCATATTGACACGGTGATCGGCCTACCGGCGAACCTGTTCTTCTCCACCGGCATTCCGGTGTGCATCTTGGTGCTGAAGAAGTGCAAGAAGCCCGATGACGTGCTGTTCATCAACGCGGCTGAGCACTTCGAGAAGGGCAAACGGCAGAACCAGCTGCTGCCCGAGCACATCGACAAAATCATCGACACCTACCGCTACCGCAAGGAAGAGCCTCGCTACTCGCGCAGGGTGCCATTGGAAGTCATCGAGAAGGAACACGACTTCAACCTGAACATCTCGCGCTACGTGAGCACGGCCGAGGCGGAGGAAGAAATCAAACTGGCGGCGGTGCATGCGGAGCTGGTGGCGCTGGATCAGAAGATCAGGGCAGCCACCGATCAACACAATGAATTCCTCAAGGAACTGGGGCTGCCACCGCTGCCCTATGGCGCCGAGGCATCACGGTAAGGATTCCCCATGGCGATCTGGCTAGTCCGTGCAGGCTCGCACGGCGAATACGAGCAGAAGTTCATCCAGGAGGGTCGGGTCTATGTGACCTGGGATGACCTGAACCTGGACCTATCCAAGCTGCAACAGCGAGGCGAGCTGACCGCTGAAATGACCCAGCGCTACCCCGAGGCCAAGCCCAAAGCAGTGCTGAACTGGGTGAGTCAGGTCTGGCCGTTCGCGCATGAGATGCAGATTGGTGATCTGGTGGTGCTGCCGCTGAAGACGCAGCCTGCGGTCTACATCGGCGAGATCACGGGCGACTACCGCGCCGAGAAGGCGGGCCCGAACCCCTTCTTTCATTGGCGCGCAGTCAAGTGGATCGGCGAAGCCATCCCGCGCACGCACTTTGGCAAAGACCTGCTGTTCTCCTTCGGCGCGTTCCTGACGATCTGCCGCATCCAACGTAACAACGCGGAGCAGCGGATTGCGGCCATGCGGGCCAGCGATTGGAAAGCGGAAACACTGTCCGCCCCCGCCAAAGCGGCCACGGCAACGACGACTGATGCAGAGGCCGCCGACACCGATCTGGACGAACTGGCACGCGACCAGATCGCCGCGCTCATCTCTGCTCGCTTCAAGGGTCACGGCCTGACCCGCTTGGTCGAAGGTATCCTGAAAGCGCAGGGCTACACCACCTACCGTAGCCCGGAGGGCGCAGACGGCGGCGCCGACATCCTGGCGGGCTCTGGCCCCCTGGGCTTTTCCGCGCCGAGGTTGTGCGTGGAGGTGAAGTCCGAGGATTCACCGATTGGGCGCGAATCGGTGGACAAGCTGCTGGGGGCAATGACCAAGTTCAATGCCGACCAAGGCCTGTTCGTTGCGTGGGGCGGCTTCAAGGGCAATGTGCAGAAAGAGCTGGCATCGCAGTTCTTCCGATTGCGTCTGTGGACGCAGAAGGAATTGCTTGAACAGCTATTCGAGCAGTACGAGCGTCTGGACGAAGACCTCAAGGCGGAGCTGCCGTTGAAGCGGGTATGGATGGTGGCATCGCAAGACGAGGCGCTTTGAAGACCAAGCTGGGCGAGGTGTTCACACCTTGTTCGGCAGGGTGCCGCCACATTGTTCGCGCCCTTCATGGCATGCAGTCGCCATAGTCTTCACACACTGCCCCCACTTGTTTCGCACAAGGCAGGCACCGGTCTTCGCACATGGGTTGGCACCGTCTTTCGCACATTCATGCTGGACGCACGGTCGCAAGCAGGCAGTCCCCATCGCATTCGGCACATTCTTTGAGCTAGCTTCTTCGAGCTCAAAGAATGTGGCCGCTGAGCGCCAAGCCGACAGGTTTGGTGGGCAGCGGCGGATGGGGACAGCCCGATAGCTGCTGCGTCCAAGATACCTCTCAGGCTGAGTCCTCGTTGCGGCCAGGTGCCGCGTTGGCACCGCCGAGCACCAGCAGGTCGATCTTGAAAGCCAGCATGGCGGGATTCATGCCAGCCCGCATGGCCTTGCGCAACGTGGCCTCCAAGATGCGCCAGCCCAGAGAATCCCCTTCTGTGAGCGAAAAGCCTTGCCCAGGGGGGGCCCCCAAGTGCTGCATGAACCCATGCGCCAGCTCACCGCTGGGAATCTCTTGCCCTCCCTGCTCGGCAAGACTCAACAGCACGGATGCCAACTCTCGCGGGTCTTGGGTCGGAATCCCTTCCAGCGCCACAGGCAGCACGATCATGCGGTCTGGCCTGACCATCGCGGCCAAATCATCCTGCGCCGTGGGCCCCGGCGTGAGAGACAGTCGAACCCATGCCTCGCCCCACTGCAAAAATCTCGTGTGTGACATGCCAGGATGCTCGTCGAGGAACAAGCATCGGGGCGCCACTGGCTCCTGAAGCAGGTTGAACACGGTGCGCAGGTGGGCCCAGTCACCTTGGTCGGTCCAGCTGTGCACCATGTCCGACCGAACCTGACCGCCTTGCACGCCCAGGTGGTACAGCAGCGCCGTCACGCGCGCCGCAGAGATGACCTGTGGCTTGCCCTTCAGCCATGCAGACAAGTTGGCCGCACGGATGCCGGTGGCGTCGAACACCGCAGCCAATGTGAGGCCTCGCAGGCGTAACAGAGCGCCTGCGAGTATGGGGAGTTGTTCGTTACTTAAAGCGGGCATGGCAGTCTTTTAGACGATCACAATAAATCACTATAACCCTCAGTCGCCATACTGACGAGACTGGATTGCCGTCCTTTCTACTGTTATAGTAATTTATAGCTAAACAGGAGAGATCGCCATGACACGCACATCCCGTCATCGCTCTTTGAGCCGTGCGACCTACCAAGAGGCGGTGGCAGCGCTTAAAGCCCGGCATCCCTGGCTTGCCCGGCAGGTGGTGGAGCCTGCCCCGGGTCATTTGGCCGTGCTGGAGTATTTCGTGACGCAGTGCGAACTGCTGATGAAACCCGCAGACTATCGGCACCTGCCGCTCTTCTGCGCCACCACGCAGCGGGACAAGCTGAGCATGCGGGTCGAATTGGTGGGTGCCAGCGTGAACCGTGACCGGGCACTGCTAGATCTGATTGAGGCCGCCCGTCATGCTGCGCAACAGCATTGCCCCGTGTGCTCGGCCCCGGTAATTGGCGGCGATGCCAACGCGGGCCAAGGTGTGCGCTGCAAACGGCACGAGGCCACTATCGGCCTATACACGGAAGACCTGAAGCGCAACCACAAGCTCGCGGTCGCGCAGGGCCTGCTGCCTGCACCCGCCAAGGCCGAGAAGTCCATTCGCGGCGAGCCGCTCGATCCATCCATCGACCACGCCGTGCATGCCCTCGTGCAGGCCTTGCCCGACATGAAGCCGTCCACATCCACCCCGGAGCAGCCTGCCCGGCCAGAGCCGAGGGCCACACCGCAGATTGCCTTTCTGGAGGCGGCAGGCCTGCGCAGCTTTGTCGAGCGCCACCGCGCCAAGCCTGAGGAGAAGGCAAGGCGGGCGCAGTACATCGCCGAGCGCATCCGCTCAGCAGGCCACGAGCGTCGCCGACTGGGTGAACTGCCCGATGATTGGCCGGAATTGATTGCGGAGTTCCAGCGTGACTTCCCCAACTTCGCAGAACTGACCGAGGTGCTGCACGACCACTTCGCGCTGCATGCGATGGGGGACGGCCGCGTGGCTTGGTCGCCCATTCTGTTGGTCGGCCCAGCGGGCATCGGCAAGACCGAGGCCGCGCGTTGGCTGGCAGATCGTCTCTGCCTTCCCTTCCGGGTGATCGACATGGCCAGTACGCAGTCCAGTTCGCCATTAGCCGGGTCGGAATCCTTCTGGTCCAACTCCGAGCCGGGTGTTGTGTTTGAGCTGCTCGCTTACCAGCCGAAGGCCAACCCCGTGGTGGTACTGGACGAACTCGACAAGACCGACCAACAGCGTCAATACGACCCGCTGGCCGCGCTCTACACTCTGCTGGAGCCCCGCAGCGCGCGCAAGTTCGTAGACCTGTCGATCCGCGATTTCTCAATTGACGCCAGCCACGTGAACTGGATCGCCACGGCTAACAGCACCGATGGCATCCCGGCTCCCCTCTTGTCGCGGATGACCGTGTTGCACATGCAGGCACCCACGCCTGAGCAGGTCGCCCATATCGCCCAGACGATCTACGGCCGCTTGCGAGCTGAAAGCAGCTGGGGCTCAGTCTTTGCGCCCAGGCTGGACGAGCAGGTCGTGAGCCAGTTGAAAGACCTGCCGCCACGGAGCTTGGGCCTGGCCTTACGGCGCGCGCTTGGGCGTGCAGCCAGGGAGGAGCGGGATCACATCCAGGTCAGCGATTTGCCTGCCACTTCCGCCCCTTCGCGCCGGGGAATCGGGTTCATGGCCTGAAATGCAGCAAAGATGAGGGGGGCGTTGGCGTGTGAGAGTTTCAGCGCGCCGCGTCCCGTTTCATCGGCTCGTTGCCCCCCGATTACCGTAATTATGATAATTACGGTAATCACTGGGATGGTCACCCTCGAAGATGAGACTGCCCGCAAGCATGGCAGAACCAGGTACTCTGCCACTGGCGTTTCGCGGCACTGTAGACTTTGGCCTGCGCATGCCAGCCCTTCATCAGCAGCCAGCCAAACGCGATCAGACTCAGACCGATAGCGGCTTGCTTCCAGTTGTAGAGCAGGAGTGCCATCGCGGACATACCGACTCTGCAGCCGCGCTCGAAAAGATCACATACCGTCGCGGCGTGGTAGACCACGGCGCCACCCAACCCGTAAGCAGCGACGAACGGAATGGGGGACGGCGGGGCTGGCGGAGCACAATGCTGGGCCAACACCGTTGCCTGGGAGCCTTGGGTACTCCCCTGCACGAACTGCCCATCTAAGGTGACGGCGGTGTGCGTCGCGTGAAAGTGCTGCGTGCCGTTTGCGTGCACGACGGACATGGGCTGGATATGTGCGCTGCCACAACTCGGACATTGCATCGCCATGGTCAGCCCTCCGAACCTTCGGTGTTGACCGTGCAGGTCAACGTAGTTTCTCCGCCTTCCATACCCGCCGATAGCTCGCCGACCTTGGTCAAGCGGCCATAGGTCTTGCCGTCCTTGCCCAGCTTCAGCGCGGCCGATTTCACAAGCTGCTGGACGGTGACGCGAGCCAAGTAGCTGCGATAGGTTTGTTCACCTCCGTCACGCGACACCGCAACCTTGCGGACGCCGAACCCGTAGACCTTGACGGGCTCAGCGAGGGTGACGGGCGTGATTCCCTGGTCTGGATTCCAACCGGCCTGCTTGAGCTTGGACTCGGCCAGATCAAATCGTGGGCCGATGGCACTGCAAGTCAGTGCCTGTTCGAGTTGTGCCTTGGCCTTGGTGTTCATGGGCTGCGACGCTCCGTAGCTGGAGACAGGAAGCACGGTTGGCTTGATGACCACATTAGCGTCGTACCCCACCAACCAAAGATTGGTCGGTGCGCCGGGCTGCCAGCCGGTGTCGAGCACCAGTTGCTGGACAAACCCCTGGAAGGCGAGCTGCTGCCGCTCGCTGATCGGCTGCCGGTCGGGGATAGCCAACATAGGCGGCTTGGGGCCAGTCGTGCGGACATTGCCGCTGTGCTCGACCGCCATCTGCTGCATGAAGAGGTGCAGGTTGGCGGCGTTGTTGACCGCGTACCCCACCGACTGCCCCCAGCACACAGAGAAGGCTGGCACCGCTTCGGACTTGCTCTTGCTCCACCAAATGGTGGCGGAGCCGATCCAGCAGTCATTGCGAGACCATTCCGTGACCGTGACAGCCACTCGGGGGAAATAGGTCTTGGGCGTTCCGTCGTAGGGATGCTTGCTGAAGACGCCTGCCAATGCTGTCGTGCGGATGCCGGGAGCACTGACCGGGCTCGTTCGATCCTGCTTCGCCTGATTGGTTGCACCAGCAGGTCGGACCTCCGTGGCGGGGGTTAGTACAGGCTGCGTGCTGTCTGGGCTGACTTTGGCCGGGGCGCCAAGAGAGAGATGGACTTTAGTCGAACCGTCAGGCTGGGGCTGCGTCGTCACGCAGCCCGTCAAGGTAATCACCGCCATGACAGTCATGGCTGCTTTGTGAGCCATCATGCCGACGGCCTTCGCCGAGTCGGAACGTGCGTTGCCTTGCGAGAACAAATTACTGTTTACATCCTTCATAAGCCTCCCCTGAGATTTCGGTAGCCGTTCGATTGTTATCTATAGACACGTGTCAATAGTAAACCAAACGCAAAGACTTGGCGCCTATGCGTCCAAGTCGAAACCAACTGCTGATCACTGCCCTGGGGGTAGAGGTCAAGGTGCGCCGGTTGGAATTGGCGCTGTCTCAAGAGGATGTAGCCGGGCGCTGTGAGCTCGACCGTCCATTCATCACGATGATCGAGAGTGGCCGCAAGCAACCCACTATCAGCGTCCTGCACCGCCTGGCGGTTGCCCTGGATTTGTCGCTGGGTGAGTTCTGTCAGAGGGTCGAGAACCGCTACCGCGCAGAGTCGGCGGCTGCAGCCGCCAGCCTGTCCACAGGCCAGTCGGGTAAATAACTGGTAGAAGACGGTAGAGGTTGATCGCGTGGCCGCGAACCGTTGTGCCAGTTAGCCTTTCAGGCTGAGGGCGGAACGCTCTCCCGACGGATCGGAATGCCATCCCGAAGGTGCGGAACGCCATCCCGAGCAGGATGGAACGCTATCCCGATTGGCCTGGGCAAGTTATCCACAGTCAGCCCAACTTCTTGGCCAAGTCTTCGGCGCGGGGGTGGTAGTAACGTTTGAGCATGCGAAGGTCTTTGTGGCCGGTCACAGCAGACAGCTCCAGGACGTTGCTGAGCTTCTCGGCCAAGCGCGAAGCACCTTCGTGACGCGTGTCGTGGAAGTGCACATCTTCCAGAAAGCTCGCGACAGGCTTGCGCTTGGCGGCCTTGCAGTCAGCCCGGTACTGTTCCTGCGCGCGCTCAACCGCCCTCACAAAGCCCTTGCGCAACGCCATGGCCGTAGTCTCAAACACGGGCCCTGTGCGTTGGGTTGACTGGTCATCCTCATCCGCGCGAGGCAAGGCTCTCAGAATGGCGACTGCTCTGGTGGACAGTGGCACCGTCCTGGCCTCACCGTTCTTGGTGTCGGGCAGGTGAGCAGTCTGGCGTTCCAGATCCACGTTCTCCCATGTCAAGGCAAGGAGCTCGCCTCGCCTCATGGCCGTTTCGATCGCCAGCTTCACGAGCGGCAACAGCCACGGATTCCGGGCGCCTTTGCTGAAGGTGCCATCAGCCAGCCGCTCGCCCCCCGTTAGTGCCGCCAGCAGGTATGTCTCTTCCTCCGCAGAAAAGCGCCGATCCCTCGCCCGGGCCTTCTCCGGACGCTTGATGTACGGAACCGGGTTTTCAACATGGATGCCCCACTCCCTGCGTGCGTGATTGAGTACGGCAGACAGCACGTCAATGTCGCGGTTGACCGTCGCTCCGCCGACTTCCTTCAAGCGCCGGTCGCGCCAACTGGCGACAGCGCTGCTGGTCAGTGCCGACATCTTCAGTTTCGGGAGGACCGCATCCTTCAAAATCACGTTGATCTTGACCGACTCGATGGTGGCCGACTTCTTCGTCGGGGTGACCTCACGCTGGTAGCGGCGCAACACCTCCCCCAGCGTGTTCTTGTCCGCCTCGCGGCGATCCACGAAGCCGGAAGTCTCCAGCTCGCGTTCAACTGTCCGAATCCACTTCTCTGCGTCCTCGCGGTAGGTGAAGGTGCGCGACTGTTCAGGGAAGCCCTTGCGTCGGACCTTTGCCCGCCACTGGTACTCGCCTCGCTTTGTGATCTGTCCCATACGTCTCCCTGATGGCCCAATGGCCCAAGAATGGCCCAAATAATCAGGAAGCACCTTAAACCACCAGTAAAAACGGCACAAGGGCTAAGCGTTCGGGACGTAGAGGCCGGAGGTTCGAATCCTCTCACCCCGACCAGAATTTTTCTTGCACATCAAGAAGTCATCAAAGCCCCAGTCACTGGGGCTTTGTCGTTTCTGAGCCCGCCCGTGGCAGATCGGACGTCTTCGCGCCACGTCCGCGCAAACGGATAAACAGCCTCTCGGGACCTTGCTCTTCCAGTTGGGGCAAGGTCAAAGGCGATGAGCGAAGGCAAAAGTGCACACAAAAAAGCCGCAACGTTCACACGTTGCGGCTTTCGCATTCGGCCAGGAAAAACGGGGGCGCTCACACCCGCTCGGCCACCCAAGCCTGCACGCTGGCCAAAGCCTGCGGCAGCGCGCTGGCGTCGGTGCCGCCGGCCATGGCCATGTCGGGCTTGCCACCGCCCTTGCCCCCCACCTGCTGGGCGACAAAGTTCACCAGCTCGCCGGCCTTGAGCTTGCCGACGCTGTCGGCGGTCACGCCCGCGGCGATCTGCACCTTGCCACCGTCCACGGCGGCCAGCACGATGGCGGCGGTTTTCAGCTTGTCCTTGAGCTTGTCCATGGTGTCGCGCAGTACCTTGGCGTCGGCGCCTTCCAACTGGGCGGCCAGCACCTTCAGGCCTTTCACGTCCACGGCCTGGCCCAGCAGTTCGTCGCCTTGGGCCGAGGCCAGCTTGCCTTTCAAGGCAGCCACTTCCTTTTCCAGCGCCTTGATCTGCTCCAGCGTCTGCGCGACACGGGCGGTCAGCTCGGCGGCGGGGGCTTTGAGCGCACCGGCGGCTTCGCCCACGGTGCTTTCCAGCTGCTGCAGGTAGGCCAGGGCGTTGGCACCGGTCACCGCCTCGATGCGGCGCACGCCGGCGGCCACACCGCCTTCGGCCACCACCTTGAACAGGCCGATGTCGCCAGTGCGCTGCACGTGGGTGCCGCCGCACAGTTCGCGGCTGGAGCCGATGTCGAGCACGCGCACGGTTTCGCCGTACTTTTCGCCGAACAGCATCATGGCGCCGGTCTTCTGTGCGCTTTCGATGTCCATCACCCGCGCCTGGGCGGCCGCGTTGGCCAGGATTTCGGCGTTGACGATGGCCTCGATCTGGCGGATTTCGGCGTCGGTCACCGGGGCGTTGTGGGCAAAGTCGAAGCGGGTGCGTTCGGCGTTGACCAGCGAGCCCTTTTGCTGCACGTGGCCACCCAGCACTTCGCGCAGGGCCTTGTGCATCAGGTGGGTGGCGCTGTGGTTGCGCACGGTGGCGGCGCGCAGGGCGGTGTTCACCTCGGCGGCCACGTGGTCGCCCACGGCCAGGGTGCCTTGTTCCAGCACGCCGTGGTGGCCGAACACGTCGGCCTTGATCCTCAGCGTGTCTTCCACCGCGAAGCGAGCGGAGCCGCTGGTCAGCGCGCCCTGGTCGCCCACCTGGCCACCGCTTTCGGCGTAGAAGGGCGTCGTGTCCAGCACCACCACGCCGGCCTGGCCGTGCTTCAACTCGGCCACTGGGGTGCCGTCCACGTACAGGGCCAGCACCTTGGCCTGGCTGGCCAGCTGCTCGTAGCCCACGAAAGTGTTGCCGTCACCGCTGTAGTCCAGCGCCTTGTCCATCTTGAACTTGCCAGCGGCGCGGGCCTGGGCCTTTTGCTTTTCCATGGCGGCTTTGAAGCCGGCTTCGTCCACGCCCAGGCCGCGCTCGCGGCACACGTCGGCACTCAGGTCCAGCGGGAAACCATAGGTGTCGTGCAGCTTGAAGGCCACCTCGCCCGGCAGCACTTTTGCGCCGTCGGCCAGGGCAGCGTCCAGGATCTGCATGCCGTTTTCCAGCGTTTCGTAGAAGCGCTCTTCCTCGGCCTTGAGCACCTCGGTGATGCGCTGGGCTTGTGCCGCCAGGTTGGGGTAGGCCTCGCCCATCAAGCGCACCAGGTCGGGCACCAGCTTGTGGAAGAAAGGCGCCTTGCGGCCCAGCTTGTAGCCGTGGCGGATGGCGCGGCGCACGATGCGGCGCTGCACGTAGCCCCGGCCTTCGTTGGACGGGATCACGCCGTCGCTGATCAGGAAGGCCGTGGCGCGGATGTGGTCGGCGATCACCTTCAGCGACGGGTTGGCCAGGTCGGTGCAACCGGTTTCGCGGGCAGCGGCTTGGATCAGCGCATCGAAAATGTCGATTTCGTAGTTGCTGTGCACGCCTTGCAGGATGGCGGCCAGGCGCTCCAGGCCCATGCCGGTGTCCACGCAGGGCGCGGGCAGCGGGGTCACGGAGCCGTCTTCGTGCATCTCGAACTGCATGAACACGTTGTTCCAGATCTCGATGAAGCGGTCGCCGTCTTCTTCCGGACTGCCCGGGGGGCCGCCGGGGATGTGCTCGCCGTGGTCGTAGAAGATTTCCGAACACGGGCCACAGGGGCCGGTGTCGGCCATCATCCAGAAGTTGTCGCTCTTGTAGCGCCCGCCCTTGTTGTCGCCGATGCGGATCACGCGCTCGGGAGGCAGGCCAATCTCTTTCGTCCAGATGTCATAGGCTTCGTCGTCCTCGGCGTAGACCGTGGCCAGCAGTTTCTCGGCCGGCAGCTGGTAGACCTGGGTCAGCAGTTCCCAGGCCCATTTCAGCGATTCGCGCTTGAAGTAGTCGCCAAACGACCAGTTGCCCAGCATCTCGAAGAAGGTGTGGTGGCGGGCGGTGTAGCCCACGTTTTCCAGGTCGTTGTGCTTGCCGCCGGCGCGCAGGCAGGCCTGCACAGACGCGGCGCGCACGTAACTGCGCTTGTCGGTGCCCAGGAACACGTCCTTGAACTGCACCATGCCGCTGTTGGTGAACATCAGCGTCGGGTCGTTGCCGGGCACCAGCGGGCTGGACGCGACCACGGTGTGGCCCTTGGCGGCGAAGAAGTCCAGGAAGGTCTTGCGGATCTCGGCCACGGAGGCCACGGGTTTCGCGGAAGGCTGGGTCATGGTCGGCTGCGGCGTGGCGGAGCCACGCGGTGTATCGGTTCAAGAACTGGGGTTTGCACGCCGGCGCAGCAAGCACCCGTGGCAAAGCAACCCTTCATTTTAGCGACTGGACCTGCCGGACAGCGGTCCTGCCCTCCGATGCGCCCCAAAGCGCGCCGTGGTGCGGGTGGCGCTCAGGCCCGCCAGCCACTGGCCAACGCTCGGGTCAGCTCGCCGGCTGGCATGGGGCGGCACAGCGGCGCGGCCTGTCCCGCCCACAGGGGCGTGAAATCGCTGCGGCCGGCCTGTTCGGCGGCGCTGCGCAAGGGGGCCATGGCGCTGGCCGCCAGCGGAAACGCCGGCGCCACGGGGCACCAGCCCACGCTGCCCTGGCCCAGGGCACGCATGGCGCGGTTGACGATGCCGCGCGCCGGCCGCCCGGTGAACACATTGGTGAGCGCGGTGTGGTGGGCGGCGTCGGACTGCAGCGCCTGGCGGTGCAGGGGCGAGGTCTGCGCCTCGGGGCACAACAGGTAGGCCGTTCCCACCTGCACGGCCGCGGCGCCCAGGGCCTGCGCGGCGGCCACGCCCGCGGCGTCGGCAATGCCGCCGGCCGCGATCACCGGCACGCGCACGGCACGCACCACCTGGGGCAGCAGGGCGCAGGTGCCCAGTTGCAGGCTCAGGTCGTCGCTCAAGAAATGGCCGCGGTGGCCGCCGGCCTCCAGTCCCTGGGCGATGACGGCGTCGGCGCCATGGGCTTCGAGCCAGCGCGCCTCGTCCACCGTGGTGGCGCTGGCCAGCACCT
>NZ_NWMV01000068.1:0-18004 GCF_002837145.1 Macromonas nakdongensis | reverse complement strand
GCTGGGCGGCGGCAGGCCGGCCTCGGCACAGAGCGGGGCCAGCGCCTGGTGCCAGGCGGCCTCGCGCGCCGGGTCGTGCACCGGCGGCCGGTGACAGAAAAAGTTGACGTTGTACGGCCCCGTGGCCTGGGCCTGCAGCCGTTGCAGCTCGGCGTGCAAGGCCTCCAGGCTCAGGGTGGCGGCGGGCAGGGAGCCCAGCCCGCCCGCCTGGGTCACGGCCAGGGCCAGGGCGCTGCCCTGCGAGCCGGCCATGGGGGCTTGCACCATGGGCAGGCGCAGGCCCAGGCGCTCGGTGAAGGCATTGGCACAAGAAGTCATGCCGCCATTGTGCACAAGCACCGGGCGCGGACATGGCGCCATAGCAGGCTGCTATGCTGGCGCGCCATGCGCATCAACCTCATTTACGCCCGTGCGGCCAACGGCGTCATTGGCCGGGACAACGCCATGCCCTGGCACCTGCCAGAAGACCTGGCCCACTTCAAGCGCCAGACCCAGGGCTGTCCGGTCATCATGGGTCGGGCCACCTGGGCATCGCTGCCGCCGCGCTTCCGCCCACTGCCCGGGCGCCTGAACCTGGTGCTGACGCGCGACGTCGCCCGTGCCGCCGCGCTGCGTGCCGAAGGCGCCACCCCGGTGGATGGCCTGGACGCGGCCCTGGCCCTGTGCCGCGGCCTCAGCCCCGCGCCAGCCGAAGTCTGGGTCATGGGCGGCGCCCAGGTGTACGCCCAGGCCGAAGCCCTGGCCCAGCGCGCCCTGGTGACCGAAATCGCCCACGACTTTGACGGCGACGCCCATGCCCCGGTGCTGGCCGCCGATTGGACCGAAACCGCACGGGAGGCCCACCGCTCGGCCCAAGGCCTGGACTTTGCTTTCGTGACCTACGAACGCACCGACCCACGCACCCCCTGACCGCCACCGACGCCCGATGCGCCCAAGCCCCGACTGGCTGCAACAGTTCTACCCCGGCCCCGCCCCCGATGGCTGGCTGGTGACCCTGTCCCTGCTCGCGGCCATGAGCGCCTGCGGCCTGGTGATGCAGATCGCGGCGCTGGCGCGCAAGGCCTCCACCGTCCAGCAACGGCGGTTGGCGCATGCCAGCGCGGCCGTCACCCTGGGCACGGGGGTGTGGGCGGTGCAACTGCTCAGCAGTTTGGCCCTGCAACTGCAAGGCCCCACCCTGCCCGCGCAAGACCAGTGGCTGTTCCTCAGCGCGCTGCCCGCCGCGGGGGCCGCCTGGCTCGGCCTGTCGCTGTTGCTGCGGCCCGGGCAGGTGCGCGGCTGGCACTGCCTGGCGGCCGGCGCCATCGTCAGCGTCGGCATGGAGCTGAGCCACCTGGGCGCCCACGCCACACTGGGCGCCCACCTGGACGGACACGGCCACTGGCACCTGCTGGCGCCCGTGTGCCTGACGCTGGGTTTTGCGGCCGGATTCCACCTGCGTTTTGGCCCACGCCGACCCGACGCCTGGCCCGCCGGGCCACTGGAGCGCGCCATCGTGGCCGGTTTGGTGGCGGGGCTGGGCCTGACCCTGGGACACTACCTGTCCATGACCGGCATGGCCCCCCTGAACGGGCAGGCCTTCGGCACGGGCGCCGACGACCCGACCCGGCTGACCCAGACCGTGCTGGTGTTCCTGCTGGTCCTGCTGCTCGCGGGCGGCGTCAACAACCTGCTGGCCTACCGACAGAGCGTGCAATTGCTGTCGGAAAAGGAGCACCGTTTCACCGCCATCCTGGACAACGCGCTGGACGGTCTGGTGACCTTTGACCACTGGGGCCGGCTCCTGTCGACCAATGTGCGGGCCCGGCAGATGCTGGGCCTGGACGCGGCCGCGCTGGCCGACCGCCGGCTGTACGAATTTCTTGCCCCCCCTGATCTGGTGCTCCAGCCGCTGGGCACCCCGCTGCCCCCCATCAGCGACGACCCGCGGGACTTCATCCGACCCGGCGTGCACGACCTGATGCTGCTGCACGCGGACGGGGAACGCCTGGCCGTGCGCCTGTCGGTGGGACAAGCCCACCTCGCCCCCTACGACGTCTACGTCGGCCTGATCACCGACATCTCTGCCGAAAAACAGACGCTGCTGCGCAAACGGCGGCTGCGCGCCGAATTGCAGTCCTTCATGCGCGCCATGACGGAACACAGCATCTACTCCGAAACCGACCGTTCCGGCACCATCACCCAGGTGAATGCGGCGTTCGAGGCGGTCAGCGGCTACCGGTCGGCCGAACTCGTCGGCCAGGACCACCACCTGCTGCGCTCGGGCCTGCACCCGCGTGCCTTCTGGGACGGCATGTGGGAACACATGCGCGCCGGGCGCCCCTGGCGCGGGGAAATCTGCAACCGTGCCCGCGACGGGCAGCTGTACTGGTTGGACAGCACCTTCGCCCCGGTGCACGACGAAGACGGCGAAATCCGCCGCATCGTCTGCATGGGCTGGGACATCAGCGCGCGCAAGGCCAACGAAAAACTGCTGCGCAACACCCAGCAGGCGCTGGAGACGTCGAACCTGGCGGCCCGCATCGGCACCTGGGACATGGAGGTGGACAAGGAGCAGGCCCACTGCTCGCCCATGACCTGCGAGATTTTCGACCTGCCGCCCCACACGGCGATGACGCTCCACGAGATGCTGGGCCACGTCAACACCCCGGCCCCGCTGCGCCGCGCCATCGACCGGGCACTCACCCACGGCGACAGCTGGGACCTGGAGCTGCCGATCGCGCTGCAGTCGGGCGGCCAGCGCTGGGTGCGCGTCATCGGCCACGCCGAATGGCAGGGCCAGCGCTGCGAGCGCCTGTACGGCACGGTGCAGGACGTCGATTCGCGCAAACGCCGCGAACTCGACCTGGCCCAGGCCCGGGAGGCGGCCGAATCGGCCTCGCGCAGCAAAGACCTGTTCCTCGCCACCATGAGCCACGAGCTGCGCACGCCGATGAACGCCATCCTGGGTTTCGGCCAGATGCTGCAGTTCGACCCCGGACTCGACCCGCTGCAGCAGGACAACGTCGCCGAAATCCTCAAGGCCGGGCGCCACCTGCTCGACCTGATCAACGATGTGCTGGACCTGGCCAAGATCAACGCCGGCAAACTGGAGATCGCGCTGCAGCCGGTGCCCCTGGCCGACACCCTGCGCGAATGCGAGCAGTTGGTGCAGGGCATGGCCGCCGAACACGGCATTGCGCTGCAGGTCCCCGAACAGACCGACGCCGTGCTCTGGGCCGATGCGCTGCGCCTGCGTCAGGTGCTCCTCAACCTGCTGACGAATGCCGTCAAGTACAACCGACCCGGCGGACAGGTCCGCATCGAGCTGTCCGCGCACGACCCGGGGCGGCTGCGGCTGGAGGTGAGCGACACCGGCCGGGGCATTCCCCCGGAGCGCATGGGCGAACTGTTCAAACCCTTCAACCGCCTCGACACCGAGGGCGGGACCATCGAGGGCACCGGCATCGGCCTGTCCATCACCCGCCGCCTGGTCGAAATGATGGGCGGCACCATCGGCGTGCGCAGCACCGTCGACGCCGGCAGCACCTTCTGGATCGACCTGCCACGGGCCTCCTTGGACGCCCAGGGCCCGTCGGCGGCTGGCGAAGCGGCACTCACGCACACCCCGGCATCCCTCCCCGCATGAGCAGCACCGCCCACCCCCGCCTGTGGCTGCGGCGGCTGCAGTTGCACCCCCACGCCTTCTGGTGGCTGTTCACCCCCGTGGTGCTGGTGCTGGTGCTGCTGAGCTACGCGACTGCCCAGCTGCTGACCCTGCAGAGCGCGGGCCGCATGGAGGCTCTGCAAACCATCTGGGGCCGTGGGCTCGCCAACCAGGTCCAGCTGACCGCGCAACGCCACCTGCTGGACCTGCGCCGCCTGGCGGGACTGTTGCAAACCGCTCCCAGCACCGCGCCCCCGCAGGTCCGCGCTTTCTGGGACAGCGCTTTGCGCAGCCTGGTGCGCGAGGCACCGGCCCTGGCCGCCGTGCAATGGCTGGACCTGGAAGGCCGCCCCGTGCTGGAGGTGCTGCGTGACCATCCCCTCACCACCCCCCCGCCCCTGCCGGATGAGTGGCGGGCCGAAGCCCTGTCCCTGCCCGACCGGACGGTGCTGCTGCACATGGCCACCCCAAGCGCCCCGGGCCCCAGGGACAGCCTGCAGCTCGTCACCGTCCTGCGCGACGCGCAGGAACGGGCCACCGGGCTGCTGGTGTTCACCGTGCACCTGCCCGATGTGATCGACAAACTCCCCCTGGAGAGCGCCTTCCAGACGCAAACCTGGCTGCTGGATGGGGCGGGCCGCCCCATCGGGGGCGGTGCGGCCGCGGGCGCGCACATCGATGCCACCGACCCCGGCCTGTGGCCCGCCATCGGCGAGCGGGTCGAGGGCCGCCACAACTCCGGACACGGCCTGTGGACCTGGCACACCCTGAGCACCCCGCTGCTGGCCCCCCCGGGCCTGGCGGTGGCGGGCGACGTGACCCTGCAACTGGTCACCCGGGTAGACCCTGGCCTGGTGCCCCAGATCCGGCGCGGCTTCATCGGCGTGCTGGTGCCCATGGTGCTGCCAGTGCTGATCTTCCTCGGCCTGATGATGTGGTGGCTGGTCGGCCGCACGCAGAACCTGGAACGCAGCCGACTGCGCCTGGAAATCAGCAACAGCGCCGCGCGCATCGAGGCCTGGGACATGGACCCCTTCACGGGCCAGATCCACTGGCTCTACCGGGACGAGCACCACCCGGCGCAGCGCCACCGCATGCCCAGCTTCCTGGAAGAATTCGAACCCAGCATCAGCTCGACCCTGCAGCGCGAACAGCTGCAGCGTGCCTTGCGCCTGACGCGCCAGGAGGGCATTCCGGCCGACCTGGAATTCGATTTCGCCCTGCCCTCCGGCGAACAGCGGACCCTGCGCGTGGTGGCCCATGCCGAAATGCAGGACGGCGTGTGCCAGCGCATCCACGGCATCACCCAGGACATCACCCACCGCAAACGGCGCGAACAGGCCCTGGAACGCGAACGGCTGCGGCTGGACAACATCGTGCGCAGCATGCACGCCGGCCTGTGGGAATGGGACGTGACCACCGGCGAAGTGCGCATCAACGACGAATGGGTGGCCATGCTCGGCCACACCCTGGAGAGCTTCGGCGAACTCACGCACGAACGCTGGGTGAGTCTGCTGCACCCCGACGACGTGGCCGCCGCGGTGCAGCGCCTGAGCAACCACTTCAACCTCCAGGAAGCGCACTACGATTCGCGCTTTCGGCTGCAGCACCGCGACGGCCACTGGGTCTGGATCCAGGCCAGCGGCGTGGTCGCGGCGCGCGACGACAAGGGCCGCCCGACCCACATGTTCGGCACCCACAAGGACATCAGCGACCTGGTGCTGGCGCGCGAGCAGGCCGAGCAGGCCAACTCGGCCAAGAGCCAGTTCCTGTCGAGCATGAGCCACGAGCTGCGCACGCCACTCAACGCCATCCTGGGCTTCGCCCAGATGCTGGACATCGACCCGGCCCTCAGCGGCGAGCAGAGCGAAGCGGTCGAGGAAATCGGCCAGGCCGGCAAACACCTGCTCCACCTGATCAACGAGGTGCTGGACCTGAGCCGGATCGAGGCCGGGCACCTCGAACTGTCGCTGGAGCCGGTGGACGTGGCCGCCCTGGGCGAGGCCTGCCGCCTGCTGCTGCAACCCCTGGCCGATGCCCAGCCAGTCGATGTATCCACCCAGTGGCCGGCCCACCTGCACGTGCGCGCCGACCAGACCCGCCTCAAGCAGGTGCTGGTCAACCTCCTGTCCAACGCCATCAAGTACAACCGGCCAGGCGGGCGGGTCCAGCTATCGGCCCAGCGCGAAGGCGATCGGGTCCGCGTCTCGGTAGAAGACACCGGGCTGGGCATCCCGCCGGCCTTGCAGCCGCGCGTCTTCCAGCCCTTCACCCGCGACGGACAGCGCGCCGGCCAGATCGAAGGCACCGGCATCGGCCTGACCATCACCCGCGGCCTGCTCGAACGCATGGGCGGCCAGATCGGCTTCCACAGCCGGCCCGGGGAGGGCACGGTGTTCTGGTTCACCCTGCCTGCGGCCGCCCCCTTGGAAACGGAGACCCCCATGCCCCCCGAAGAAGCCCAGCCCCTTCCCACCACGCCCGAGCGCCAGCAGGTGCTGTGCGTGGACGACAACCCGGCCAACCTCAAGCTGATCCAGCGCATCCTGGCCATGCGGCCGCACATCGAACTGATCACCGCGGTCAAGTCGCGGGAAGGGCTGGAGCTGGCCCTGCGCCACCGACCGCAGTTGATCCTGCTCGACATCAACATGCCCGACATGGACGGCTACCAGGTGCTCGAAGCCCTGCGCGCCCAGCCCGCGCTGCAGCAGACGGTGGTCGTGGCCATCACCGCCAACGCCATGCCGCGCGACATCGAACGCGGCAAAAAGGCCGGTTTCGCCACCTACCTGACCAAACCCTTCGACATCCATGACTTCCTGCGCCAGGTGGACCACCTGCTGGAGCCTGTGGCCCAAGCCGCCCCAGGCACCCACCCAGACTGAAGCCGACTGCTGCGTCCCGCGGGCGCCGCCTCAGGTCCGCTCGCCGGGCTCGCTGTGGCGCAGCCAGATCGCGTCCCACTGCGGCTCGACCACCTGCCAGGCGTCGATCACCTCGGGCGCGAACTGGCGGCCGCGCCCGGCCAACAGGTAATCGCACACGGTGGTCCGGGCCCAGGGCGCCTTGTGCGGCCGGCGCGAGCGCAGGGCGTCGTACACATCGGCCACGGCCAGCAGGCGCGCGCCGGCCGGAATCTGCCCGGCCTGCAGGCCCAGCGGGTAGCCGCTCCCGTCCCAATGTTCGTGGTGGCTCAGGGCCAGGTCGCGCGCCAGCGCCAGAAAGCCCAACGGCCCGGCGCCGGCATCGCTGTCGGCCGGGTCCTGCGCCAGCGACACGCCCAGCTGGGCTTCGGCCGCACTGATCACGCTCTGCAGCGCCTGCCCGCCGAGTTCGGCGTGGGTCTGGACGCGCTCGCGCTCCTGCGGCGTCAGGCCACCCGGCTTGCACAGGATGGCTTCGGGGATGCCAATCTTGCCCAGGTCGTACAGCGCGGCCGCGCTGACCAGGCGCTGGCGCCCTTCCGGGTCGGCCCAGGCCTCATGGCCGGGCTGGCCCGCCAGCTGGCCGGCCAGGCAGTCCACGTAGTGCTGCACCCGGCGGGTGTGCTGCGCCCCGAGCTTGCCCAGGGCGTCGCCCATGGCCGCCAGCGCGCCCATGCCCACCTCCAGCGCCGCCACCTGGCCTTGCAGGGCGCGGTTGGCACTGGCCAGCCGGTCCTGGGTGCGTTTGAGTTCCAGGTGGTTGTGGACCCGAGCCCGCACCAGCGCCGACGGTGCCGGCTTGACGATGTAGTCCACCGCCCCGCAGGCAAAGCCCTGGATCTCGTCGCGGCTGTCGCCGCGGGCGGTGAGGAAAACGACGGGGATGCGGGCCGTGAGCGGGTCCTGCTTCAGCAGACGGCAGACCTCGTAGCCGTCCAGCCCGGGCATGACGACGTCGAGCAGCACGATGTCAGGCAGCGCTCCGCTGCGCACCCGTGCCAGCGCGGCCTCGCCACTGTCGGCCAGCTCAACCCGGTAGTGCTGTTCCAGGGCGTGCCGCAGCAGCAGCTGGTTGGCCGGGGTGTCGTCCACCACCAGCACGGTGGGGCGGTCTGGGGGAGCGTCAGTCGTCATGGGGCAGCGGGGGCCGCGTCGGGCGGCGTGGTGGCAGGGGTGGCCGGCCGGGCCGGGGGCAGCCAGCGCAACAGCACCTGGCGCAAAGTGGGCAAGTGGATGGGTTTGGGCACGAAGTCGTCCATGCCGGCGGCCAGGGCCTGCTGGCGGTCGGCGTCGAAGGCGTTGGCGGTGAGCGCCACGATGGGCGTGGGCGCCAGCCCCTGCTCGCGCTCCCAGGCGCGGATGCGGGCGGTGGCGGCGATGCCGTCGAGCACCGGCATCTCCACGTCCATCAGCACCAGGGCCGGGCGCAGGCCGCCGCAGACCGCGTCCACGCCCTGCTGCCCGTCCTCCACCACGGTGTGGGCCAGCCCCAGGCGCTGCAGCATGTGGACGATGACCATCCGGTTCATCGGGTGGTCTTCCACCACCAGCACCTGACCCGGCCAGGCGGGCGGCTCGGCGCGGCCCGCCGGGGTAGGGGCAGGGTCAGCGCCGAACGGATCGGGCGCGTGCAACGCCGCCGGATCCGGCCGGACCGACTCGGCCCCGGCAGCCGGGTCGAGGCCCGCGGCGGGCGCGGCGCACAGCGGTACCCGGAACCAGAAGCGCGAGCCCTGCCCGGGGGTGCTGTCCACCCCGGCCTCGCCACCCATCAGGTGGCTCAGGCTGCGCACGATGGACAGGCCCAGCCCGGTGCCACCGTACTCGCGGGTGGTGGACGCGTCCACCTGCGAAAACGGCTGGAACAGCAAGGCCTGCTTGTCGGGGGCGATGCCGATGCCGGTGTCCACCACCGCGAACTCCACCCCGGCACCCAGCGGTCGGGCCTCCAGGCACACCCGGCCTTGGGGCGTGAACTTGAGGGCGTTGCTGACCAGGTTGTTGAGCATCTGGCGCAGCCGCGCCGCATCGCCCAGGTAACGCGCCCCGGCCGGGCCGCTCCACTGGGCGCTCAGGTCCAGGCCCTTGAGCCGCGCCGCCTCGCCATAGAGGGCGGCGGTGTCGGCCAGCAGCGCGGCCGGCGCAAAGGCCTGGTGCTCCAAGTCCATCTTGCCGGACTCGACCTTGGACAGGTCGAGGATGTCGTTGAGCAACCCAAGCAGCGCCTGGCCGGAGCTGAGGATGGTGTGGGTGAAGGCCTCGCGGTCGGCCGCCGACAGCTGCGGTTGCAGGAGCAGCTGGGCCATGCCCAGGATGCCGTTCATCGGGGTGCGCAGCTCGTGGCTCATGGTGGCCAGGAAGCGGCTCTTGGCGACGTTGGCGGCCTCGGCCTGCTGGCGCGCCACGATCAGGTCGGTGATGTCCACCCGGAAGCCCACGGTGTAGCCGTTCGGGGTGCGCCGCTCCAGCACCCGCATGTAGCGCCCGCCTTCGACCTGCTGCACGAACAGCCCGCCCTCGCGGTGCGCCTGCAAGCGGCGCACCACCCAGGCGTCGATGCCCTCGGGCGGCGGCTCGCCGCCGCCGCGGACCTTCCAGGTGCGCACGATGGTCTCAAAGGTCTGGCCGGGTGTGATGAGGTCGCGGATCAGCGGGTAGGTGTCGCGGTAGCGCTCGTTGCAATAGATCAGCCGGTCGTCCGGGTCGAAGATGACCAGCGCCTCGTCGATGGTGCCGATGGCCGAGCGCAGCAGCTCCTCGCTCTGGCGCACCCGTTCTTCGGCCAGCTGGCGGCGGGTGATGTCCTGGAGCGTGCCCGACACCACCAGCGGGCGGCCCTGGGTGTCGCGCTGCGTCACCTTGCCGCGCGCCAGCACCCAGACCCAGTGCCCGTCGCGGTGGCGCAGGCGCACCTCGCACTCGAACAGCGGGGTCTCGCCGGCCAGGTGCTGCTGCATCAGCGCGGTGGACGCGGCCAGGTCGTCCGGGTGCACCAGCCGGGTCCAGGTGTCGAGCGTGACTGGGGCCAGCGCCTCCAGCGTCTGGCCCACCAGCGCGGCCCAGCGCTCGTCCACGGTCTGTGCCCCGGTGGGCACGTGCCATTCGAACAGGCCGATGTTGGTCGCCTCCACCACCTCGTCCAGGCGGCGGCGCTGCTCCACCACCAGGGCCTCCTGGCGCTTCTGGTCGCTGATGTTGGCGATGCTGCCCAGCACCCGCAGCGGCCGGCCCTGGGCGTCGCGGCTGGCCACGCCGCCGCGGTCCTTGACCCAGATCACCCCGGCCGGCGTCTGCAGCCGGTGTTCGGACAGGTAGACCTCGGTGCTGCCGTCGAGCAGGGCCTGCAGCCGCTGCATCACCAGCGGCTTGTCGTCGGGGTAGATGAGTTCGGCAAAGGCGTCCACCGTGCCCGGCACCGCGCCATCGGCCAGGCCCAGCATGGCGTACCACTGGGCGTTGTGCACCACCCGGCCGCTGGGCACGTCCCAGTCCCAGATGCCCTCGCCGGTCAGGCGCAGCACCTCCTGCAGCCGGCGCTCGCTCTCGGCCACCTGGGCCTGGCTGCGCACGATGTCGGTGATGTCCTGCGCGATCACCAGCAGCTGGGGCCGCCCGGCGGCGTCGCGGATCGGTTTCTTGATGGATTTGTAGTGGCGGATCTCGCCGGTGGCCGCGTCGCGGCTGTCTTCCAGCACCACCTCGGTCTCGCCGCGCGCCATGATGCCCAGGCAGTTGGCGCGGTAGCCGGCGGCCATCTCGGGCGGCACGCCAAAAGCGCCGTCGTCCCGCCCCACCATGCGCTCGGGCGTGGTGTTGTAGAGCCGGGCCAGCGCGCGGTTGGCCAGCAGGAAGTTGGCGTGCTCGTCCTTGAGCAGGATGGGGTACGGCGTCTCGTCGATAACCGAGCGCAGCAGCCGCTCGCTGTCGCGCGCCTTGTCCACCGAAGCGGCCAGTTCCTGCGCATCGCAGGCCAGGAACTGCGAGTCGCTGAAACCGTCGGGGGCGGCGGTGCGGGGCCGGGCCTCGGCCGTGACGCGGCGCGTGGCCTCGCGAACCTCCACCCCCACCAGGCGCTGGGCGGCGTCGTGGTGCAACCAGACCCCAGGTCGGACCTCGACAGAGTGATCGCTGGCGCGGCCGCCCAGGTCCACGTGCAAGGTGTCGCTGTGGGTGTCCCATCGGATGCCGGTCATGTGCGTGGCCCTTGCTGTGTCATGTGCGCTGCAGGATTTTGACAGGGTCCAGGCGGACCCGGACCTCTTCGGCCAGCACGCTGGCGTGCACCGCGTGAGCCGGCTGGCGGGTGTCGCGGGTGGCGGGCACCGCGATCGGCCAGCCCTGGGCGTTGACGATGGCCAGCACCACCGGCTCGTTGGCCCGCCGCCCGCGCCGCACCACGACCGCGGTTTCGCCGCTGCGCAGGCGCACATAGCTGCCCGGCGGGTACAGGCCCAGGTGGCGCGCCAGCAATTCGGGCAGCAGGTGGTCGTCGGGGTGTTCCAGGTACAGGTTGCGCACGGCGGTCAGGGGCGACAGGCCGCTGCGGTTGGCGCGCGGGCTGATGCGGGCCACGTACAGGTCGGCCAGGTGCAGCAGGCGCTGGGCGGTGCCCAGCCGGGTCAGGCCGCCGGGGTAGCCCTGACCGTCCGGGCTTTCGTGGTGTTCGCGCACCAACTGCAGCCACAGTGAGTCGGCCACGCCCCACTCGGCCAGGCACTGGGCGCCGGCCTGGGGGTGGGCCAGAATCTCGGCGCGCTGCACAGGGCTCAGCGCCGACTTCTGCCGAGCCAGCGCGTCGTGCAGGCGCGACATGCCCACGTTCATGGTCAGGGCGGCGGCGCACAGGCTCTGGCGCTCGGCCGCTGACACGCCGGCCTCGGCGGCGGTCAGGTGGCAGATCAGGGCCACCAGCCAAGCGTGCGTAGCGCTGTAGCCCAGGGTCGGGTCGGCCAGCATCTGCAGCAACATGAACAGGCTGTCGTCGGGGTGCTCGTCGGCCAAGTCGGCCAGGTGCCCGGCCAGCTCCAGCAGGCGTTCGGCAAACGGGGGGGCCGGCGCCTTGGGCAAGGGGTCGTGCCAGCAGGCGGCCAAGCGGGTGTGCAGGCGCGGCCAGGCCAGCGCGGGCTCGGCCCAGTCGCCCCGGGCACGGGCCGCGGCGCGCGCCGGTGGCGCCGTCAGGGCCCCGGCCGTCACGCTGACGCCGGGGCGCAGCAAGGCACCGGCCAGGCCCTGGGCCTGCAGCACCAGGTAGTCGCTCTGCTTGACCATGGGCCGGTGCGCCACCAGGCGCCGCAGCTGCTCCGGCGAAGCCACCCGATGCCCATGGGCCAGCAACAGCAGGCCCTGGTCGCTCCACACGTCCACCGGCGTCGGCCGGTCCACGCGGAACACCGTCAGCGACAGGGGCAGGTAACGCTCGGCCACAGGCGCGCCCCTTAACCCCTGGGCCGCAAACCGGCCCCAGTGTATGGATTCATTTTAAGTGATGGGTGCATGACACCGTCCAATGCATCACAAGTATCTTTTATTTAATTTTATTAATGTCAATATAGCGTATTTGAATTTCATTTTCTTTGATGCACCGCAAGAAGACCGGTCGCTTGCGGGACAGGCTTCGCACACCCCCGGGTCGCGGCGATATAGTGTGTGCAACAACGGTGGGACCAGCGCGGCGTGCCCGCCCCACCCCGACTCCGAGGACCCCCGTGGCCACAGCCCCGACCCCTACCCGACCCGCCCACGCCGGCCCGCCCGGCCTGTCCAGCGACCTGCGCAAGGCCGCCGCCCTGGTGGTGGACGGCAACCCCACCACCCGCATGACGCTGGCCGGCCAGCTGCGCACCATGGGCCTGACCTCGGTGAGCCAAGCCAGCCGCATCGCCGAAGCGCGGCGCGAGCTGGAACGTCACCAGTTCGATGTGGTGGTCTGCGGTGACGACTTCCCCAAAGAGGGCGGCAGCGGCCAGGAACTGCTGGACGACCTGCGCCGCAGCGGCCTGCTGCCCTACGCCACCGTGTTCGTGCTGCTGACCACCGAGGCCACCTACATGAAGGTGGCCGAAGCGGCCGAGTCGTCGGTGGACAGCTACATCGTGCGGCCCTACTCGGCCGGCAGCCTGTACGACCGCATCGAGCAGGCGCGCCAGCGCAAATCGGCGCTGTACGACATTTACCGCGCCCTGGAAACCGAACGCCCCGACGACGCGGTGGCCATGTCCCTGGAACGCTTTGCGCAGCGCGGCCCGCAGTGGCTGCAGGCGGCCCGGCTGGGGGCCGAGATCCTGCTGCGGCAGGAGCGCTTCGAAGCGGCCGAACAGCTCTTCCGCGACATCTGGGACGCCGAGCCGCGCCCCTGGGCCCTGCTGGGCGTGGCGCGCGCCCAGCTCGACGGCGGCTCACCCCACAAGGCCCAGGACACGCTGAGCACGCTGATCGAGGCCGAACCCGACTACGCCGACGCCTACGACGTGCTGGGCCGGGTGCAGACCGAGCTGGGCTACTTCCAGGCGGCGCTGGACAACCTGGAAAAGGCGGTGACCCTCACGCCCATGGCCATCGGCCGCCAGCAGCGCCTGGGCATGCTCGCCTACTTCTGCGGCAACCGCGACAAGGCGCGCGAACTGCTGGAACGCTCCACCTACCTGGGCCTGGACTCCAAGATGTTCGACAGCGAGTGCCTGGTCCTGCTGGCGCTGTCGGCCTTCGAACACGCGCAGCCGGCCCAGGTCGAACGCCACCTGGGCGAATTGCGCAAACGCCTGCGCCAGACCCCGCACGACCCGCGCCTGCAGCGCTTCGTCGACACCGTTTCCGTGCTGTCGCTGCTGCAGCAAGGCCACCAGGAAAAAGCCACCACCCTGGCCACGCTGCTGTGCCAGCACAGTGCCGGGCCCGACTTCGACATGGAAAGCGCCTGCAACCTCCTGACCCTGCTGTCGCTGGTGCAACGCCGCGGCCTGGTGGTGGGCCACGACCAGGCCGTGGTGGAACAGCTCGGGCGGCGTTTCGCCACCACCAAGGCCATGGGCGACCTGCTGGCCAGCGCCGCCAGCGCACACCCCGCCTACGCCGACAAGCTGCGCGCCAGCCAGGACGAGATGGTGCAGCTCATCGAACGGGCGGTGCGCTCGGCGGGCACCGGCGACGCCGAAGCGGCCCTGAAAGACCTGTTTCAGACCGCCCAGAACACCCGCAACGCCCGGGCGGTCGAATCCGCCTGGCTGGTGTTGCAACGCTACCGCGACCGCATCCCCCAGGCCGAGGACTGGAGCGCCCGCATCGCCGCGCTGCGTGCCGACTACGGCACCGCCCGCAACAAGCCCGCCCTGGGCGACCGGCGGCTGCGCCCCTCGGGCGGTGTCCACCTCGGGCCCATGGACCGCCCCGCCCCCGCCGACGGGCACTGATCCCCATGGCACGCACCCTGCTCATCCGCGACGCCCGCTGCCTCGCCACCCAGAACGACGCCGGCGAGGAGTTGCGCAGTGCCTCGCTGCTGGTGCGCGGCGGAATGATCGCCGCCATCGGCCCGGCCGACACGCTGCTGGCCAGCCTAGACGCCCCGCCCGACGAGGTCATCGACGCCTCGCAGCACCTGGTGGTGCCGGGCCTGGTCAACACCCACCACCACATGTACCAGAGCCTGACCCGGGCCGTGCCCGGCGTGCAGGACGCCGAGCTGTTCGGCTGGCTGCGCGGGCTCTACCCCCTGTGGGCCGGGCTCACGCCCGAGATGGTCCAGGTCTCGACCCAGGTGGCCATGGCTGAGCTGCTGCTCAGCGGATGCACCACCAGCAGCGACCACCTCTACCTCTACCCCAATGGCGTGCGGCTGGAGGACAGCATCGAAGCGGCGCAGCGCATCGGCATGCGCTTCATCGCCACGCGCGGCAGCATGAGCGTGGGCCAGAGTGCCGGCGGTCTGCCCCCCGACCGGCTGGTGGAACGCGAAGACGCCATCCTGGCCGACAGCCAGCGCCTGATCGAGACCTGGCACGACCCGTCGCACGGCGCCATGCTGCAGATCGCGCTGGCCCCGTGTTCGCCATTTTCGGTCAGCCGCGACCTGATGCGCGAAAGCGCCGCCCTGGCCCGCTCCTACCGCCCCCGCTTTGGCGAACGCGGCGTGCGCCTGCACACCCACCTGGCCGAAAACGACCACGACCTGGCCTACAGCCGCGCCACCTTCGGCATGACGCCCACCCAGTACGCACAGGAACTGGGCTGGCTGGGCGACGACGTCTGGCACGCCCACTGCGTCAAGCTGGACGACGCCGGCATCTCGCTGTTCGCCGCCACCCGCACCGGCGTGGCGCACTGCCCGTGCAGCAACATGCGCCTGGCCAGCGGCATCGCGCCGGTGCGGCGCATGCTCAACGCCGGCGTGCCCGTGGGCCTGGGCGTGGACGGCAGCGCCAGCAACGACGCCGCGCACCTGGTGAACGAGGCGCGCCAGGCCCTGCTGCTGGCCCGCGTCGGCCGCGCCCTGCAAGCGCCCGAAACCCGCACCGGGGCCGACGGCCAGAGCCGCACCTTCTTCGGCTGCGACCTCGGGCCGGCCGAAATGACCGCGCGCGACGCCCTGCGCCTGGCCACCCGCGGCGGCGCCGAGGTGCTGGGCCGGCGCGACATCGGCCACCTGGCCCCAGGCCAGTGTGCCGATCTGGCCCTGTTCCGGCTCGACACCCTGGCCATGGCCGGCGGCGCGGTGCACGACCCCGTGGGCGCGCTGCTGCTGTGCGCCAGCCCCCAGGCCGACCACACCGTGGTCCACGGCCGGGTGGTGGTGCGCGACGGCCAGCTCACCACCGTGGACCTGGGCCCGCTGCTGGAACGGCACCACCGGCTGGCAGCACAGCTGGTGGCGGGCTGAAGGCCGACGGCGCGGTCACCGCTCCCCTTCCTCCCGGCCCCAAGCCCCGACGGCCCAGCGCCCCCTGGCGTGCGCCACGCCGCCCCTCACTCCAGCGGGGCGCCGCTCCGGAACCACTGTGCCACCAGGGCGCGCTCGGCGTCGGTCATGCCGCTGGCGTTGTTCAGCGGCATCTGGCGCGTCACCGCCACCTGCTGGTGCACGGCTTGGGCGTGCTGGCGCAGGCCGTCGGCCGTGTCCAGGCGCACGTTCTTGGACTGAAGGGCCGCGCCGTGGCACATCACGCAACGCTGGTCCAGCACCGCACGCACCTCGGCATAACCGGCCGCCACCGGCGCGGGCACCGGCGCGCCCGGGGCCGGCCGCAGGGCCACGATCAGCCCGAGCAAGACCCCCCCCCCCACCGCGGCATAGGGCCAGGGGTGGGCGTTGCGGCCCAACTTGAAGCCGTGGCGCAGCACGAAAAACTGCCGGATGGCCGCGCCCGCGAACATGATCGCGATCAGCACCAGCCAGTTCTGCGGGTGGCCATAGGCGAAGCTGTAGTGGTTGCTGAGCATGGCGAACAGCACCGGCAGCGTGAAGTAGGTGTTGTGCACGCTGCGCTGCTTGCCGCGCTGGCCGTGGACCGGGTCCACCGCTTGGCCGGCCTTCAGGGCCGCCACCACCTTGCGCTGGCCGGGGATGATCCAGACCAACACATTGGCACTCATGGCCGTGGCCAGCATCGCCCCCATCAGCAAAAAGGCGGCCCGGCCGGCGAACAGGTGCGTGGCCACGTAGGACGCGACGCAGACCAGCAACAGCACCGCCAGACCGACCTTGGCGTCGCCGTGGTGGCTTTGGCCCAGGGTGCGGCAGATGGCGTCGTACAGCAGCCAGAACGTCCCCAGAAAACCCAGCGCCGCGGCGATGGCGGCGGCCGGGGCCCAGTCCATCACCTTCGGGTCGATCAAGTAGACGCTCGGACTCCACAGGTAGGACACCAGGAACAGCGCAAAGCCGCTGAGCCAGGTGGAATAGCTCTCCCAATAGAACCAGTGCAGGTGTTCGGGCAGCTTGGGCGGCGCGACGTTGAACTTGACCGGGTGGTAGAAGCCACCCCCGTGCACCGCCCACAGTTCACCGCTGACGCCGTCGCGCCGCAGGGCCGGGTCTTGCGGCGGCGTCAGGCTGCTGTCCAGAAAAACGAAATAGAAGGACGAACCGATCCACGCGATGGCGACGATCACGTGCAGCCAGCGCAGCAAAAGGTTGGCCCAGTCGAGCAGGTAGGTTTCCATGGCACGGGGGCAGGGCGTCGAACGCCTGCCAGCTTGAAAGCACGGGTTCACCACTGCGGGCGCTGTGAACCCCATAGGCCGCGACCGACCCGCGGGTGGAGTGCCACCCAACAGGCCCGCGCCGCTGCGACCACGGACGCCAAAGTGTATACAGTTTCAGGCTGGCATGCCACTGGGCGTTTCAGCGCGGGGGCAAGCAACAACCGGACCCGCTGGCGCGGACGTGGGCAGGGCCAGCAGTTGCGCGGCCACGCTGGCGGCGATGACCGCCGGCGCCTTGCCGACGATGCCCGGCACGCCGATGGGGCAGGTGATGCCGTCCAATTCCGCAGCCGTCCAGCCACGCTCGGCCAGGCGGTGGCGGAAGGTGGCCCACTTGCTGCGGCTGCCGATCAGGCCGACAAAGGGCAGGTCCCCGCGCGCGCGCCGGCGCGCTAGGCAGGCCGCCACGGTGTCCAGGTCTTCGGCGTGGCTGAAGCTCATCACCAGCACCCGGCTGCCAGGGGCCAGGTCGGCCACGGCGCGGTGCACGGGATCGGAGTGTTCGGTCTGCACCTGGGGTGGCAGATCGGCTGGGAACACCCCGTCGCGGCTGTCCACCCAGCGCACGCCGAAGGGCAGCGGCAGCAGGGCCTGCACCAGGGCCCGCCCGACGTGGCCGCCACCGAACAGGGCCACGGGCGTGCATTCGGCCAGCCAGCGCCGGCGCAGGGCCGGCACGTCGGCGGCGCTCACCGGCTCCCAGTCCAGGTGCACCACGCCGCCGCAGCACTGCCCCAAGCTGGGGCCCAGGGGCACACGCTGGGTGCTGGTCCGTGCGCCCGGTTGACCCAGCAGTTCGCGCGCCCGGCGTTCGGCCGTCCATTCCAGATGCCCCCCGCCGACGGTGCCCACGGTGTCGTGGGCGAACACCGCCATCCAGGCCCCGGTTTCGCGCGGCACCGAGCCCTGGGTGCGCGCCACCCGCACCAACACCGCGGGTTCGCGCGCCAGGCGTGTCAAAACGCAAGAAAAGTCACCACCCGTGATCGGCACCGTGTTCATGCTGGCAGTATCGCCCGCCTTGCCGCACAATGCAGGCGCCATCCGATATACCGACCCAACGCCCCGCCCCATGCCGCTCACCGCCCCCTCTGTGCCCGCCCGCCGCCTGGGCGCGCTGCTGCCCCACCTGTCGCTGGCCGCGCTCGCGGTGCTGGCCGGCTGCGCCACCCCGCCACCGCCGGCCCCACCCGCCCCGGTCACGGTGGCCCCGCCCGCGGTGCAGGTGCCGGCC
>NZ_NWMV01000067.1 GCF_002837145.1 Macromonas nakdongensis | reverse complement strand
CACCTGGGCCCGGGCCTGGTGCGCGGCGTGTTCGAGGGCGTGGCAGGCCGCGTCCCAGCTGGCCTGGCGTGCGGCGCTGGCGGCCGCCGAGGTGGGGGCGCCGGGCGGGTCGTTCAGGTAGGCCTGGCCCCAGGCGGGCAGGGTGTCGTGCCGGGCGACGTCGAGGTCGCGCAGGGCGCCCAGCTGGTCGAGCAGGGGGCGCAGGGCGGTGGTGTCGGGGGCGGGGGGCAGCCAGGGGCGCAGCAGGCGGGTGACGCTGCGCCAACGCCGCCACGCCACGCGGGCCTGGTGCACCAGCTCGGGGTCGTCGTGCAGCAGCAGCCCCTCCAGGTTGCGGAACAGTTGCTGCAGGATTTCGGCCAGCACCGGGGTGGCCAGGGCGAGGGGCGACAGCCCTTTCTTCAAGGGCAGGGGTTGGGCGCGCACGGCCGTGACCGGGGCCTGCGCCGCCAGGGCGTAGCCGCGCTGGGCCTTGCTCACGTCGCTGGGCAGCAGGGGCAGGTGCTGCGCCAGGGCCTGTGCCAGGGCGAACAGGGCGCTGGGTGGGCCGCTGATCAGTTCGAGTTCCAGTTCCAGCAAGGGCTGGGTCTGGCCGCCGGCGTGGATGCTGCCGGCGTCGAGCGCGACTTCGATCTCGACGCCGTGGCGCTGGAGCACACGCCAGGTGCTGCGCAGGCAGTGGGTCTCGAAGCAGGGTTGCAGGGTCGGGAAGATCGTGCCGTCGGGGTCGAGCCGGTCCCAGGCGGTGCCTTGCAGGGCGGTGGGGTCCAGGGTGCCGTCGGGCACAGGGCTTTCCCATTCGCCGCGCTGGCTCAGACCGCCGTGCGAGGTGCCGGCGGTTTTCAGGGTCTGGCGCCAGGTGCCCCCGGTGTCGGCTGCGGCTGCCGAGGGGGCGCTGACCTGGCGCAGGCGCAGGGCGCAACGCTGGCGCTGCAGGGCCAGGTCCGGGGTGTCGAAATAGCGGTTGAGCAGTTGCTGCTGTTGCAGGGGGCGGCGGCGCAGGCTGGGGGCGCGGCGCAGGCGTTGCAGGGCATCGTCGGCGGTGAGGCCCGGCACCAGCAGCTTGAGTTCGATTTCCTGGGGAGGTGGCATGCGCACAAGCTTACACAGTCTGCGGGTTTTCGCCACCGTGCCGAGGTGGCGAGGGCGGGCCGAAGTGCCACGCGTTTCCGGCAAAATGCGCCATTGACGCGGCCCCCGGCCGCCCCTTCAAGCACAGCCGAACATGACCCACACCGCCCGCGACACCTCCCACATCCAGCCGCGCGACCGCGCCGACATCCTGGCCCAGGCGCTGCCCTACATCCGCAAGTACCACGGCAAGACCATGGTCATCAAATACGGCGGCAACGCCATGACCGACCCCGAGCTGCAGAAAGCCTTTGCCGAGGACGTGGTGCTGCTCAAGCTGGTGGGCATCAACCCGGTGGTGGTGCACGGCGGCGGCCCGCAAATTGAGGGCTTGCTCAAGCGCCTGGGCAAGCAGGGCGAGTTCATCCAGGGCATGCGCGTGACCGACCCCGAAACCATGGAGGTGGTGGAGTGGGTGCTGGCCGGTGAGGTGCAGCAGGACATTGTGGGCCTGATCAACCGCGCCGGTGGCAAGGCAGTGGGCCTGACCGGCCGCGACGGCGCCATGATCCACGCGCGCAAACTGCGCATGGTGGACCAGCACGACCCGGCCAAGGAACACGACGTGGGCCAGGTGGGCGACATCGTCGGCATCGACCCGAGCGTGGTGAAGGCGCTGCAGGAGGACCAGTTCATCCCGGTGGTCAGCCCCATCGGGTTCGGTGAGCACAACGAGAGCTACAACATCAACGCCGACGTGGTGGCGGCCAAGCTGGCCACGGTGCTGCACGCGGAAAAGCTGCTGATGCTGACCAACATTCCCGGCGTGCTGGACAAGGACGGCCAGTTGCTGCCGTCACTGACCATGAAGCGCATCGACGAACTGGTGGCCGACGGCACCATCAGCGGTGGCATGATCCCGAAAATTGCCGGCGCGCTGGACGCGGCCAAGAGCGGCGTGAACGCGGTGCACATCATCGACGGCCGGGTGCCGCACGCCATGCTGCTGGAGATCCTGAGCGACCAGGCCTTCGGCACCATGATCCGTTCCCACTGAGCACCGCCGTGGCCACCCGCCCGCCGCCGGGAGAGCGCCGCCTGCAGATCCTGCAGGCGCTGGCCGACATGCTGCAATCCCCCGGGGGCGAGCGCGTGACCACCGCCGCCCTGGCCGCACGCCTGGGCGTGAGCGAGGCGGCGCTGTACCGCCACTTTGCCAGCAAGGCGCAGATGTTCGAGGGGCTGATCGACTTCATCGAGCAGAGCGTGCTGGGCCTGGTGCAGCAGGTGAGCGAGCGCCAGCCCGACCCGGTGGAGCAGGTGCGGCTGATCGTGGCCACCGTGCTGCAGTTTGCCGAGAAAAACCCCGGCATGGCGCGTGTCATGGCCGGCGACGCCCTGGTGCTGGAGCACGAGCGCCTGGGCGCCCGCATGGCCCTGTTGCTGGACAAGCTGGAAAGCGCCCTGAAGCAGCGCCTGCGCGAAGCCGGCCACCCCGACGCCCTGGCCGTGGCGGCGCTGTTGAGCGCCTTCGTCACCGGGCGCCTGCAGCGCTTTGCCCGCAGCGGCTTCAAGCGTTTGCCCAGCGAGCAAGTGGCCGATTGCCTGGGCGTGTTGCTGCCCCACTGACCCTGCCATTTAGGGGTTTACCCTGGATTGGCGCGAAAAGGTTTGACCACCCGCGATTCGTCCATAAAATAGAACGACCGTTCGTTTTATTTTGTGTGACATGGACCTGCCCGCCCCGACCCGAACCGCCCGCAGCCAGAAGGCCCTGCACAAAGGCCAGCAGACCAAGGCCGCCATCGTGGACGCCGCCCTGGCCCTGGCCGCCCAGGTGGGGCTGGAGGGCTTGAGCATCGGCGCCATTGCCGAAATCACGCAGATGAGCAAGTCGGGCGTGTTCGCCCACTTCGGCTCGCGCGAGGAGCTGCAGATTTCGGTGGTGCACGAGTACCACCGCCGTTTCGAGGCCGAGGTGTTTGCCCCCGCGTTGCAGCAGGCGCGCGGCCTGCCGCGCCTGCGCGCCCTGTTCGACAACTGGATGCGCCAGACCTCGACCGAAATCGATTCGGGCTGCATCTACATCAGCGGTGCGGTGGAGTTCGACGACCGCCCCGGCCCCGTGCACGACGCGCTGGTGGCCACCATGAGCACCTGGCAGACCGCCATGCACCGTGCGGTGGAAATGGCCATCGTCGAAGGTCACCTGCACCGCGACAGCGACCCCGGCCAACTGGCTTTCGAAATCCACGGCCTGATTCTGGCGCTGCACTTCGAAGCCCGCTTCCTGCGCAACCCCAAGGGCCTGGCGCGTGCGCGCCAGGGCTTCGAAAACATCGTTGCCCGCAACCTGCCCTGATCTTTTTTTTCAACCTCACCCACGCCCCCAGGAGACCGCCATGCCCAGCTACACCCCGCCCCTGCGCGACATGCAATTCGTGCTGCACGAAGTGCTGAACGTGACCGACGAACTCAAGGTCTGCCCGCCGCACGCCGAGATCGACGCCGACACCATCAACGCCGTGTTGGAAGAGGGCGGCAAGTTCGCCGCCGAGGTCGCGTTTCCGCTGAACATCAGCGGCGACGCCGAGGGCTGTGTGCTGGACAAAACCACCCACGAGGTGCGCACCCCCAGCGGCTTCCGGGCCGCCTACCAGACCTATGTGGCCGGCGGCTGGCCGGCGCTGAGCTGCGACCCCGAATACGGCGGCCAGGGCCTGCCCTTCGTGGTGAACTCGTGCTTCTACGAAATGCTCAACAGTGCCAACCAGGCTTGGACCATGTACCCCGGCTTGAGCCACGGTGCCTACGAGGCCCTGCACGCCCACGGCACTCCCGAGCAGAAAGCCCTGTACCTGCCCAAGATGACCAGCGGCGAGTGGACCGGCACCATGTGCCTGACCGAACCCCACTGCGGCACCGACCTGGGCCTGCTGCGCACCAAGGCCGAGCCGGTGGGCGACGGCAGCTACCGCATCACGGGCCAGAAAATTTTCATCTCGGCGGGTGAGCACGACATGGCCGAAAACATCGTCCACCTGGTGCTGGCCCGCTTGCCCGATGCGCCCAAGGGCAGCAAGGGCATCAGCCTGTTCCTGGTGCCCAAGTTCCACGTCAACGCCGACGGCTCGCTGGGCGGGCGCAACGGCATCCACTGCGGCGGCCTAGAGCACAAGATGGGCATTCACGGCAACGCCACCGCCCAGATGATTCTGGACGGCGCCGTGGGCACGATGGTGGGCCAGCCCAACAAGGGCCTGCAAGCCATGTTCGTGATGATGAACGCCGCCCGCCTGGGCGTGGGCAACCAGAGCCTGGGCCTGACCGAGGTGGCCTTCCAGAACGCGCTGGCCTACGCCAAAGACCGCATCCAGATGCGCAGCCTGAGCGGCACCAAGGCCAAGGACAAAGAGGCCGACCCCATCATCGTCCACCCCGACGTGCGCAAGATGCTGCTGACCGCCAAGGCCTACGCCGAAGGCGGCCGCGCCCTGCTGTGCTACAGCGCCGTGCTGCTGGACAAGGAACTGCACCACCCCGATGAAAAGGTGCGCGCCGACAGCGCCGAGCTGCTGGCGCTGCTGACTCCCATCGTTAAGGCCTTCCTGACCGACAACGGCTTCAACGCCGCGGTGATGTGCCAGCAGGTGTACGGCGGCCACGGCTTCATCAAGGAATGGGGCATGGAGCAGTTTGTGCGCGACGCCCGCATCAACATGATCTACGAGGGCACGAACACCGTGCAGTCGCTCGATTTGCTGGGCCGCAAGGTGCTGGGCAACAACGGCGCCACGCTGAAGAAATTTGCCAAGCTGATTGGCCGCCTGGTGGAAGAAGAGGGCGTGAACGAGAAGATGGCCGAGTTCATCAACCCGCTGGCCGGGCTGGGCGAGCAGATGACCAAGTTCACCACCGAGATCGGCTTCAAGGGCTTCCAGAACCCGGACGAGGTGGGCGCCGCCGCGGTGGATTACCTGCGCGTGGCCGGCCACCTGGTGTTTGGGTACTTCTTTGCCCGTATGGCTTCGGTGGCGTTGAAGCAGATCGCCGCCGGCAGCACCGACCCCTTCTACACCGCCAAGCTGCAGACCGCACGCTTCTATTTCGCCAAGCTGTTCCCGGAAACCGCCACGCTGATGCGCACCGCCCGCGCCGGCAGCCGCGCGCTGATGGACACCGACGCCGCGCTGGCCTGAGCCCCGCACGGCTCCCCGACACAAGGAAACACCATGTCCCGTTTCACCGTGAAACAAGTCGCCGTGCTGGGCGCCGGCGTGATGGGGGCGCAGATCGCGGCGCACCTCGTCAATTGCAAAGTGCCCGTCATTTTGTTCGACCTGCCGGCCCAGGAAGGCCCGAAAAGCGCCATCGCCCAACAAGCGATTGCCAACCTGAAAAAGCTCAAGCCCAGCCCGCTGGGCGTGGCGGGCGACGCTGACTTGATCCGGCCCGCCAACTACGAAGAGCACGCGGAACTGCTGCGCGGTTGCGACCTGATCATCGAAGCCATTGCCGAACGCCTGGACTGGAAGCGCGACCTGTACGCCAAGATCGCCCCGTTCGTGGCCGAAGGCGCGATGCTGGCGTCCAACACCTCGGGCCTGTCCATCGGCGCCTTGGGCGAGGCGCTGCCCGAAGCCCTGCGCCCGCGCTTTTGCGGCATCCACTTTTTCAACCCACCGCGCTACATGCCGCTGGTGGAACTGATTGCCACCCCGGCCACCCAGCCGAAAGTGCTGGACCAGCTGGAAGCCTTCGTGACCACCGGCCTGGGCAAGAGCGTGGTGCGCGCCAAAGACACGCCCAACTTCATTGCCAACCGCATCGGCATCGCGGGCATGCTGTCCACCATGCAGGAGGCCGAGCGCTTTGGCCTGAGCTACGACGTGGTGGACGACCTGACCGGCAAGCGCCTGGGCCGCGCCAGCAGCGGCACCTTCCGCACCGCCGACGTGGTGGGCCTGGACACGATGGCGCACGTCATCAAGACCATGCAGACCGCCCTGAACGCGCAGACCGACCCGTTCTACGGCAGCTTTGCCACGCCCCCCGTGCTGCAGGCCCTGCTGGACCTGGGTCACCTGGGTCAGAAGACCAAGGCCGGTTTTTACAAGCGCGTGGGCCGCGAGACCTTCCGGTTTGAGTTGGAGAGCAAGGACTACATTCCCGCTGGCCAGAAAGCCGACGAGGTGTACGGCCGCATGCTGAAAAAACCCGCCGCCGAGCGCCTGAAGCTGCTGCGCCACGCCGAAGGCCCGCAAGGCCAGTTCTTGTGGGCCATTCTGCGCAACGGCTTCCACTACGCCGCGGTGCACCTGGCCGGCATTGCCGACAACGCCCGCGACCTGGACCAGGCCATGCGCTGGGGCTACGGCATGCAGCAAGGCCCGTTCGAGCTGTGGCAGGAGGCCGGCTGGCTGGACGTGGCGCAGATGGTCCAGGAAGACATCAATGCCGGCAAAACGCTGTGCAGTGCGCCGCTGCCCGATTGGGTGTTCAACGGCCCGGTGGCCGAGCGCGGCGGGGTGCACCAGCCCGAAGGGTCGTGGAGCCCCACGACCGGCCAGTTCCAGCCCAAGCGCCAGCTGCCGGTGTACCAGCGCCAAATCTTCCGCGAACCGGTGCTGGGCGAGGCCGCGCCTCAGTTCCAAACCGCTGGCAAAACCGTGTTCGAGGATGCCGACATCCGCCTGTGGACGCTCGACGACGAAGTGCTGATCGCCAGCATCAAGAGCAAGATGCACGCGATCGGCCCGGGCGTGACCGAGGGTCTGGGCCGCGCCGTGGACCTGGCCGAGGCCAGTTACCAGGGGCTGGTGGTGTGGTCGGGCGACGAACCCTTCAGCGTGGGCGCCGACCTGCAGGCCGTGATGCCCGCCTTCATCGCCGCCGGTGTGGCGGCCATTGAAGATGTGGAAGCCGAAATGCAGCGGGTGATGCTGAAACTGCGCTACGCCCAGGTGCCCACCGTGGCCGCCGTGCGCGGCATGGCGCTGGGTGGCGGCTGCGAACTGGCGGTGCACTGCGCCCGCCGCGTGGCGCACATGGAAAGCTACATCGGCCTGGTGGAAGTGGGCGTGGGCCTGGTGCCCGGTGCCGGGGGGCTGACCTACATCGCCCGCCGCGCCGCCGAGAACGCCCAAGCCAGCACCGGCACCGACCTGCTGCCCTTCCTGAGCGAAGGCTTCAAGGCCGCCGCCATGGCCACCGTGGGCACCAGCGCGCTGGAAAGCCGCAAGATCGGCTACCTGCTCGACAGCGACGTGGTGGTGCCGCACAAGGACGAGTTGCTCTACGTGGCGATTGCCGAAGCCAAGGCCATGGCCAACGCCGGCTACCGCCCGCCGCTGAAACGCCTGTTCCCGGTGGGGGGACGCTCGGTCAAGGCCACCATCCTGGGCTCTTTGGTGAACATGCGCGACGGCGGCTACATCAGCGAGCACGATTTCCACATCGCCGGCCTGATCGCCAACGTGCTGACCGGTGGCGACGTCGAAGCCGGCACCCTGGTGAGCGAGGAATACCTGATGCAACTGGAGCGCCAGGCCTTCTGCAGCCTGATCGTCCACCCCAAGACGCAAGCGCGCATCCTGGGCATGCTGTCCACCGGCAAACCCCTTCGGAATTGAAGGCAACTGAGCGGAGTACCCTATGAAACACCTTCAAGACGCCTACATCGTCGCGGCCACCCGCACCCCCATCGGCAAGTCGCACAGGGGCTATTTCAAGCACACCCGGCCCGACGACTTGCTGGCCCACGTGCTGCGTTCCGCGCTGGCCCAGGTGCCCAACCTGGACCCGGCCACCATCGAAGACGTGATCTGCGGCTGCGCCATTCCCGAAGCCCAGCAGGGCCTGAACGTGGCTCGCGTGGGCGCGGTGCTGGCCGGCCTGCCCCAGAGCGTGGGCGGCATCACCGTCAACCGCTTTTGCGCTTCGGGCCTGAGCGCGGTGCAGATGGCGGCCGACCGCATCCGCGTGGGCGAGGCCGACGTGATGATCGCCGCCGGCGTGGAAAGCATGAGCCTGGTGCCGATGATGGGCAATGCGCCCAGCCTGTCGCCCAGCATTTTTGCCAACACCGCCAACGTGGACGACTACGGCATCGCCTACGGCATGGGCTTGACCGCCGAAAAAGTGGCCCAGCAGTGGCGGGTGAGCCGCGACGCGCAGGACGCCTTCGCCCTGCAGTCGCACCAGCGCGCCCTGGCCGCGCAGGCGGCCGGCGAATTCGCCGACGAAATCACCCCGGTGGACGTCACCCAGCGCGAACTGGACCTGGCCAGCGGCGAAGTGCGCATCAGCCAGCGCACCGTCAGCCTGGACGAAGGTGCGCGCCCCGACACCTCGCTGGAAGGGCTGGCCAAGCTCAAGCCGGCCTTTGCCATTCCGCGCCGGGCCGACGGCACGCCCACCGGCCTGGGCAGCGTGACTGCCGGCAACAGCTCGCAAACGTCCGATGGCGCTGGCGCCCTGATCCTGGCCAGCGAAGCCGCGGTCAAGCGCTTCGGCCTGACGCCGCTGGCCCGCTTCGTCAGCTATGCGTCACGGGGCGTGCCGCCGCACATCATGGGCATCGGTCCGATCGAGGCCATTCCGGCCGCGCTGAAAGCCGGGGGCCTGTCGCAGAACGACCTGGACTGGATCGAGCTGAACGAGGCCTTCGCCGCCCAATCGCTGGCGGTGATGCACCAGCTCGGCCTGGACCCGGCCAAGGTCAACCCCAACGGTGGCGCCATCGCCCTGGGCCACCCGCTGGGCGCCACCGGCGCTATCCGTTCCGCGACAGTGGTGCACGCGCTGCGCCGCCACAATCGGCGCTACGGCATGGTGACCATGTGCGTGGGCATGGGGCAGGGCGCGGCGGGCATTTTCGAACGCGTCTGACCCACCCGCAGGGGCTGCCACGGCAGCCCCTTTTGCCGCCCCCACACCAGAACAACAGGAGACCCGATTGACCACAGCTCCCCCCAGCGGCGGCGCGCACCCGTTTGACGAGGCCATGGCGCTGCAGCCGCAGCCCACGGCCGGCGAGCCCGCGCCGGGCACCCGGTGCTGGCAGGGCCGTGCCCACCCCGGCTACCAGAACATGGTGG
This sequence comes from Macromonas nakdongensis, assembly GCF_002837145.1. Taxonomy (GTDB): domain Bacteria; phylum Pseudomonadota; class Gammaproteobacteria; order Burkholderiales; family Burkholderiaceae_C; genus Macromonas_B; species Macromonas_B nakdongensis. The sequence continues at coordinate 21,870 of NZ_NWMV01000067.1, read as the reverse complement.
GGCCGTTCGGCGGCGTCACCGCGGCGCAGGCGCTCAACGCCGTGCTGCAACACCCGGACCGGCTGGGCGAGCCCGTCACGCTCACCGTCAACTTCGCCGCGGCGGTGGACCCGGCCACCCCGTTTTGGCTGGAAGCCACCCCGGCCCGCACCAACCGATCCACCCAGCACTGGACGCTGCGCATGCTGCAGCCCGACGCCCACGGCGCCGACCAGGTGGTGCTGACCGGCAGCGCCGTCACCGCCGTGCGCCGCGACACCTGGAGCGCGACGGACGCCGTGATGCCCCAGCTGCCGCCGCCCGACGCTGTCGCCCCCACCCCCTGGGGCGGGCCCATTCCATGGATACAGCGCTACGACTTCCGCTTGTGCGAAGGCAGCCTGCCCCAGCACTGGGACGGCAGCGAAGCCGACAGCCTGACCCGCCTGTGGCTGCGCGACGAGCCGCCCCGCCCGCTCGACTTTTGCAGCCTGACCGCCTGCGCCGACGCCTTTTTCCCGCGCGTCTGGCGCCGCCGGGCGCTGATGACGCCCATCGGCACCGTGTCCATGACCGTGTACTTCCACGCCAGCCGCGCCGAACTGGCCGCCACCGGCACCGGACACCTGCTCGGGCAGGCGCGGGCACAATCGTTTTTCAACGGCTATTTCGACCAAAGCGCCGAACTCTGGAACCAAGCCGGCCACCTGCTGGCCACCACCCACCAGATCGTCTATTTCAAGGAGTGAACCCCATGTCCGACATCCTGAGCCACGTCGACGGCGGCGTGATGACGCTGACCTTCAACCGCCTGGCACGCAAGAATTCCCTGACCGCCGCCATGTACGCCACCCTGGCCGACGCGCTGGAACAGGCCCAGGCCGACGCCAGTGTGCGCGTGGTGGTGCTGCAGGGCGACGAGGCCATCTTCAGCGCCGGCAACGACGTGGGCGACTTCCTCAACGCCCCGCCGGCCGACCAGAACACCCCGGTGTTCCGCTTCCTGCGCAACATCGCCAGCTTCCCCAAACCGCTGGTGGCCGCCGTTTGCGGCCCGGCCGTGGGCATCGGCACCACCATGCTGTTCCACTGCGACTTGGTGTATGCCGGCGACAACGCCGCGTTTTCCATGCCCTTCGTCAACTTGGGGCTGTGCGCCGAAGGCGCGTCCAGCCTGTTGGCGCCGCAAATGTTCGGCTACCACCGCGCCGCCGAAGCCCTGCTGCTGGGCGACGCCTTCTACGCCGAAGCCGCGCTGGAAGTTGGCCTGGTGAACAAGGTGCTGCCGCCCAGCGAAGCCAACGGCTACGCCCAGGCCGTGGCGCGCAAGCTGGCCGCCAAGCCGCTGAGCAGCCTGGTGGAAACCAAGCGCCTCATGAAAAAAGGCCAGCAGGCCCTGGTGCTGCACACCATGGCCGAAGAGGGCGACGTGTTCGGCCGCATGCTGCGCGAACCCGCCGCCAAAGAGGCGTTTTCGGCCTTCCTGCAAAAGCGCCAACCGGATTTCTCGCAGGTATGAGCAAACCCATCGTCCACCCCCCCGCCGCGCCGGTGGTGTTTGAGCCCGAGTTCATCGAGGGCGTGCGCCAGATCTTCGAGGAAAAAATCGTCTTCAACACCGTGTTGGGGCTCAAGATCACCGCCATCGACCCCGAGCAGGTCACGGCCCGCATCGACATGCGCCCCCAGCTGGTGGGCCACTTTGCCTACAACCGGGTGCACGGCGGCGTCATCAGCGCCGGGTTGGACGCCATGGGCGGCCTGGCGGCCATGGCCGCCATCGGCGCGCGCCACATGGACGAAACGCCCGAACAGCGGCTGCACCGCTTCGGCAAGCTGGGCACCATCGACCTGCGCATCGACTACCTGCGCCCCGGCATTGGCGAGTGGTTCGAGCTGCGTGCCGAGGTGCTGCGGCTGGGCTCGCGCGTGGCGTCCACCCGCATGGGGTTTTATGGGGCCGACGGCAAATTGTTGTCCACGGGAGCGGGGGCGTATATCGTGTCTTGAGGGTATCGGAAGGCCCGTGGCATCAACGGCCCGGGACCCACCCGGCCGCCATGCGGCTGCAGCGCTCACGCAAGGCGCGGGTCCAGCCGTCGGTCTTGGCCATCATCGGGGCCTCTACCCAGCGGAACGAAAAAAAAGCCACGGCCAGCAGCACCGGGGTCAGGGCGCCCACCAGCAGCCAGTGTTCCACCGGCGACAAGGTGGCCGCCGTGTGCAGGCCCACCACAAAGCGGAAGAACAGGAACAAGACCAGCCCGTGCAACAGGTACAGGCTGTAGGTGATTTCGCCAAACACCCGGCACAGGCGCAGGTTGAGCAGGCCAAACACGCTGGTGCCGTTGGCCACCAGCACAAACGCCACGCCCAGCAGCGCCATGGGCAGGGGCTGGTACGCGGTGTCAAAACCCGCCACCACGCCGGCCACCAGGCCCAGCACCAGGGCCGATGCCGCGTGTGTGCGGCACCACGCCACCAGCCACGGCCACTGCCCGGCCCACACCGCCAGCAAGCCACCGGCAAAGGCCGCGCTGTAAATGCTGGTCAGTTCCGCCCAGTCCTCCAGTGCCAGGTAGCACACCGCCAGCAGCAGCCAGGGCCACAGCCCACGCAGCCGGCGCCACACCATGGCCGCGAACAGAGGCAGGGCAAAGTAAAAATTCCACTCGTAGTCCAGGGTCCAGGTCACGCCCGCGGTGACGTAGAGCTTGCGCGCCGTGTGGGCCAGCAGTGCGGGGTTGCCCGCGTCCAGCCCCAGGCGCTTGATGGCCACAATCACCACCACGCTGGCCAGCGACAGCAGCGCAAACACCGGCAAAATGCGCAAGGCGCGCGACACGTACAGCCGCAGCCAGTCCAGCTGCTGGCCATCGGCAGCCAGCAGCTTGCCAAAGAACAGGTAGCCCGTGATCATGAAAAACAGCGTGACCGAGGTGGACCCCAAGTGCCCATAAAACGGCGGCGGTGGATCGCGCCAGACACCGCTGTGCGTGAAAAAGTACCAAATGCACGCGTGGTGCAGAAACACGCCAAAGGCCAGAAAGCCGCGCAGCCCGTCGATGGCGCTGGCGCGCTGGGCCTTGATGTGTACCGGGAACCATCTGTCCAGCAACGCCACCACGGCAAAGGCCCAGGCCATCAGCAGCGGAACGGGCAACAGGCTGACGGGACTCATCCGCCGAGCAGTTCAAACACCGCCGTGTGGCCCAGTCGCTCTGTGAACCCATAGCCGGCGTCGGTCAGCAGCTTGTAGGTGCGGGTCCCCAGCACATCGGGGATGGTGGTGCCGTAAATCTCCACCATCACAATTTGGGGCTTCTGGGGCCAGGCTTCGATGTTCTGGATCACCTGGTCGTCCAGCCCCTCGATGTCGATGTTCAGAAAACCAAAACGGCCCGGAAAACGGGCGTGCGCCTGTTCCACGATGGCGGTGAGCGACGTGCATGGCACAGTGGTGGTTTGCGTCAGCCCCCGCTCCCGCGCCACATCGGGGTCGCAGGTGGCGCAGTTGTCGATGTCTTTGCTGCTGTAAAAGGTGATGCTGGACGAGGTGGCGGCGGCCTCTTCGCTGACCACTGCCGCCTGCAGGTTCAAGTCTTGCGGGCGCGATGCGTTGAAGGCCGCGATCACCGCCGAGCTCGCATCCACGTTCACGCCGCTCCAGCCCAGCGTCCATAGATAGGCGGTGTTGGACAGGTGGTAGGGGTGGTGAGCCCCGACATCGACATAAAAATGTTCGGTACTGGGTTTGCGAAAGCGCTTGTGCAGCAGAACGTCTTCGCCGTATTGAGAGAAGTGCAGGCGTGCAGCCCCACTGAGCAACGTTTTAAGCGCTCGAATTTTATGAAGTTTCATGAAGCGTTATGGCGACGCGAAAGCAAGTGGTATGAATGGAATGACAGGCAATCAGTGGCCGTCTGCGCTGATTTCTGGCAGCCAGGGCGATTGCCCTGTGTCAGCGCTTGATGCAGCCAGACAGGGTGTCACGGTCGTAATGCAGCGCGGCGTAGCGGAAGAAGAATTCCAGCGCGACAAACCAGCAAAGCAGAAAACCAGCGCCACCCCCGGTGAAACCCAGACGCAACACATACAACCGGAAGAACACCACCGTCGATGACAACAAGCCACGGAGCACGCCGCCCCGTTTGCCCCGTTGCGCCCGTTTGCTGGCGCCCAGCATGGCGTATTGCGTCAGTTTTTCCAGACTCCCCTTGACCGTCTGGCGCGTGTGATGGTCCAACTTTGCACGAAAAACAAACCGGGGGGCATCGGCTTTTTTCAGCACAGCGTGTTCGTGAACAGCTCCTTCGTAACGTTCCAGGTTGTCAACCTTGAAGAACCGTTCCAAACTGGAACGGTTGACAAAGTAGCGCAATTCCTTACCGAAGGCGAACGTGTTCCAACGGATCTTACCCACCACATTGGCGTTTTTTGATACAGCGTCTAGCAGTTCATCACGCAAGGCGGGTGATATGACTTCGTCTGCATCCAGAAAAAACACGTAGTCGGCTTGGACGTGTTGGAGCAGCCTTGTTCGCTGAGGACCGAACCCTTGCCAATCGAGGTAATGCTGCACTTGTGCTCCCATGCGGGAGGCGAGTTCTGGTGTCCCATCGGTGCTGCCGCTGTCCACGACGATCACTTGGTCGGCGAACTGGGCGCTTTTGAGGCAGCGTTCTATCTGGTGCGCTTCATTCAGGGTCAAAACTCCAATGCACAAGGACGGGCGATTGGGTGAAAGCATGTGGTTCCCCTGTGGTGACGATGGCACACGGCCGACTCACCGTGAGACGCTGTTCATGAAGTTGTAGATAAACTTGTTTTTCCATTGGCGCCAGCGTGACTTGCCGGCCCTGCTGGCCCGTTGTCCTATGCTGCTTACCTCACTGGTTTCATGCAGTGTCAGTAATGCAGGCAAGACGCCTCGGATGCGCAGGCCGTTTTCCCACCAGAACCGCAAATCGATATCTATCGGTCGACCGAAAGGCAGGCGCGATGCCAGAAGTTTCTGAGCCCCCGCACGGGTGATCACGTAACCCGCGGTCAGGCTGGGGATGCGCCGGTAGGTGATCAACTGGTGGCCACTACTGGTCAGTGGCGTTGCGTGGCGGGGGTTTTCCCGAGATCTGCTGATGAGCTTGAGCATGTCCCAATCGCCAGCCTTGGCCATGGCCGCTTCGATGACGGGGACGAAATCGTCGCTGAGTTCAACATCGTCCTCCAGAACGACCATGGCCGAGTCGGTACCATCGCAGAGTTGCTGCCACAAGGCCAGGTGGCTGGCATAGCAGCCTTTTTCTCCGCTGACCAAAGGGCAGTGGTACTGCTTCAGGTTGAGGTCTTCGGAGTACAGGCGCAGGCGCTCCTGCTCACTCAGACCGGTCCACAGCACGGCGTCAAAGCGCCGACCCTGGATGCCCAATCGCGCAAATTCCCGCTCCATGCGCTGGCGTCGGTCGCTGTCGCAGGCCAGGTTGACGAAGTAGACGGGTGGCATCACGGTGCGGCCTTGCCGAAGCGCCGTGTCCACCACCGCTTCCATGCAGACGGTTTCCGTAGGGCAGGATCTTCTGACGGATTGCCATGCACGATGGCCAAATACCGGCTGAAATCAAGCGGGGAGCCTGCCGCGACATCGGCCACCACCGCATCAAACAACCGCTCGTGTGCGGGGTGGCGAGACTCAAACAGATGAAAAAAACGGTTGTCACCGTAAAAGGTGCCAATGCCGAACAAGCCTTGGTCTTTGAGCCCCCATTTGGGAATGACGCAGGCCGTGGGTTTGATGAGCGTGATTAGGGCACCCATTCGGTCGCAGGCAATGCTCATTGCCTCACCGGCGTCGTGGGTTTTTGACGATTTGAAATCGGGGCATCCTGCAGCCAGCCACAGCGACTTGCGAAACGCCATGAACATCGGCCCGGCATAGATCGCCTGGCTCTGCTTGTGGTTGGAAAATTGGGCCAGTCCAAACAGTCCACCTGCCTGTGCCACCTCAACCGCCTGTTCGTAGGACGCCCTGTTGAGAGGAAAGGCGTCGATGTCGCAAAAAACGACGATATCGTTCTCTGCGCTGCGAGCAATAATGTCATTCATCCAGGCGCCGTGCTTGGTCCCGTGCTGGTTATCCTGACAAAGGGGAATACCCAGTGCTCCAAAAACCGCCTTCTGGCCGTTCAGGATTGCTGCAGGGATGTTGTTCCAGTGCAGCGAATGCACCGCCGGCCAGTGTGGTGACGACATGAAGTCCTTGACTTTTGCGCGAGTCAGTGCCCGTGGGCCACCACCTCGCCCGCCTTCAGGCGGTACACGGTGCCGCAGTAGGGGCAGCGGGCCTCGCCGGTCTTGGCCACGTCCAGGTAGACCTTGGGGTGGCTGTTCCACAGATTCATGTCGGCCAGGGGGCTGGGGCAGAACACGCCGCCGTGGGCGTTCAGGTCTTTGGCGGCCAGTTCGATAGCAGAAGGGGCTTGGCTCATGGCAATCACACTTTGGTCAGCCAGTGGGCGTATTTCGGGTTGCGGCCGTTGACGATGTCAAAGAACGCGGTCTGGATCTTCTCGGTGATCGGGCCACGGCTGCCCGCACCGATCTCGATGCGGTCCAGTTCGCGGATCGGCGTCACCTCGGCGGCGGTGCCGGTGAAGAAGGCTTCGTCGGCGATGTACACCTCGTCGCGGGTGATGCGCTTTTGCACGATCTCCAGGCCCAGGTCTTTGGCGATGTGGAACACCGTGTTGCGGGTGATGCCGTTGAGCGCGCCGGCCGACAGGTCGGGGGTGTAGATCACGCCGTTCTTGATGACGAAAATGTTTTCGCCCGCGCCTTCGCTCACGAAGCCGGCGCTGTCGAGCAGCAGGGCCTCGTCGTAGCCCTCGTCGGTGGCTTCCATATTGGCCAAAATGGAGTTGGTGTAGTTGCTCACCGCCTTGGCCTGCGTCATGGTGATGTTGACGTGGTGGCGGGTGTAGCTGCTGGTCTTGACGCGGATGCCGCGCTTCATGCCTTCTTCGCCCAGGTAGGCGCCCCAGGCCCAGGCGGCGACCATCAGGTGGATGGTGTTGCCCTTGGGGCTGACGCCCAGCTTCTTGTCACCGATCCAGGTCAGCGGGCGCAGGTAACCGCTTTCCAGCTGGTTTTCGCGGATGACGGCTTTTTGCGCTTCGTTCACCTCTTCCTGGGTGAACGGGATCTTCATACGCAAAATTTTGGCGCTGTTGAACAGGCGCTGGGTGTGCTCTTCCAGGCGGAAAATGGCCGGACCGTTGACGGTGTTGTAGGCCCGCACCCCCTCGAAGGCGCCGCAGCCGTAGTGCAGCGTGTGCGTCAGGACGTGGATTTTGGCGTCGCGCCAATCGACCATCTGGCCATCCATCCAGATTTTGCCGTCGCGGTCGGACATGGAGGGGATCACGGACATTGCTTGCCTCGGTAGGTTGCTTGTCTGCACATTTTACGTGCAAGCCCAGGCTTGAAATTTTCTGTGTGCCGCCCTAAAGTTGGCCGAAAGTCGTCCGATAGAGCGAAGGAGAGCGGAAATCCCATGCCTGGGGTGCTTCGCCGAGGAGTTCGCCATGTTGACCATTTCTTCCGTCGCTGTTTCGCCTGTGCCGCCGCAAGCGCCCGCTGCCAAGTCGCAGCCGGCCTTGCCGGTCAAGCCCAGCCCCGCGGTCTCGCCCGAGAACGCGGGGGTGTCGGTCGTCGTGTCGCAGGGGGGCGATGCGGGCAGTTCCGTGGCCGTTTATGCGCCACCGGCTTTCCCGCCGGTCAACTCCACGGGCCAGGCGACCACGGTGGAGGTGGACAAGAACGCGGCGCTGCCCGGGCAAGCCGCCGCCCGCGGCGTGGCGGGGGTGGCCACGGTGGCCCTGGCCGCCGCGCCAGCACCTGCGCAGGCCGCGGCAGAAACCGAAGCCACCACCCCAGCCGAGCAAAATGCCACCGACGGCGCCCAGGCAGCCGCCGCGCCCGAAGAACAGACCCAGGAGGCCGAAACCGCCCGTGCCGAGCGCGACCGGCAGCAGGCCCGTGCCGAGGCGCAGCGTTTCCAGGGCCAGCTGCCTGTCGAGGTGAAAAGCCCCGTGGAAGAGGCGATGGACACGCAGATCAACGAACTGCTGCCGAACATGTGGAAGGCCAGTCGGGCGGCGGTGGATGTGTTGATCGGCGAAGAGGCGCGTGCCGCGGCCGCTGCGCGGGCCGAAGCCCTGGCACCGGCGCCCGCCGTGCCCACCGAGCGGGCCCTGGAAGCCACCGAGAACTACCTGCGCACCGGCGGGGCCGATGCCCCCAGCCCCGGCAGCACCGTGAGCCGGCTGGTCTGAAGGCCCGGTTCAGATGCGGTGGCGCACGCCGCCACCGCTGTTGATGCGTTCCATGATGGCGCGCGCCATCTGTTTCAGCGGCAGCACTTCGTGCGCGGCACCGTGCTGTATCGCCATTTTGGGCATGCCGAACACCACGCAACTGGCCTCGTCCTGCACGAGGTTGTAGCTGCCCGCGTCGCGCATCTCTTTCATGGCGGCGGCGCCGTCGCCGCCCATGCCGGTCAGCATCACGCCCACTGCATTGGGGCCGAGCACGCGCGCACACGATTTGAACAGCACCTCCACCGAGGGCTTGTGCCGGTTCACCGGGGGGGCGTCGTCGACCACGGCCACGTAGTTGGCACCGCTGCGTTCGATGTGGAACTGCTTGCCGCCCGGGGCGATGTAGGCATGGCCGGGCAGCAGGCGTTCGCCGTCGCGCGCTTCCGAAACGCGGATGCGGCAGAGCGAGTCCAGGCGCGCGGCAAAGCTGGTGGTGAAGCCCGGCGGCATGTGCTGGGTGATGACGATGGCCGGCGAGTCGGCCGGCAGGTCCACCAGGATTTCGCGGATGGCTTCGGTGCCGCCGGTGGAGGCGCCGATGCAGATCATCTTCTCGGTCGACAGCAGCCGGGTGCTGGTGGGCGCGCGGGGCACCGGGGCCGCAACGCCATCGGGGCGCGGCTGGGTCGGTGCGGCCGGGGGCGGGGCGACGTGGCGGCTGACCCGGGCCTTGCTGGCGATGCGGATCTTTTCGACGATCTCGTCACCCAGCTCGCGCAGCCCGGACGATACCCCGAGGCGCGGCTTGGCCACGAAATCGACCGCACCCATCTCCAGCGCGCGCAGGGTGGTTTCGGCGCCCTGTTCGGTCAGGGTGGAGACCATGACCACCGGCATCGGGCGCAGGCGCATCAGGCGCGAGAGGAACTCCAGCCCATCCATCTTGGGCATTTCCACGTCCAGGGTGATGACGTCGGGGTTGAGTTCCCGGATCATCTCGCGCGCCTGCAGCGGGTCGTTGGCCGCACCGATGCAGGCCATGTCGGGTTGCTGGTTGATGATTTCGGTGAGCAGACTGCGCACCAGCGCCGAATCGTCCACCACCACCACAGTGATTTTTTGCATGCCTCGCCTGAAATTGCGTCAGAACAGGTCCACCGAGCCGCCGGCCGTGGACTGCACCACCCGGGTGGCCACGCCTTGGCGCTCCTGCGACTCCAGGGTCTCCGGGTGGGCGTGGGCCAGGCGCTTGACCATGGCCTTGCCGGTCACCGGGAAGAACACCACCTTGCGTGGGTAGATGTCCATCACGTCTTTGGAGACCACCGGAATGCGTTCGGTGGCCAGGTAATCGAGCACGAACTTGGTGTTGCGCTCGCCCACGTTCATGCTGGTGAAGCCGGAGATGACGGCGCCGCCGCCAAACACCTTGGCCTGCATGTACTCGCGCGAGGAACCCTGTTTCACCAGTTCGTTGATCAGCAGTTCCATGGCGTAGGAGCCGTAGCGCCCGGAGGTGTCGCCGCCGCCTTCGGGCAGCATGAAGTGGTTCATGCCACCGATGCGCAGGCGCGAGTCCCAGATGCAGGCGGCGATGCACGAACCCAGCACGGTCATGATGACCAGGTCCTCGTTGGAGACGAAATACTCGCCCGGCAGCACCTTGGCGGCGTTGTATTTGAAATGCTGGTCGTGGAAAAAGAACGACGCCTCGCCGGGCTTGCGGGGCCGGGACTTGAGGGTTTGCAGGTGCGCGGTGCTGCGGTGCATACGGTTCAGACTTTTTCGTAGACGGTTTTACCGCGCAAGGTGAACAGCGAACGCGCATCGCTGAAGTTTTCGGCGTGGCCCACGAACAGCGTGCCTTTGGGCTTCATCAGTCGGTGGATGCGCGCGAGCACCTGGCGTTGCGTGGTGTTGTCGAAATAGATCATCACGTTGCGGCAGAACACGATGTCGAACTCCTCGCGCAGCGACCAGTTGTCTTCGATCAGGTTGAGGTTGAAGAACTTCAGGTGTTTCTGCAGCTCGGGCCGCACCCGGGCCAGGCCGCTGTTCTGGCCGGTGCCCTTGAGGAAGTACTTGCGCAGTTGCTCCGGGCTGACGTTCTTGAGCCCATCGACCTTGTACACCCCGCGCGAGGCGGTGTTCAGCACCTTGGTGTCGATGTCGCTGGCCCAGACCTGGAAGCGGCCGTTCAGGCCCAGGACGTCGGCCAGGGTGATGGCGATGGAGTAGGGCTCTTCGCCGGTGGAGGCGGCGCTGCACCAAATCTTCCAGTCGTGCCCGGCCGGCCCGGCCTTGAGCAGCCGCGCCAGTTCGATGAAGTGGTGGTTCTCGCGGAAGAAGGAGGTGAGGTTGGTGGTCAGCGCGTTGACGAACTCCTGCCACTCGTCGGCGTTGCCGTGGTGCTCCAGCCAGTCCAGGTAGCTGCGGAAGCTCTCGTGGCCGGTGTCGCGCAGGCGCCGGGCAATCCGACTGTAGACCATGGCCTGCTTGCCGTCGTGCAGGCTGATGCCGGCATGGCGGTAGATCAGGTCCTTGATGCGGGTGAAGTCCGCATTGGTCCAGGCGAATTCCCGGTTTTGCAGGGCGGCGGCGTCGTCAACGGCCATGGGTGTTTCGGTTTCGGGGGAGCGGGGTCATTGGCGGGCGCGACGCACCAGCGAGGAGGTGTCGAGGATGAGCGACACGCTGCCATCGCCCAGGATGGTGGCGCCCGAAACGTACTGCACCTTGCGGTAGTTCGACTCCAGGTTCTTGATCACCACCTGTTGCTGGCCCAGCAGTTCGTCGACCATCAGCGCTACGCGGGTGCCGTCGGACTCGATCACCACCATGATGGTGTTGCCCGGCACGGCTTCGGCGGCGCGCGGCACGTCGAACAGGCGGTCCACCTCGATGACGGGCATGTACTCGTCGCGCACCTTCACCAATTGGGCGTTCTGCGCCACGGTGTTGATGTCCTTGGCCTGCACCTGGAAGGATTCGACCACCGACGACAGCGGCAGGATGTAAACCTCGTCGGCCACCCGCACCGTCATGCCGTCCATGATGGCCAGCGTCAGCGGCAGGCGCACCTTCACGCTCATGCCAAAGCCTTCGGACGAGTCCAGCTCCACCGAGCCACCCAGGGCGGCGATGTTCTTCTTGACCACGTCCATGCCCACGCCGCGGCCGGACACGTCGGTCACCACCTCGGCGGTGGAGAAGCCCGGTGCGAAGATGAGTTGCCAGGCCTCCTGGTCGGACATGTCGTTCGACACCGGGATGCCCTTGGAGCGCGCCTTGTCGATCAGCTTCTGGCGCGACAGGCCCTTGCCGTCGTCGCGCACCTCGATCAGGATGGAGCCGCCCTGGTGCGCGGCCGACAGGGTGATGGTGCCGGTTTCGGGCTTGCCGTTGGCCAGGCGCACGTCTGGCAGTTCGATGCCGTGGTCGCAGCTGTTGCGGATCAGGTGGGTCAGCGGGTCGGTGATCTTTTCGATCAAGCCCTTGTCCAGTTCGGTCGCTTCGCCGTGGGTGATGAGATCGACCTTTTTGCCCAGCTTGGTGGCCAGGTCGCGCAGCATGCGCGGGAAGCGGCTGAACACCACGGACATCGGGATCATGCGGATGGACATGACCGATTCCTGCAGATCGCGCGTGTTGCGCTCCAGGTCGGCCAGCCCAGACAGCAGCTGCTGGTTCAGCGTGGCGTCCAGGCTGCGGCTGTTCTGCGCCAGCATGGCCTGGGTGATGACCAGTTCGCCCACCTGGTTGATGAGCTGATCGATCTTGCTGACCGACACGCGCAGCGTGGTGGTTTCGAGCTGGGCGGTGGCGGCCGCGCGCGAGGCTTTGGCCCCTTCGCGGGCTTTGGACTCACCGGCGACCGCAGGGGCCAGGGCGGCACCGATCTGCAAGCCGCTTTCGGCCTGGACGATGTCGGCGTGGGCGCTGGGCGTGAGGGGGTTGCCCGGTGCACCGGGGAACAGGCCGTAGCCTTGCACCAGGTCGTCGGCCGGCACCGGGGCACCCGAGGCCCCCGGCACGGTGGAGGCGACCGGGCTGCCAGGTGCGCCGGCGAACAGGCCATAACCCTGTTCGATGATGTCGTGGCTGTGGTCGAAATCCGAGGTGCTGGCCGCCAGCGCGGGAGCGGGAGGCGGAGCGGGGGCCGCGGCCAGGGGCGCGGCATCGGCCGCGTGCAGGGCGATTTTGTCCTTGGCCACGTGGAAGGCGAACAGGTCCAGCAGGTCGGCGTCGGTGCTGGTGGTGTCGATGTCGTACACCTTGCAACCCTGCTCCTCGCGTTCCGCGGTGATGGTGCCCAGGCCTTCGATGTCGCGGAACAGCTCCTTGATGGCGTCGGCCTGCTCGGGGTGGTCGAGCGGCCCGATCACGGCACGCAGCCGGCGCGCCGCACCGGGTGTGCTGGCCGCGGGCATGCTGCCCGCTGCAGGGGCCGGCGCCGGAGGGGGCGGCGGTGGCGGTGCCACGACGACTGCCGCAGCGGTCACGGTGGCCTGTCCCCCGGCGGCCAGCACGCGGATGCGCTGCACCAGGCTGGCGGTTTCGGGCGGTTCCCCGCCCAGGCCCTGGTGGCGGGCCAGCAGGCCCTTGAGTGCGTCGGACGCTTCCAGCAGCACGTCCACCATGGGCATGGTAGGGGCCAGTTCGTGGCGGCGCAGCTTGTCCAGCAGCGACTCCATCTGGTGGGTGAGTTCGGCCACGTCCTCGAAGCCGAAGGTGGCGGCGCCGCCCTTGATGGAGTGGGCGCAGCGGAAGATGGCGTTCAGTTCTTCGTCGTCGACCGTCTCCAGGTCGAGGTTGAGCAGTTGCTGCTCCATGGACTCCAGGTTTTCGCCCGCCTCTTCGAAGAAGATTTGGTAAAACTGGGTCAGGTCAAAGCCGTCGTTCTTGTCGTCTGCCATGGGCGTGGTTCTCGGTGGGGGCCGGAGGGGGCTTTGCGGGCAAAGGCGGCGTCAACGGATGACTTTGTTGATGACCTCGATCAGGCGGTTGGGGTCGAAGGGCTTGACCAGCCAGCCGGTGGCGCCAGCGGCCCGGCCGGCCTGTTTCATCTGGTCGCTGGACTCGGTGGTCAGAATCAGGATGGGGGTGTTCTTGAAGTTGGGGTCTTCGCGCAGCTTGCGTGTCAGGCCGATGCCGTCCAGGCGCGGCATATTCTGGTCGGTCAGCACCAGGTCGAAGGACTGTTTCTGGGCTTTTTCGAACGCGTCAACGCCGTCGACCGCCTCGACCACATTGAACCCGGCGCCCACCAGGGTGAAAGACACCATCTTGCGCATAGAAGCGGAATCGTCAACGGCGAGAATCGAATGCATGGGATTACCTTGTCAGCTGGGGCGTGGAAGTCGGGGGGTCAGAACAGTTCGATGGAGCCGGCGTCCATCTCGCTCTGGGTCACGGGGTTGGGGTTTTGCGGCATGTGGGTCACCACCACGCCGATTTCGTCTTCTTCGGGTTCCATGGCCTGTTCGGCCAGGGTGTAGGCGCAACCTTTGAGCACCTTGCCGGTGTGCACCAGCAACTGGCTGGCCATGTCGTGGAACTGCAGTTCGGTCACGGCCAGGTGCAGGGCTTCGCGGATGAGCTGGGCCTCGGTGCTGTCGGGCAAGCCGTCGGCCACTTGCATGGCTTTGTTGAAGCGGTCCAGCAGGTTGCCGGTGGCATGGTCGAGCAGCCCTTCCAGGCGCTTGAGGTCGTTCATGGCCACCAGCAGCGAGTCCTGCAGGTCGGCCACGGCGGACACACTCATTTCTACCGCCGGTTCGGAGGACCGGTCGGGGAGGGGTTCGACCCGGGTGATCTCTTCACGCGGCCAGCGGCGCTTCTGTTGTGGCGAGGCGGGTTCTTCTTGCATGGGAGGTGGCACAGCTTCCCGAAAAGATGTCAATGTCTGCGAATATAAGCCCGAGCGCCGTCTCAGACCAGGGTGCGCGTCTGACATGGCTCAAAATAGTGTCGATTCTTTGCCCCGTTCGCACAAAAAATGGGGCCCAGCCCACAGGTGACCGTTTGACCGATCTGCACATCATCCATCTGGAGGACAACCCAGCCGACCACGACCTGGTCGCGCGCGCCTTGGCGCGCAGCGACCTGGTGTGCCACTGGACCTGGGTGGACACGCTGGACGATTTCCTGGCCGCCTTGCGGCAGGGCCCGGTGGACGCGGTGCTGGCCGACTACCACCTGGCCGGTTTTTCCGGGTTGGACGCCTGGGACGGCATGCGCGCGCAAGGTGTGGACCTGCCGTTTGTCATCGTCTCGGGGGCCATCGGCGAGGCCACGGTGGCCGACGCCATGGTGCGCGGCGTGAGCGACTACGTGGACAAGCACCGGCTGGCGCGCCTGCCCGGGGCGCTGCAGCGGGCGCTGGACCTGGCCGCCGCGCGCCGTGCCCAGGCCGACGCCGCGCGCGCCCTGGCCGAGTCGCGCCAGCGCCTGGTGGACCTGACCGAGCACCTGCAGGCCAGCATCGACCGTGAGCGCGCCGACATCGCCCGCGAAATCCACGACGACATTGGCGGTTCGCTGGCGGCGGTGAAGCTGGACCTCGCCTGGCTGGCGCGCCGCGGCACCGACGCCGAGGCGCAGACCCACGTGCAGGCGGCGCTGGCCATGGCCGAACACGCCTTGGGCGCGAGCCAACGCATCATGCGCAACCTGCGCCCGGCGGTGCTGGACCAAGGCCTGCTGCCGGCGCTGCAGTGGCTGACGCGCACCTTTGCCGAGCGCACCGGGCTGGACGTGTCGCTGCAGGGCCGCTTGCGCGCCGCGCTCGATCCCCGGGTGGACATGGTGGCCTACCGCACCGTGCAGGAGGCGCTGACCAACGTGCTCAAGCACGCCCAGGCCAGCCGGGTGCGCGTGGAGGTGAGCGACCTGGAGGACTTCCTGACCCTGGAAATCTCGGACAATGGCCGCGGCGCCGGCCCCGAGGACCTGGCCAAGCTGCAGTCTTTCGGTCTGCTGGGCCTCAAAGAGCGCGCCCAGACCGTGGGCGGCTGGCTGGACGTGGTGACCGCGGCTGGCCAGGGCATGACGCTGATCCTGTCGGTGCCGCTGGGCGACACCGCAACCCCCGAACCGGAGAACGCCGAATGATCAAGGTGGTGTTGTGCGACGACCACGCCGTGGTGCGCCGCGGTGTGCGCGACACGCTGATGGAGGCCACCGACGTGCAGGTGGTGGGCGAGGCCGACGGCTACGCCAGCCTGCGCGACGCCCTGCGCCAGCACAAGCCCGACGTGCTGCTGCTGGACGTGGACCTGCCCGGGCGCAGCGGGCTGGAGATTCTGGCGGTGCTGCAGGAGGAGCAGAGCCCGGTGCGCACGGTCATGGTGTCGATGTACCCGGAAGACCAGTACGCCATCCGCTGCCTCAAGGCCGGCGCCATGGGCTACCTGAACAAGGGCGGCGACCCGGCCGCGCTGCTGGCGGCGGTGCGCACCGTGGCGCAGGGGCGCAAGTTCATCACACCGGAAATTGCCGAGCTGCTGGCCAACCACCTGAACGCGCCCGAGGGCGCCGAGCTGCACGACAGCCTGTCGGAGCGGGAGCTGCAGACGCTGAAAAAAATCGCCTCGGGCAAGAAGCTGTCGCAGATCGCCGAGGAGTTGATGATCAGCCCCAAGACGGTGAGCGTGTACCGCGCCCGGGTGCTGGAAAAGCTGGGCCTGACGAACAACGCCGAGCTGACGGTCTACGCCATCCGCAACCAGCTGGTCTGAGCCGCCGGCTCAGCCGGCACCAAACAGGTCGGCGATGACGCGCATGAGCTGCATCACCGGCCGGTCCATCATCGGCAGGGTGAAGGCGATGCCCAGCAGCCCGACCGACAGGGTCAGCGGAAAGCCGATGGCGAAGACGTTCATCTGCGGCGCGATGCGCGAGACGATGCCCATGACCACGTTGACGAACAGCAGCATGCCGATCATGGGCAGGGCGATCCACAGACCGTAATAGAACACCAGCCCGCCCAGTTCGTGCAGGCGCAGGCTCCGCACGGGGCCGAAGGCGTCCTCGCCCACGGGAAAGGTCTGGAAGCTGGCGGCCACGGCCTGGATCAGCATCAGGTGGCCGTTGAGCACCAGGAACAGCAGCATGGACGTGTTGCCGAAAAAGCGGCCCACGGTGCTGGTCTGGGCGTTGGTGCTGGGGTCGAAGAAGCCGGCGAAGTTCAGGCCCATTTGCAGGCCGACGATCTCGCCGGCCATCTCGACCGCGGAAAACACGATGCGCACCGCCAACCCGATGGCCAGCCCGATGGACAGTTGCTGCACCACCGCGCCAAAGGCGGCCGGGCTGTTGAGCGAGAGCAGGGGCGGTTCGGGCAGGGCGGGCTGCAGGCACAGCGCGATGACGAAGGCCAAGCCGATCTTGGTGCGCACCGGCACCGAACGCGCCGAGAAGATGGGCGCGCTGGCGAACACCCCCAGCACCCGCAGGAAGGGCCAGAAGATGGGCGCGACCCAGGCCATGAGCTGGGCCTCGGTGAAGGTGAGCATGGCCGGCGGGCTGCGGTGGCTCAGACCGCGTAATCGGGGATGGCCATGAGCGTGCGCCGGATGAAGTCCACCAGGGTGGTCAGCATCCAGGGGCCGGCCAGGGCGAACACCGCCACCGCCGCGAGCAGCTTGGGCACGAAGGACAGGGTGGCTTCGTTGATCTGGGTGAGCGCCTGGAACAGGCTGATGACCAGGCCCACCACCAGCACCGTGCCCAGGATGGGCGCGGCCACCATGAGCAGCATGAACAGGGCGTTCTGCCCGATGGTGAGGACGGCTTGGGCTTCCATGGGCGGTCTCCCGGGATGGGTCAGGTGGCGAAGCTGGCGGCGAGCGAGCCGATCAGCAGGTTCCAGCCGTCGGCCAGCACGAACAGCATCAGCTTGAAGGGCAGGGCCACCAGCACCGGCGACAGCATCATCATGCCCAGCGACATGAGCACGCTGGCCACGATCATGTCCACCACCAGGAAGGGGATGAAGACCATGAAACCGATCTGGAAGGCGGTTTTGAGTTCGCTGATGACGAAGGCCGGCACCAGCACGCGCAGCGGGGCATTGGCCACGGTGACGTCGGGGCCGAGCTTGCCCAGGCGGGCGAAGAGTTCGAAATCGGACTGGCGCGTCTGCTTGGTCATGAACTCGCGCAGCGGGATTTCGCCCTGCGCCAGCGCCTGCTCGAAGTTGAGGGCGTTCTGCGTGTAGGGCTTGTAGGCGTTGTCGTAGACGCGGTCCAGCGTCGGGCCCATGACGAACATGCTGAGGAAGAGCGACAGCCCGACGATGACCTGGTTGGGCGGCGAAGACTGGGTGCCCAGGGCCTGGCGCATGAGCGAAAGCACGATGACGATGCGGGTGAAGGACGTCATCATCAGCAGCACCGCGGGCAGGAAGGACAGCGCGGTGAAGAACAGCAGCGTCTGGATGGGCACCGAGTAGCTGGTGCCGCCCGCCCCCTGGCCGATGACCAGGGGCAACTGCCCGTTGGGGGCCGGCGAGGGGCTGCCTTGTGCCCAGGCGGCACCGGCCAGCGCCAGCAGGGCCAGGGCGGCCAACCCGTGGCGCCAGCGGACCCGTGTGCCCACCGGCTTCATGCCGCGGGCTCCTGCCGCGCTGCGCCGCCGCGCAGGGCCTGGGCCACGGCGGCGTAGCTGGGGGTGGGGGCGGCCGTGCCCGCCGGGGTGCCCGGGGCCGGGCGGCCGACCGCCTGGGTGTGCAGGGTGCGCACGTGCTGCGGCGTCACGCCCAGGGTCAGTTGCACCGGGCCGTGGGGGCCGTCCACCTCCACCACCACCACGCGTTGTTGCGGGCCCAGCACCAGCTGCGACACCAGCCGCAGTTCGGCGCCCTGGCCGCTGCCGGCGGGGGCGGTGCGTTTTTTCACCCATTGCAGCGCCCAGGCCAGCAGGCCCATGACCAGCAGCAGGCCCAGGGCCGGGGCGTAGGAGGCGAAGTTCATGGGCGGTCAGTGCCGGCTCAGGCGGCGCAGGCGTTCGGACGGGGTGACGATGTCGGTCAGGCGGATGCCGAATTTCTCGTTCACCACCACCACCTCGCCCTGGGCGATGAGGTAGCCGTTGACCAGCACGTCCATGGGTTCGCCGGCGAGCGCGTCCAGCTCCACGATCGAGCCCTGGGCCAGTTGCAGGATGTACTTGATCGGCACCTTGGTGCGGCCCAGTTCCACCGACAACTGCACCGGAATGTCCAGCACCATGCTGATGTCGTTGTTGCCCACCGGCTGGTTGGCCATGTCGCCGTCGAAGTGCGGTGCGCCGGAGGCAAAGTCCTGGTTCATCCCGCCGGACTGCTCCTGCAGGGCCTGGGCCCAGTCGTCGGCCATGGCCTCTTCCGGGCTCGGGGCGTTGGTGTCTTGCTCATTTGTCATACTGATCTCCGTGCCAGGTCTTGTCGGTGCTGCGGATGGTGCGCTGAACCTTCAGCGCGTACTTGCCGTTGTGGGTGCCGTATTCGCATTCCAGAATGGGCACGCCGTCCACCTTGGCTTGGATGATGCGTTCGCGCTCCAGCTCGATGAAGTCGCCCACCTTCATCGCCAGCAGTTGCTCGATGGTGGCGCCGGTGTTGGCCAGCTCGGCCACCAGCTCCACCTCGGCCGCCTGGATCTCCTGGCTCAGCAGCTTGACCCAGCGGCGGTCCACCTCCATCGAGTCGCCTTGCGAGGTGGAATACAGCAGATCGCGGATCGGCTCCAGCGTGGAGTAGGGGATGCAGATGTGCAGCGAGCCGGTGAGGTCGCCGATTTCCAGCGTGAAACTGGTGCTCACCACGATTTCACTGGGCGTGGCGATGTTGGCGAACTGCGGCTGCATCTCGGAACGCTGGTAGGCCAGTTCCAGCGGGTACACGCCTTTCCAGGCCTTTTTGTACTCCTCCGAGATCACCTCCACCATGCGGTTGATGACGCGTTGCTCGGTGGGCGAGAAGTCACGCCCTTCGATGCGGGTGTGGAACTTGCCGCTGCCGCCGAACAGGCTGTCGATGACGCCGAACAGCAGCGTGGGCTCGCAGACGATGAGGCCGCTGCCGCGCAGCGGACGCACCGCCATGATGTTGAAGTTGGTGGGCACCACCAGCTCGCGCAGGAACATGCTGTACTTCTGCACCTGTACCGTGCCGACCGAAATTTCCGGGCTGCGGCGGATGAAGTTGAACAGGCCCACGCGCAGGTTGCGGGCGAAGCGCTCGTTGATCACTTCCATCGTCGGCATGCGCCCGCGCACGATCCGCTCCTGGCTGGAGAGGTCGTAGCTGCGCACGCCGTCGGTGGGGAAGTCTTCCTTGGCGAGTTTCTGGCTTTCGCCGGTCACGCCCTCGAGCAGGGCATCGATCTCGTCTTGTGAGAGAAAGGCGTCGCTCATGGTGGTCTGTGGTGAGGGCGTGGAGGGGGCTTATTGCACGATCAGGCTGGAAAACAGCACCGCCTGCACCGGGCTGTGGCCGCGGTTCAGGGGCATGCCGGCTTCTTCGCGCACCAGGGTGAGGATGTCGTTCATCAGCGCCTCCTTGCCTTCGGGGCGCAGCAGTTCGTCGGCCGTGCGGCGCGAAATCTGCATCAGGATGCCGTTGCGGATGGTCGGCAGGTAGCCCTTGATGGCTTCGCCGGTGGCCGCGTCTTCCAGCTGCAGGGTGATGCCCACCTGGGCGTAGCGCATGCCACCCGGGTCGGCGAGGTTGATGACCAGGGCGTCCAGCGGCATGTACTGGGGCGGGGCCTTGGGTTTGGCGTGCTTGGTGGTTTCTGCGGCCGCGTGCGCGTCACCGCCGTCTTCCTCGTCGGCCGAGGGTTTGAGCAGCAGAAAAGCGGCGGCGGCCCCAGCGACGACCAGCAGCAGCACCGCCACCAGGACGATGACGAGCATCTTCTTGCTCTTCGGTTTTTCGGCGTTGTCGGCGCCTGCGGCGGGTTTAGCGGCCATGTGTTTGCCTTCGGGTCGGGTCAGACAGAACGCCCACCGTGGTCGCGGTGGGCACCCGGTCTATTTTGTCATGCCCGATTATGGTCGCCGCGCCCCCGGGCTTAAGCGCGATAAAGGGGGGCTATGCCCCTTTGTTCAGGCGTAAACGTCCAGGCCCAGCCGACCGTTGCGGGTGGGGGTGGGGCGGGTTGGGGGCAGAATGGCCGGACCGGTGTCGGCGCTGGCGCGCAACGGCACCCACGGACCCGGGCGGCCGTCGGCAGCTTGGCCACCGGCCTGCCCCGCGCCTTGGCCGCCGACCGAGACGCTGTCGAGTGCGATGCCCGCGCGGGCCAGCAGGTCGGCCAGCACGGTTGGGGCCTGGGCCTTGATGGCGTCGCGCACCTGGGCGTCGTCGGTGCGGAAGTTGAGCTGGGCTTTGCCGCCGTCGAGGGACACGTCCACCTCCAGGGCATCGCTGCCTCCCACGTCGAGCCGCACGCTGGCGCGTTTGGTCTGGGCTGCGGCCCAGAGGCTGACCTGCGCCCCCAGGGACTCGTAGGCGTCGCCCAAGGCTTCGCCCAGGCTCATGGCAAAGCCGCTGCCGTCCGCGGGCGCGGTGGCGCTGGGGGTGGCATCGGTCAGGGCCGCGGCACCGCCGTCCGTGCCCGTGCCACCGGCATCGGTGCCGGGGCTGTTGTCCCCACCGCGGGCCATGGCCGAGACGGCGGCGCCCCAGGGGCTGGCACTGGCGACCAGATCGGCGATGGCGCTGCCCGGCTGGCCCGGTGTGGCCATGTGCCAGGACCGGGTCAGCGTGTCCACCACGTCCGCGGTGCTGGGGGCGGTCAAACCCTGGCCGTTGCCGCCGCGGGCGTCTGCGTCCAGGCGGGACCAGTGCGGGCCCGTCTGGCTGCGGTGTCGCCGTTCTGGGTCGGGGGGCGTGAGGCCGCTGGCGGGTGCGTCCGGGGCCCGTCCAGGTTCTGGGGTGGATGCGGCCGCGGCCGGGGTGCTTTCGGCTGCCGTGGCGTCCGCCAGTTGGGTCGTGCTGGCACCGATGCCGACGGCCGGCTCGGTGGTGGTCAAGTCGGGGCTCAGGTTTTCGGTGGCCGGGGCGGCAGCGGCGGAGCGGGGCTCCGGCAAGGCGCTGCCCGGTTGGCCGGGGGTGGCCATGTGCCAGGCCCGGGGCTGCCCGTCGCCGGGGGCGTTGGTGGGGAGTGTCGCTGCCTTTGCCAGGGCGGCGTCCAGGTGGTCGATGGCCTGGGGGATGGCCGCGGCGGTGCCGGGCTCCAGCAAGGCGCTGCCCGGTAGGCCGGGGCTGGCCATGTGCCAGGAAAGGGGCTGCGCGTCGCCTGAGGCGTGGGCGGGTAGCGCCCGCGTGGCGGCGGGGTCGGTGTCCGGGTGATGGCCGCGGCCCAGGCCGGGGTCCGCCACCTCAACGGTGGTGTGGCTGGGCGGGGTGATCAGGGCCAGCAGGGGGGCGAGGGGATCGTCCTCGGTCAGGCGGATTTCGGCGGTCTGGTCGGCGGCTTCGGCCGAGGCGGCGGTCTCGGCGCCGGCGGCGCTGTCGTCGGCGGCTGCCCCGTTGGCGGTGAGCGCCGTGTCGGACACGGCCGCGTCCTCCAGCCCGGACTGCAGCAAC